>DASZPV010000180.1:0-12655 GCA_035549875.1 Caulobacterales bacterium
GGGCGGCTCAGCCACGTGCTCACGCAGGAGGGCGCGTAATAGGTTTGCGCCGCATCGTCCGCGAACACGATCGCATCGTTCGGCATTTTCGCGCCGTCGGTATCGATGGCGAAGCCAAGCGAAAACAGGCAGGCAAGAACAGCCGAGCCGCCGGTAATATATTTTGCCAGAATGTTCACGGCGCGCGATCCTAGAAACGATGCCGTTACTTACGCCGAGATATTTTACAAAACATAAGCGCGTTTGCGCCGTAGCCGTTAACGCCGCATACACCACGATTAAACACAAAAGCGTTGTCCCATTTTAACGCGGCCTGAACCTCCGTTGCGTATGGTCCGGCTCTGAAGCGCCCGCATAGTGGCGCTCGGGTCATGGTGGTTTAAAATGAAAACGATCCTCGTCGTCGATGACGATCCCGCGCAGCGTCGCCTGTTGCAGGCCGCGGTTGAGCGTCACGGATTCCGTACGAAATCGGCAGCCGATGGCCGCGCGGCGATTTCACTCGTCGCCACCGACGACGATGTCGATCTCATGCTGCTCGATCTCGTCATGCCGGGCATGAGCGGCATCGAAGCGCTGAAGGATATTCGCGTGCGCCGCCCCGATCTGCCGGCGATCGTGCTCACCGCTTCGGGCGGCATCGATACGGTGGTGCAGGCGATGCAGGCCGGCGCGGTGGATTTCTTCGTAAAACCCGCCAGCCCGGAACGGATCATGGTGTCGATCCGCAACGCGCTCGACATGACCAATCTGAAGACCGAAGTGACGCGCCTGAAGAAAAAGGTCGCGAACGTGATGGGCTTTGAAGACATGATCGCCGCCAGCGCCGCGATGCGCCCGGTGATCCGCATGGGCCAGCGCGCCGCGGCGTCTAACATTCCGGTGCTGATCACCGGCGAAAGCGGCGTCGGCAAGGAATTGCTGGCGCGTGCGATCCAGGGCGCGTCGGAGCGCGCGGGCCGGCCGTTCATCACGGTCAATTGCGGCGCGATCCCGGAAAATCTCGTCGAGTCGATCCTGTTCGGGCACATGAAAGGCTCGTTCACCGGCGCCACGGAAAATCACCAGGGCAAATTCGTCGAAGCCAATCACGGCACTTTGTTTCTCGACGAAGTCGGCGAATTGCCGCTCGATATGCAGGTAAAGCTGCTGCGCGCTTTGCAGGAAGGCGAGATCGACGCCGTGGGCGCAAAGCGCCCGGTGAAGGTCGATGTGCGCATCATCTCGGCGACCAACAAGGATCTGGCGCAATTGGTGGCAGACGGCCGCTTCCGCGAAGACCTGTATTATCGCCTGAACGTGTTTCCCATCGAGGCGCCGCCGTTGCGCCAGCGCCGCGACGATATCCCGGCGCTGATCGAGCGGTTCGTGGCGCGCTTCAACGCCGAAGAAGGCCGCTCGGTGCGCGGCGCTTCGCCCGAGGCGATCGCGATGCTGCAGAATTTCGATTGGCCGGGCAATGTGCGCCAGCTTGAGAACGCTGTGTTCCGCGCGGTGATCCTGTGCGAGGGCGAGCGGCTGAAACCGGAGGATTTCCCGCAGATAGCCGCTTTGCGCGGCCGCCCGCTTGGCCTTGCGCCGGCGAATGACGCGCTGCCGCAAGGTGTTTCTGCGCCGGCCGCGAACGATCATCAGATGGCCGCGCCGGTTTACGCGCCGGCTGCAACGCCCGCGCCGGTGGCGATGTTCGATGAGAAAGGCCATCTGCGCGCGCTCGAAGCGGTCGAGCGCGATCTGATCGAGTTCGCCATCGAGCATTACGCCGGCCACATGAGCGAAGTGGCGCGGCGCCTCGGCATCGGCCGCAGCACGCTCTACCGCAAACTCCGCGAATACGGCATCGACGAAACGACCCTGAAGGCGGGTTGATAAAAGCGGCGACGTGATAGGGAAAATGCCTTCTCCCCCTGTGGGAGAAGGGTTACGCGCCTCACGCCGCCTTCGGACACACCGGCGTGAACTTCGCGTCCTGCGCGCTTTCCAGGATCGGTTTCAGCTTCCCCGCGAGCGGGCCGAGCAGAGCGGCCACTTCGCATTCGTTGAATTGCTGGCGGCGGAAGGCGCGGAGTTTTTCGCGCGCGTCGCGCGCCAGGCTCGAATCGCCCACTTCGCCCGCGGCGATGGCCTGCACGGTCAAATTCCAGACCATCGGGTTGATCAGATCGACGCGCTTGGTGTGCGCGACGGCCTCCTGGTAGAGGCCCATGCGCAGATAGCCAAAGCCGATATTCTCCAGAATGCCCTGCTGCTGGGCGGGCGTTTCGCCATTGGCCTTTGAAAACGCCGCCGCGGCGCGCAGATCGTCGATCGCGGCTTTCATATTCTTGTCGTTCTGCGCCTTGTCAGCCACATCGGGCAGGGCGATGGCGGTGGTGGCAAGGCCGCGCAGGGCGCGGTAATCGAGCGCCGGCGTCACCGCGCCCTTGGGATCGCTTTTCCTGTATGCGTCCACCGCCTTGGCGAATTCGGCATTCGCTTGTTTGACGTTGCCAGTCTTGCGCAGGCAGTCGGCGTTGTTGATCACGACCTTGAGCGGATAGGGCTTTGCAGCGGCGGCTTCAGCCGTCAACGCAGCGACAGTGTCGCAAATGGCCGGCGGGTAATTCAGCCGCGAGGCGACGATGAAGTAAACCTGCGCCAGTCCCGCCTTGGCTTCAGCAGCGGGGCGGTAACGCAACAGCGCCTGCATCTTCGCCGCCGCCGCCTGCACCTGCGGAATCGATGCGGAGAGCTGATCGAACGACATGCTCGCCTGCGCGGCGTTCTTTTCCGCGTCGATCAGATCGGCGCTGGCGAGATCGAACGCGCGCAGCGCATTGACCGCGCCCAGAACGGCAATGTCGGCGGGCGATAGCCCGCGCACGCGCCGGTTTTCAGCGACCACCGCAGCGACGTTGCGTGTTTGCGCAGTCATGCGCTGGCTGGCCCCGATCAGGTAGAGGCGCGCATCTTCGCGCACGCCGCGGGCCTGGGCAGGCGAAACGCCGGCGCGGGCGATCTGATCCTGCGCGCTCTGCTGCAAGTCGGCCATATCGTCGGCGAGGTCTTTTACATTGCGCGCGGCGTTGTTGGCGCTGGCGTTGGCGTCGAGACGCTGTCTGACCAGCACGGTGGAGCGCAGATCGGCGGTCTGCGATTGCAGGCGATTGAGGGCGTAGACGTTGAACAACGTCAGCAGCACCATCAGCACCACGATCGCGGTCATGAACGTGCCTGACAGGAAGTTCTGCAGCGCATGGCGCTTGTTGCGAGACTGCTCAAGCTTGGCCAGCAGATCCTGTGTTTCAGGATTG
The DNA here is from genome assembly GCA_035549875.1 of Caulobacterales bacterium. Lineage (GTDB taxonomy): Bacteria > Pseudomonadota > Alphaproteobacteria > Caulobacterales > Aquidulcibacteraceae > JAKFWI01. The sequence goes on from DASZPV010000180.1 coordinate 3,294, forward strand.
ATCGTGTCCACGTTCTCCACCCCCGCGGCGTTCGCCGCCTTACGTCATGCTTTCGAGGAAGCCCATTACAGCACCTTCGCCCTCGTCGCTGTAATTGGCGCGGTGCCAGTATTTCTTCCAATCGGCGTCGTGCTGCTTAATGCAGAGCAGGCTCATTTCGAGCTGCTCGATTTTCCGCTCGCACTGGCCGATTTTCTTCATCGCCTGGAAGCCGACGAGCCCGATCGGCGCAAGGCCGAGCACCCAGCTCGCGCCTTTTTCGCTGAGCACGGAGATGAGGCTGGCGAAGCTGCCGGCATGTTCGTTCGTCGCCGCGCTCGCGAACGAGGACAGGAAGAACAATACGAACATCACGATGATGACGATCAGGCCGATCGTCCAATTGCGCTGACTCTTGCGGCAGCGGTCGAACTGGCGCGTGATCGCCATTTCGATCGCCGCCCATTTGCCGTCTTCGGCGTTGGCGCCTGCCTCGCTCATGACTGCCTGTTTTAGCCCGCATCGCCAAAAAGTCATCACGAAACAGGCCTGAACGCCGCTGAACGCGCGCTGAACCGGCTAATCGTTGATGTCGCGCGCGGGTTTTTGCGGCGCCGCCTTCCTGGCGCGCAGCGGCTTGCGCGGCTTTCCTCGCGCCTTGGCGGCGATTTCGCGGAGCTTGACGTGCTGGAGGGAGGAGAGCGCCTCTTCGGCGCGGCCCTTGGACAGATTGTGGAAGGCCGACCCGTATTTATCGAGCCGGCCTTCGACCTCGCCGAGAAACGTGCGCTCCCAGTCGGAATAGCTTTCGGCGGCTTTGATTTCGCCGGTTTCCGGATTGGGCGCTTCCATCGCCGCGAGCTTGCGGACGATCCTCTTGGCTTTGCGCGTGCGCTTGGGATCGACCTCTCGCGGCATGCCCCCTTTTATCAGATATCGCCGAGCGCGTGACGATAGAGATCGATCATGTTTTCCAGTTCGACCCGCTCGTTGGCGTCGAGCTTGCGCAGAGCGATCACCTTGCGCAGCGCCTTGGTGTCGTAGCCGAGCGTCTTGGCCTCGGCATAGGCTTCCTTGATGTCGTTTGCGACGCCGGCCTTTTCCTCGGAAAGGGTTTCGATCCGCGCCACCATCTGGCGCAGTTTTTCCTTCGTCGTCGAGGTCAGCGCCTGCGGCGCGGCGCTTGTGGAGGCGGCTTCCGCGAAGGCGTTTTCAGCGCGGGCGCGCGGTTTTGCGTTGGAGCGGGCGGCTTTGGCGGCGGGCTTCTTCTGCATGACTTTCCCTTGGAACTATCGGGCGACGCTAGACAATGGGCGCGCGCGCTCCAATCGCCCGAGAGGGCTTTGGCAGCGTTCGCTCACAATCTTGCTGGGTGATTCGGCGGCGGGATTTAGGCGCCGCCGCCCTCGACCTGCGGCTTCAGCCGGGCTACGCCCTGCTTGGCCTGCTCCAGGAAAGGCGCGATTTCCAACGCCATTTTATAGGCTTCCAGCGCCGCCTTGGGTTGGTTCATGCTTTCGTAGATCGTGCCAAGGCCGAGCAGCGCGCCGAAATGGCGCGGCTCGCGCTTCAGCGCGTCCTCGATGTCGGCGATGGCGGCGGCGCGGTCGTCGGCGCTGAACGCCAGCACGGCGCGGCGGTTATAGGCTTCGGCGTAATCGGGCAGGATTTGCACGGCCTGATCGAGCAGCGAGCGCGCAAGTTGGATATCGCCCGCCGCCTCGGCCGCCTGCGAGCGCTCCAGCAGAATATCCACCGTGGCGCTGCCGGACTCGGCCCAGATGCGCCAGATGCGCGCCTCGATCACCGACGAACTCGCCGCGTCCGGCGCGGCCTTCAGTTCGGTGAATAGAGGATCGAGCCGGGGATCGGTTTTGTATTTGCGCGTTTGCGGCCCGCAGGCCGTCAGGGCCAGCGCCAAAGAGAGGGTTAAAAGCAGACCGCGCATGCAGCAAAGATAGACCTCCGCCCGCGCGGCGGAAGGGGGACGTTCCACATTATCGCTGAGTTTATCAGCCCTGCTTGGCTTTATAGCGGGGCGCGACCTTATTGATCACGTAAACCCGCCCCTTGCGCCGCACGACCCTGCAGGCGCGGTGACGCGTCTTGAGGGACCTGAGGGAAGACTTCACTTTCATGGGACCGGGCCTCGGAAACGGAAGGCGGCGGAATAAGGGGGCGGCCCTAACCTGTCAATGGCGAGCGGCCAAGCGGTCAGCGGGCGCCCGAATGGCCGCCATCGCGTTGCCGTCATCGGTGGGCCATCCTAGCCTTCCGAATCGGAGGGCTGTTTGCTGGTTCGCAGTTTGAGAGGATTGGGCGCAGTGGCGGCCTTGGCGCTGGCCGCCGCTGGCGTGTGGGGCGAGCGCGCGCCGGCCCAGACAGTCGCGCCCCCGCCGGTCTTGTCCTTCGCCACGTCAGGCGATGCGGGCTTTGACGCCTGGCGCGCCGATTTCGCCGCGCGGGCGATCGCCCAGGGCCGCAATCCGGATGTGGTGCGCCGGCTGTTGGATGGTCTGCGCCCCGATCCGCAAATCATCCAGCAGGACCAGAACCAGGCCGAGTTCGTCCGTCCGCCGTGGGAGTATGTGAACGGGGCGGTTTCGCCGGCGCGCGTTCAGGCCGGGCTGACCAAGCGGGCGGAGAACGCGATTCTGTTCGGGCAAATCCAGGAGCGCTTCGGCGTCGATGCCGATATCGTTGCCGGAATCTGGGGGGTCGAGACCAATTTCGGCGCCGTGGTCCTCAAGTATGACGCCGCCGACGCGCTGGCGACTTTGGCTTACGACCAGCGCCGGCGCGGCCGGTTCGAGGGCTTCCTGCTCAGCCTGATGGAGATGGTCGAACGCGGCTACGCGGGCCCAAGCGAGTTGAAAAGCTCGTGGGCGGGGGCGATGGGCCAGCCGCAATTCATGCCCGACATGTACCTTTCCACCGCCATCGACTGGGACGGCGATGGACGGCGCGACATCTGGTCGAACACGGGCGATGTCCTCGCCTCAATCGCTAATTACCTGGCCAAACACGGCTGGAAGCGCGCTGAGCCGGTGTTCGAGGAGGTCCGCCTGCCGGGCAATTTCGACTATGCGCTGGCCGACAATACGCCCCGGCCCGTCAGCGAATGGCAAGGGCGCGGCGTGACGCCCATCGGCGGGACAGCTTGGAGCGCTGAGGAGGGCCAACAAAGCGCGCAGCTTTACCTGCCCGCCGGCTGGCAAGGGCCGGCGCTGCTGCTGTTCGATAACTTCCAGGTGATAAAAACCTATAACAATTCAGATCGCTACGCCCTTGCCGTGGCTTTGCTGGCGCGGGCGTTCAAGGGCCAGAGCGGGCTCGTGCGGCCATGGCCGACGCAATTGGGCGCCATGCGGCGGGAAGACATCCTGGCGCTACAGCAATCGCTCACCCGCACCGGTTACGACGCCGGCGCCGTGGATGGGATGTTTGGCGCGGCGACCCGCCGGGCGGTGCGCGCCTTCCAGCAGGCCAATGCCATGCCTGCCGACGGCTATCCGACCGACGCGCTTCTGGAAATCGTGCGCGCGCGCGATCCCCAGGCGTCAGCCATGCCAAAGCCGACCGCTCAGGCCCTGCTCCTGGTGGATCAGGCCGATGGGCGGCCGCTTTCTAAGGCGCAGATCAAGCAATTGCAGCGAAATCTGAACGCCCTGGGCTACCGGCTGGGGGCGCCCAACGGCATTGCCGGCGCAAAGACCCGTGCTGCTATCGCGGCCGAGGAGAGGAAGCTCGGCCTGCCGCCCACAGGGCGAGCGACCAGCTTTATCCTGGCGCAGACCCGCAAGCGCCTCGGCCGTTAGGCTTACTGATAAAAACGGTAACGGAAACGGCGCGTTAAGGCTGCCTGCGCATAAGCTTAACGCTAACGGGGTTAAGCGTCCTTGCTGCAGATCGTCGGCATCGTTGTCGTATTCGGGATGGTGTTCGGCGGCTTCATGATGGCCGGCGGACATCTCGACGTCGTGCTCGAAGCGTTGCCGCACGAAATGATCGTCATCGGCGGGGCGGCGGTCGGCCAATTGCTGATCGGCAATGAACTCGGAACGGTCAAGGCGCTGGGCGGCGATTTCGGCAAGCTGATCAGCGGCCCGAAATGGAAGAAGCAGGACTACCAGGATCTGCTGTCGCTCTTGTTCACGCTGACCAAGCTGGTCAAGCAGAAGGGCGTCGTCGCGCTCGAGCCGCACATCGAAAAGCCGCATGAAAGCAAGATTTTCGAGCGTTACCCGAAAATCCTCAAAGACCATTTCGCGGTCGATTTCATCTGCGACACGTTCCGGATGACGACGATGAATCTCGACGATCCTCACCAGGTCGAGGACGCGATGGAAAAGCAACTCGAAAAGCACCATCACGATGCGCTGAAGGCGCCGCACGCACTCCAGAACATGGCCGACGCGCTGCCGGCGCTCGGCATCGTGGCCGCCGTCCTCGGCATCATCAAGACCATGGGCTCGATCAACGAGCCGCCGGAAAAGCTCGGCATGATGATCGGCTCGGCGCTGGTGGGCACGTTCATGGGCGTGTTCCTGGCCTATGGCCTGGTCGGCCCGTTCGCCACGCGGATCAGCGCAATTCACGAAGAAGAGGGCAGCTTTTACCGGATCATCAAGGACGTGATGGTCGCCCACCTGCATGGCAACGCAGCCCAGATATCGGTCGAGATCGGCCGCGGCGGCGTGCCCAGCGCGTTGCAGCCCAGCTTCTCGCAGCTCGAAGAGGCCGTAGCCCAGGCGGCGGCGGAAGCGGCCTAGAGCCAAGGCAAAACCGAATGGCGGCAACGCCGCCAGAGGCTTGCGCCCCCGGACGCGGTCTCTTATGCCTTGCGTTCGGTGTCGAGATTCGGCGCCGGGACGAGAGGAACATATCCACATGACTAACCGCAAACTGGGCCTCGCGGCCCTGTTGGCTGCCGTCGCCGCGTTTGGCGTCGCCGCCTGCAACCCGCAACCGGCTGAAAACGCCGCGCCGTCCGTGACGGAAGAAGCCGCGCCCGCGATGGACGCGTCAGCCGTGCCGCCGGTCGAATCGATGGCGCCGTCGGTTCACCCGTAATCGGCTCTTCGATAAACCAATAGGAAGCGGGCCGCTCGAAAGGGCGGCCCGTTTTCTTTTGCGCTACACAAACGCAATGACCCGCCTGCCGCCTTTGCCGGACGTGTATTGGGATGAGGCCGGCGCGCTGGTCTCGCGCGCGTTCGGCGATGTCTATTTCTCGCGCGATGGCGGGCTGGAGGAAACCCGCGCGGTTTTTCTCGCCGGATGCGCCCTGCCCGAGCGCTGGGTGGGGCGCGCGCGCTTTGCGATCGGCGAACTTGGCTTTGGCTGCGGCCTGAATGCGCTTGCGGCGTGGGATTTGTGGGCGCGCACGCGCGCGCCGGGCGCGGTGCTGCATTTCGTTTCGGCTGAGCAATTTCCGCTCACGCGCGCCGATGCGGCGCGTGCGCTGGCGGCGTTTCCGCAAGTTGCATTGCGCGCGGAGAAACTGCTCGCGGTTTGGCCGGTGCGCGCGGCGGGCGCACAAAGGCTCTGGTTCCCCGAGGACGGCTTTGCGCTCACGCTGCTTTGCGGCGAAGCGGAAAGCGCGCTCGCCGGCCTCACCGGAACATTCGACGCCTGGTTCCTTGACGGTTTTGCGCCGGCGCGCAATCCGGCTTTGTGGACGCCCGCATTGATGCAACGTATCGCAGCGCTCTCAGCGCCCGGCGCCCGCGCGGCGACATATTCCGTCGCCGCCGCGGCGCGTGCTTCGCTTGAAAGCGCCGGCTTCGCCGTAGAAAAGCGCCCCGGCTTCGGCAAGAAGAAGGAGCGGCTGGAAGCGTATTTGAAAGCAGAGCCGCAAGCGCGCTTTCCGCTTTATCCTTGTGCGCGCATGCCGGCGCCGGACGTCGCGATCGTCGGCGCCGGCATCGCGGGAGCTGCATTGGCGGCGGCGTTCGCACGGCGCGGCGTCGCCGCTGATGTTTTTGATCGCGCCGGCGCGCATCAGGGCGCCAGCGGCGCGCCGGCGGCGCTGATGATGCCGCGGCTGGAGCGCACGGACACGCCGCTCGCACGCCTGCACATGGCGGCTTACTTGTTTGCGCAGCGCGAATATGCAGCGCTCGGGCAGGGCGCGTTCGCGCCGATCGGCGTGGAACAATTTCCCTCGCAGGACCGCGATCCGGAGACATTCGCCGCCATCGCCGCCGATCCGCCGCTGCCGGCGGACTGGCTGGAGGCGAACGCAGAGAAGCTGTTTCACCCGAAGGCGGGCGTGGTGACTCCGGCGGCGGTGATCGACGCCTGGCTTGCCGGCGCGCGCATGCATCTGACGGAGATCGCTGCCGTCGAACGCGATAGCGGAACATGGCTCTTGCGCGACGCTGAAGGGCGCGCGGCAGGCCAGGCGAAGGCCGTTATTCTCGCGTGCGGGCCGGTGCTGGGCCAGTTCGCGCAGACGCAATTCCTGCCCTTGCGCTATTCGCGCGGGCAGATCGATTGGGCGCCAGTGCGCGGCGAAACGCTGGCCCATGCGCTGACCGCCGGCGCCTATGCCGCGCCGTTCGCCGAGGGCGTGATCTTCGGCTCCACATTCGATCGCGTCGATGCGGCGGCGATCGTGTCGCCTTCCGCGGAATCGACAGAGGACAATCTCGCGGCGCTGGAGGAACTGGCGCCCGATATAGCCGCGCTGCTCGATCGCGCGCGCATCCAGTCGCGCGCCGCGGTGCGTGTCTCCACGCCAGACGTTGCGCCCGTCGCCGGGATGTTGCCGGACGATCTGGCGTGGCGTGCGCGGTTTGAGGCGCTGCGCCATGGCGGGCGCGTCGATCTTTCCGCGCCGGCGCCGGCGCATGAGGGGCTTTACGTGCTCGGCGCGCTCGGCGCGCGCGGTTTTCTGCTGGCGCCGCTGCTGGCCGAGCGTATCGCCAGTGAAATCTGCGGCGAGCCTTGTCCGCTGGATCGCGAAGCGATGGAGGCCGCGCATCCGGCGCGGTTTCTGGAGCGCGCGTTACGGCGCGGCGCGTAAGTCCAATTGCGCCCGCAGGGCGCGCTGGCGCGCTTCATCGAGCGGATAGGCGCGCATGATCCACGCGGCGAACAGGTAGAGCAGCACTTGCGGCGCGATGAACAAAAAGGTGAGCGCTGTCATCGCCGCCGGCGCATTGCCCGCGCCGAGCTTGCCGTCGAAGCCATAGAACGCCAGCACGGCCAGCGTCAGCGGGCCGAGCGCGGCGCCGGCTTTCGATGTGGTGAGCAGCAGGCCGAAGAACAGGCCCGCGTGGCGCGCGCCGGTTTTGACCTCGTCCTCATCCACCACATCGACCATCATCGCGCGCAGCAGCAGAATGTGTGCGCCGTTCGGCAGGCCGGCCAGGAAGATGCCGATCGCGGCCAGCCAGAACAGGTTCGGCGGCAGGATCGGCAAAGTGGCGGCGATGATCGCGGCGAACAGGCACGCCAGCGCCATCGTTCTGTGTTTGGCGCCGCCGCGCGCGACCCGCATCCAGAGCGGAATGCCGATAAGCGCGGCGAGGAAATAGATCAGCACGAGCAGTTCGGCCTCGCGCGTGAAGCCAAGCTTGTACTGGAAAAAGAACACGAACAGCGTGCCGGCCACGCCCTGTGAAACGCCGACGGCGAAATCGGCGCCGAGAAGAAAGCGCAATGCGCGATTTTCCGCGATGGCGGCGAAAGCGGCGCGCAGTTTGATCGGCTCGCCGCGCGCCGTGCGCGGCTCGGGAACGAATTTCACCGCCAGCAGAATCGTCAGCGGCAGCGCGGCGATCAGCACCCAGCCCATGAGATGCACGCGCATCGCCGGCTCGCCCAGGCCGGCCAGTCCCGCGATGGCTGGCAAAATGAGCACGATGATCGTGCCCGCCGCGCTCGCCGCCTGCACGAAGCCGAGCATGCGGGTGCGGCCGTGATAATCCGGCGCGAGTTCGCCGGCCCAGCCGAGGTGCGCGATCAGCACGGCGGAATAGGCTGCGTACATCGCCAGCACCGAGGCGCCGATCAGCGCCGGCGATGCGCCCGGCGCCCAGCCGATGAACACGAGCCATAGCAATGCGCAGAGCGGGATCAGCCCGAACAGCATCCACGCCTTGCGCGGGCCCATCGCGGCGCGCGTGCGATCCTGCGCGCCGCCGAGCAGCGGGTCGATGATGATGTCGCTGACGCGCGAGAGCAGAAAGATCGCCGACACCGCCGCCAGCGGTGCGCCAAGCGTGGCGTTGAAATAATTCGGCAGAAAAACCAGCGGCGGCAACGCAATCGCGCCCAGCGGCCCGCCAGGCAGGGCGAACGCAAGCGTTTGGGCGCGGGTGAGTATGGGGGCGGCCATGAAGCGCTTGTAGCGATGAACCCCTCTTCTGCGCCAGCGTGGTGAGAGGGGACATGTGTGGACGGCCCCAACGGGGCAACAAGAGCAAAGCAAAAGCGGGAAAAGATTGCGCTTATCGCTATGGTTTTTGCCCGTGGCCCTAAGCGCGCCAACGCTTCGCGATAAAGTAATCCGACCGGCCTCGCGGCGCCCTTACACTCATCGCCATGAATCGCGAGCCCTTCTCTCTTCAGGACGCATGGCAGAACGTCGGCGATCTTTACGCCGCGATCGTTTCGCTGTTTGGTGCGCCGTTCGAGATCGCCACGCAACTCATTCTGATGCGTCAGAACCGCCGCGATATTCTTGCCTGGCTCGGCCCGGTCGAAGCGCTGGCGCGGCGGCTGTTGCTGCTGAAAGCGTTGACCATGCCGAAGCCGAATGACGCACCGCCGAAAGCCTTGCCGGGGCGCATCGTGATCGCGTTCGCCGACCGGCAGATCGAAGACATCCATACCGAGTCAACAGAGTGGCGCGTGCGCTTCAACGTCATGCCCCTGGGCGCATCGCACCGAAAGCCTCGCGCCGACTCTAACGCCGAGCCCGGCGCGGACCAACGCGGCGGCGCTGTCAATTTCAACGCCCTGCCGCTGGCGCGCCGCCTCGAAGCCTTGCGCCGCGTCCTGGAAAATCCTGGGCCCGCGCTGGCGCGCCTCCGCCGCCTGCTCGCGACCAAGCGCGAAGCCGTCGAAGCCGCATTCCGTCCCTACCGCCCGCCGGCCAACGCCGTGCAAAGCGCGCTCAGCGACGCGCAACGGGAGATCGACCTTGCGCTCAACACGAGTTGAAGCGCGCGCGAAAGCAGATCGTCCGCACACGGAGCGCAAGCCCGTGGCTATCGGCGTTCCCTCTCCCGCGTGCGGGAGAGGGGCAGGGGTGAGGGCGTTGGCGCAGAACGCAACGTCAGCAGAACGGGCCCTCATCCGTCTCGCGGCTCACGCCGCGATCCACCTACTCCCGCACGCGGGAGAAGGAAGCCGAAAATGCGTCCGCTAAG
>DASZPV010000181.1:0-1514 GCA_035549875.1 Caulobacterales bacterium
GGCCATCAGAGGCAGCCGTTCAGGGCACCTGAACTGCGCGCTGCTTATCGAAACGACCTCAGGATGACTGCCGCTTCGGAACCCAGCTCGAACGCTTCAGCCGCGCAGCGGCCTGCGAACGGGATTGTCGCCGATGAGCGCGGCGCGATCCTGGTGATGGGCATCTTCATGTGCGCCTGCATGGTGGGGATTCTTTGGTACCTGGCCGGTATCGGGGACGCCATCATGTACCGCGAGCGGATGCAGGAAGCGTCGGACGCGACGGCCTACAGCGCCGCCGTTTTGCACGCGCGCGGGATGAATCTGCTCGTCATGATCAACTTCATCATGGCGTGCGTCCTGGCCGTGCGGGTCGCGCTGAAGGTGGCGGTCATCGTGCTGACCGTGCTGGGGATTGCGTTCTCCTGGATTGGCATCGGTGAGGCACTGCTGACGGCGGCCGAGGCCGTGGAGGAAGTCGCCGAAATCGCCAAGCCGTTCATCGACGGTGCGCTCGAAGGGTTGACGGTGGTCGAACAGATCATCCCCAGGGTCGTTCCGGCCGCCGCGCTGCTCGGCTCCGTTCAAGTAGGGGACAAGTATGCGCCCATCAAGGCGGCAGCCGGTAACCCGGTGACGGTGCTGAACGGCTTGCCCGTCGAAGACGGCAGCAACTCAGTGCTCTGCTACCAGGCTGGCAAGGCCGTGGTCGACATCATCGGCGAGGTGCTTCCGATCCCCAAGAAGGCGATCAGTTTCGCGGGGGGTGCTTTCGGCGACCTGGTAGCCGCTGGCGGCGACTACTTTTGCGAGTTGGGCGGAAGCAGCGGCGCCCCGGACTTGAGCGGCTTGATTAACGGCAACGTCGACAAGGGGTGCGACGACCGGCTCGACCAACTGAAGAAGGAGCGCGACGACGCCCAGCGGGCCTACCAGGATGAGTGCAACTCGCTGCGCGCGGCGTGCGCCGATAATCTAGCCGAAAACGAAACGCCGAAGACGCCAACTCCGGCGCAGCAAGCGTCGCTCAATGAAAAGCAAGGCAAAGCGGCGACCGCGCAGGCCGAGGTGGACAAATTCGACGGCGACAAGTGCAGGAAAGAGCAAAAGGACAAGATCAATCAAAAGCTGCAAGGTCAACACAGCTCGAGCAGCAGCGGCGGGGGTGGCAACATCGCGCCGCGGCGGGTGATCGATAACTGGCAGAACGGGGTTCCAAACGCGCAAATGGTGGCGGTCGCGCTGGGCGACGACAAGATGCTGAAGGTCGCTCCGAAGGGAGTCAGCGCGGGACAGTGGAAGAGCGGCGCCACCATTTCGATCCCGAAGACGGCGGATTTCGGCTTGGCTCAAGCCGAGTTTTTCTATGACTGCTCGGGCAAATGGAAGACCAACTCGTGCAACGGCACTGGTCGCGGCGTTGACAAGAAAGAGCTAGCGATGTGGAACTTCCGCTGGCGAGCACGGCTCCGTCGCTACAACGAGCCTTTCAAGGGCACCGTTCCGGGGCTCGAGACGCTAGGCAACGCGCTCTT
>DASZPV010000182.1:0-10122 GCA_035549875.1 Caulobacterales bacterium
TTCGCGAACGTGGACAATGTCTTCGACAAGAACCCGCCCTTCTACAATAGCGCGAGTGGCGTGGATTCTTACGGCGGCAACATTCTAGGCCGTGTCGTAACCGTCGGATTCCGTTCACGCTTCTGACGCACGCCCCCCCCCCAAACTGACGGGCGCTTCTAAGAAGCGCCCGCATTTTTTGGCGCGCATGAGGCGCGAATGAAAAGCCCAGCTTTGCCGCCGGGCTTTTTATTTTTCAGGTCGCCCGTGAAAACGGATCACGGCAAGCGATAGGCCACCAATTCGCCAGGAATGCCCGTGGAACCAGAACCAGGACGGCCAGGACCTGAAATAGGAACGGCGATATATTGTTTATCGTCCAAGGCATAAGTCATCGGCGACCCGGTGACGCGCGTATCCATGCGCACCTTGCCGACCTCAGCGCCCGTGCGTTTGTCATAAGCGCGCAGCCACGCGCCTAGCACGCCATCCGCGCCGGTGGTCGTTGTACCGTCGCCTGCGATCAGCAAGGTCTTGGTCGCCAGCACGCCGACTTTCCCGATGCTGCCGGTTGGCGGTATCGTCATGCCCTTCAGAGCGGGATGATTGCGCACCTCATCGGGTGTTTCACCGTGCGGAACCTGCCACAGCGTCTCGCCGCGATTGAGATCGATTGCGGTGATGCGCCCGTACCACGGCTTGAACAACGGCAAGCCATCGACGGTCAGGCGGTTCAGAGGCGCCACCCCCGTCGCACCCGGCGCTTTAGCGAAGCCGCGCGTCATCGCCATTCTCGTCATCGCCGGATTGCCTGGAACCAGCCCCACCGCGCCATAGGACAAATTGGAAAAAATGTAGAATGTGTTGGTCTCAGGATCGAAGGCGCCGCCCGGCCATTGCGCCGACCCATCGCCAGTCGGCGAGATAATCGTCCCCAACGGCCGCGGCCAGGTGCTCAAACACGGCGGTGAAAATACGGAGTCGCCGAGCTTGTAGTCAGCTATCAGCGCGAGCGCCTTTTTGCGCAGCTCGGGGGTGAAATCGATCAGGTCTTTTTCAGTCATGCCCTGGCGATCGAAAGCCGGCGGTTTGGACGGAAACGGCTGCGTCGGCGAATACCATTCCGTCGGCACGTTTCCTTTTTCCACCGGCTTTTCATGGATCGGCCACACGGGCTTGCCGGTCACGCGGTCGAGCACGAACAGGAACCCATGCTTGGTCGGCTGCGCCAGCGCCTTGATCCGCCGCCCCCCGACAACAATGTCGGCGAGGATCGCGGCGCAGGGGATGTCCATATCCCAGATGCCGTGGTGCACGGTCTGATAATACCATTTCATCGCGCCGGTCTGCACGTCGAGCGCAACTATGCTTTCCCCGAACAAGCCCGCGCCGGGGCGATTGCCCCCGTACCAATCACCAGTGGGCAATTCGATGCCGAAATAAACCAGGCCAAGTTCGGGATCGGCGCTCATCTGCGCCCACGAGCCGGCATTGCCATTGCGTTCGGCCGACCCGTCGAGCCATGTATTGTACCCAGGTTCGCCCTTGTTCGGAATCGGATGGAAAATCCAAAGGCGTTTGCCTGTGCGCACGTCGAAACCGCGCACCTTGCCTTTAATGTTGCCCGTGGCGTCGTTCAAATACATTGACGGCAGATGCGCGGCGCCGACGACGACCACGTCGCCCACGACCAGGGGCGCTGCATGCAGGCCGATATCGGCGGTTTCCGGCACGCCGATATCGGCCTTGAGATCGACGATTCCGCCCTTGCCGAAATTAGCGATCGGTTGGCCGGTCCGCGCGTTCAGCGCCACCAGTTGATAGCCCGGCGTCACGAAAAGAATCCGCTCTTCGCTTCCGTCGGTCCAATAGGCAAGGCCGCGCCCGCTGCCAGGGCGCGGCGCCTTTGCGCCGCGCACGCCCTCGTCCATGTTGAACTTCCAGCGCATCTCGCCGGTGCGCGCATCCAGCGCGACGGCCGCACGCCGCGTTCCGGCAGTGAGATACAGCGCGCCGCCAACCATCAACGGCGTCGCTTGCAGGTTTGGATCGGGACTGGGGCCCAGATTGTCGGCGTGAAAACGCCAGGCCACTTTCAGATCCTTGAAATTTGCGGCATTGATCTGATCGAGCGGCGCATAACGCCGGCTGGCGAGATCGCCGCCATAGGTTCGCCACTCTCCCTTTGCGCCCGAGGTCGTCTGCGCACGCGCCGCGCCAGCCAGCAGGAGGCTCCCGGTCTGGAGCGCGATAGCCGAGGCAGCGCCCAAGGCGCCGATATCGCGGCGTGTGAAATTTGTCATGCTTTGTCTCTCCCGCCGCTTTCCCTGTGGTTAGACACTGCTTTCAGCCCGCTCCCTATTGTCAATTTTAGCGTATGCTCGACGCTTACGTATTGAGAGCCGCGCCCGGACGCCCTGATACGGCCTGTTCCTATTCTGACAACCCCTTGCTTTTAGCGGGGACAAGCGAAAGTCTGCGAGTGAAATGTTGAAGAGCCCCGCCACTTTCGCCGTTTTCGCGCTTTTGCTTTTGGCGACGCCAGCGCGCGGGCAAACCGCCGATTGGCCGCCGGGGCCTGACCGGGACCTCGTGCAAGACAAATGCACGATGTGTCACGTCGCAACGCAAGTAACGTCCCGGCGTCTCGACGCAGATCAGTGGGCCGAAATAGTCGGCAGGATGGTGACCACGAACGGCGCCGTGCTGTCCGACGACGAGTTCACCCGCATCGTCAAATATCTCGGTGACCAAATGGGCCCGCCCGCGGCCGAGAACAAAGCAAGCGCAAACCCAGCAAACCCGCCTCCCGCGAAGTAATCCCCTTCTCCACTATCGTTGCGCGCGGTGTTACTCTCATTCCGTGAGAAGCCGGCGGCCTTTGCCTTTGACTTTTGTTGCCTGGCGGCGTGAATCCTGACGTAGGATCGCGAATTATAAGCGGAAGCGCGCCTCGACGCCACAGGGCGCGCCGGACAATAGGGAGAAAACCATGCGCCGCAGAAATTTCCTGGGTTTCGCCGCTTCCGGGGCTGCTGTGGCCGCAGCGGCCGACCACGCGTTTGCACAACGGGCGCCAAGCCCCGACGCCAGTCTGACCGCACAGCGCTCCGGCTCGAACGCCTGCCTGCCCGACTGGAGCAAGCTCAAGTCGCGGGCGGCGGCGAAAACGGAGGTGCTCTACAAAACCACCCACGGCAAGCCAAACGGCTTGGCACTCAGCAATAAACCAGGCGAACTCTGGGTCATCGATCAGGGCATCGATCGCTGGGTGACGCTGACCAACATCGCCGATGGCTCGGTGATTCGTGAATTTCAGACCGACGTGGTCGGCCCCAGCGGCGTGGTCATCGACGACAACAACGTGATGTGGCTTACCTCGACCCACAACAGCCTGATCATCAGCATCGATCCTGCAAACGGCAAGACGATCGCCAAATACATGAACCCCGGCGCAGGCCGGATTTACGAAAAACGCGGCGATCCGCCCCAGCGCGTCAGCAAATTGCCGACTGCCTATCCCGAAACCTCCCGCGAAGTGGATGCGCGCGCCAACCGGCCGCGCCGGCCGCCGCCGCTCCCGCCTGGTCAATTGCCGATGGACACCGAGGAAGGCGCCGGCGGCACTGGCGCGCACGGCATCCTCAGCAAGGGCGACCTGCTGATCTACGCCAACCCGCCTTCACGCATGATCTATGTCCTCAACCAGAAGACCTGGCAGGTGCAGGACATGTGGCCGACGCCCGGCAACCGCCCGCACGGCATGACCTGGAACGACGCGGCGAAGACCAGCTTCTGGAACGTGGATTCCAACCTGAACGCCTTCTACCATTACGATCTGGCGACCGGCCGCATTTTGGAAAAAGTGCAGGTTCAGGATGATCCGTACACGGTTTGCCACGGCGCCAAGCTGATTCTGAGCGGCCCCGGCGCGGGCTATATGTATTTCTGCGACGATGTCGGCTGGATGTGCCGCATCAAATGGTCATGACCTAAGCAAACGCCCCAGTCCATCGCATGGGCCGGAGTGGATGTTGTTTGGATAGCTCGGTAGGTGGGCCCCGCGATGACTTTAAGCCACGCAGCCTCGCCGCTCGTGACCGCCTTTTTTGCTTGAAAGATTTTTCACAAGACTATAGCTCTTTTGTGACCGCAATCTAAGGCGGAGCACAAGGGGACGGTGCATGACAAATAAGCTCAATATGCTGGCTGGTACGGGGTTGGCCATCCTGGCGCTGGCGCCGGCGGCTTACGCGCAATCAGCAGGCGAGAGCGTGGGGGAAGTGGTCGTTACCGCCACCAAGGCGGGCGTCACCAATCTGCAGAAGACGCCGATCTCCGTATCCGTTGTGGGCGGCGGCGACCTCAAGGAATCGCAGGTCGTCACGCTGAAGGACCTGCCTACGGTCGTGTCAGCACTGAAGATCGATACGAATAGTCAGTCCACGATCGTTCGCATTCGCGGCATCGGCGGCGGCGGCTTTGGCGATTCGGACGTGTCCATCTACATGGATGGCGTTTACCTGAGCCGAAACTCGATCGCGCTGCAGAGCAATTTCAACGACCTCGAACGCGTCGAAGTGGTCAAAGGTCCGCAGGGCACTCTGTTTGGCCGCAACTCGGTTGGCGGCGCGCTCAACTTCATTTCGAAGCGCCCGTCCGACACTCTCACGATGCAAAACACACTCGTGATGGGAAACTACAACCTGATCGACGAAGCGTTTTCGATCAGTGGTCCGCTTGCGGAGAACTTTAAAGGCAGCCTGTCGGGCGGGTATGTGAACCATGCCGGCTATATCGATAACATCATCCCCGGCAAGCCCGACATCTACACCGCCAACCGCAGTAACGTCCGCGCCCAGTTGGAATGGCAAATGGCGGCCAACCTCGTCAGCCTGACGCGGCTTGACTATATTTACACCGACGAAGCCTGGTCCACTAACCAAACCCTGCTGGTGCGCACCGACGATCCCCGGATCACGGCGTCGTCGCGCTTCAGCGCTCCGCTCGCCAACTCGACGGTCGGCGATCTGTCCAAGATCGCAAGCGATCTCACGCCGCGCCAACGCGAGCAATCCTACGGCATCAACAACGAGACGGTCTGGACGATCAACGACAATTTTTCGTTGAACAATCTCATCGCCTACCGCACAGACAAGAGCGTCAGCTTCACCACCGCCAATGACGGCACGGAATATTATGCGGCCGATTCCGGTTCGCAGTATCGCCAGCACCAGTTCAGCGAAGAGATCAACTTGGTGCACAATTTGGGCCCGTTGAATGGCGTGGCGGGCCTGTACTTCTTCCAGGAATATTCCGACCAGATCACCAATTCGATCAGCGCCGGGCGCAACCCCGCCAGGACCGGCGCGGGAACCAGGCTATTTCAGGACACAAGGCAGCCGCAGATTTCGAAGGCGGCGTTCTTCTCCGAAACCTACCACATCGTCCCAACGGTCGGCATCACCTTGGGCGCGCGCTATACCGAGGAGGTCAAGCGCTGGGACGGGATCAACACCCAATGGGTCTATGATCCCGGCGCGGCGAACAACGGCGCCCTATCCACATCCAACGCCACCGCGGACTTCCCTTTCATCCGCGGCTATGGATCGGGCAAACCCTGGCTTTCAAAGAAACTCAACGCGTTGACGCCGAAGATTTCGGTCGATTGGCAGATCAATGACAATGCGATGGTCTATGCTTCGGCGGCCAAGGGCTTCCGCAGCGGCGGCTTCGCCAACTCCGCCCGCAAGGACACGCCGACGGGCACGCTGACCCCAGCCATCACAACGCCGGTCAAAGCCGATTACAATTCGGAGAAGATCAAAGCTTACGAAGTCGGCGCAAAGACCGATTGGTTCGACAAGCGCCTGCGCTTTAACATCGCGTACTTCGTGAACGATTGGACGGATCTGCAAGTCGGCGTGCTTGTCGCGCCCAGCGTCGCGATCACATCGAATGCGGCGTCTGCAAGAACCAGCGGCTTTGATATAGACATCACCGCCAAGCCCCTTGACGGACTCACATTGACCGCCAGCGCAACGCTTATGCCGGAAGCAAAATATGTCGACTACGCGAACGCCTCGCCGCCGTCAGGCATCATCCTGAACAACATTCTGGCTTCGTCGCCGGTAGATCCCCGCTACAAGACCACCGGCCCGCTGGGGCCGGTTTACGATGCATCGGGCAAGCGCCTCACTAGCGCGCCCGAGACCACGGTGCTTCTCTCCGCCCAGAAGGACTGGGAGTTGGCCGATGGCGCAGACTTCTATGTCCGGGGCGAGTACAATTATACCTCGGTCACTTATTACGAGGTGAGCAACAGTCCGCTAGCGTCGCGGCCGGCCTATAGCCTTTACAATGCGCAGGTCGGCTACAATCTTGCTGGCGGCCATTGGCAAATGGCGCTCTGGGGCCGGAATCTGGCTGACGAGCAATACGTCAACTATATCAATCCGGGCACGGGGATTACGGCTTCCGTGGGCGTTCCGAGAACGTTCGGCGTCCGGCTTAATTACACCTACTGAGCGAACGAAGGCCGGGCTGGCCCCAAATTTCAGTCCGGCCTTCGGGGATTTCGGCCGCATGACAGCGGCTTTGCCTGGCTTACAATTTTAGCTTGCGACCTCAATCCCCCGGTCGCGCATTCAGCCGAAGCGAGCAATCGCTTCGGCTTTGACGCTACGCGGCGCGCCTCATTTCGTCTTGCGGCGGCTCATGAATACCGAGCGGCCAGTGTCGCACAGCGCCTGGCGCTGTTCGGCGGCGGTCAGCTTTGCAACAGCGTCTCTCGCGCGCGCGGCCATCTCCTCGTATGTCCCAGCCGAACTGCCCATGTTGGAACCCCAGAGCAGGCGGTCGGCGCCGATCCGATCGACCAGCCGGCGCATGAAGGCCTGGACCGGGATTTTCGCCTCCTGCAAGACGTTGAAATTGCCGGTAGTGAACTTGAAATAGACGTTGCGATGGTTCGCCAGCGCCGCCGGATACGCTGAAACGCCATAATCGGGCGCCGGCCCCGGATTGAGGCGGGCAAGGTGATCGACGACGATCGAGGTGTGCGGAAATAATGCCGCCACCCGCAGGATCGCCTCCATGGCTTTTGCCGAATAGTACAGCGGCGCGTAGAGCACGTTCATGGTCAGTCCGGCGGAATCGGCCACCGCCCAGGTCTTCAGCGAAGCGTCGGAATCCAGCCACGGAAAGGCGCCGTTCTCATCTTCGCCGCCGGTCAGCCGCAGGCCGACGATGTTGCGGGTTTTGATCAGGTCGCTGAGCGTCGCGGGCGAGGACGCTTCCCACGCGTCGAGCACCACAACCGGTCGCAAGCGATCGGGATGGGCGTCGGCGGAATCCAGAACGTAGCTGTTATCCAGACCATACGTGCCGCGCCGCTGCACGGCGGCGGCGGCCACCACGCCCTGCGCGTCCATCCAGCCGAGAATCTCTTCGGCCGTCGGAAACAGCACCGTTTTGCCGATCTCCATGCTGTCGCCCGGGGCGGGGGGCGCGCCTGGCGGCGGCCGGCCCGGGGGCGGCGTCTTGGAATGCGGATAGCGCTTGGCGTCCTTGGACACGATGTGCAGATGGCCGTCGAATAGCGGGACGCGGGGGCCGGCGGCAAGCGCCGGCGTCGCGGCCGTTGCCGCGAGGGCCAAGCCTGACGCCAGCGCTTCGCGGCGATCCGGATTTCGGGCATGCGTCATGGCGACCTCTCCTATCGCGGCGG
Organism: Caulobacterales bacterium; assembly: GCA_035549875.1. Lineage (GTDB taxonomy): Bacteria > Pseudomonadota > Alphaproteobacteria > Caulobacterales > Aquidulcibacteraceae > JAKFWI01. The sequence goes on from DASZPV010000182.1 coordinate 7,709, forward strand.
CCGATCGCAGATCGTCCCCGGCCCCGATGTTCTGTTCACCGATCTCCGGCAGGCGGACGCCTGTCAACGCGCACGCCGATCACTTCGGCGGCGCCGGAGGCGATGCCGGCGGCGAGGCGGGCGGCGGCGCGGATGGATCGGCCTGGCCAAGGCCCACCACCTGGCCGCTTGCCAATACGTGGCCGGCCATCGCGGCTTTCAACGCGTCCCACGTCAGCGTCGCGTCCGCCGGAAGCGCGATGTCCATCGCGAACACTTGCAAGCGATAGCGGTGTTTCGGACCCGGCCGTGGGCGCGGGCCCATATAGGCGTGGTTTAGCCCAACAACGTTCGGGCCGAACATCGCGCCTGCGGGCGGCGCCGTAAGACCCGGCGCCAATTTGGTCAGCTTGGCCGGGATGTTGAACATGGTCCAGTGCAGGATCGGCTCGTCGTTCCGCCTGCCGTCAGTGTCTTGCATGATCACGATATACGAGCGCGTACCGCGCGGCCCCTTGCTCCACGCCAGACCAGGAAATTTGTTGTCGCGAAACTGAGTATATTCAAAGGGAATGTCAGCGCCATCGGCGAAGCCCGGCGTTGACACCTTCAGCTTGGCCGCGTTCTTGGCCGGAATGAGCGTGAGCGCCAGTTTGTCGATGGCGACCTCCACGACCGGCGGCGGCGGCGCCTGCGCCAAGGCCGCAGCCGAAAAGCCGGTCACAAGCCCCATCACCACCGTGCAAATAATCGCCTTCATTTTTTCACTCCCTCTGCGCGTTGACATAACCGCAACCACGCCATTTATCCCGACTTACCCGGCCATTATATCGTGGTAAACGTGCCGTGTTGAGCAGGAAAGCGCCATGAAAAAAGTCATCGCCTGCGTGGGATGGAAAATCGGCGTCGCCGCACTGGCGATCGCGGCGCTTTCGCCCCTCGCGATCGCCGCCCCTCCTGTCGCCAAAAGCTACATTGTGTACGTTGCGGGCGGGTACTCTCGCGATCTGGGCAAAGGCATTTACGGCTATCGCCTTACGCCCTCCACTGGCGATCTGACGCCGCTGGGCCTGCTTCAGGAAGCGGTGAGGCCCTCCTGGCTGACCGCACACCCGAACCATCGCTTCATCTACGTCACAAGAGACAGCGCGCGCCCCGACGCCTCGGGGATTGGCTACGGCATCGGCGCCTACGCGCGCGACATGGCCACCGGCAAGCTCACCGTGCTCAATACCGTCAAGGCGGCAGGCGTAGCGCCGGCGCAATTGGCCATAGACGGAGCCGGAAAAATTCTGGTGGCGGCGAATTTCGGCAATCTGGATGGCGGCGTGACCGTCGCTTCGTTTCCAATTTCGCCGGACGGAAAACTGGGTGAAGCTGTATCTGTTTTTGAACAGAAAGGCGTCTCCGATGGGCCAAACGCGCCGCGCGACGCAAACGGCCTAAGCCCTACCGATTCGCACAATCATTGTGTGATGATGGCCCCTGACAGCCGCTTTGCGTTTGTCTGCAATCTCGGCTTGGGAAAGGTATTCAGCTTTCGCGTGAACGCGCAAACCGGTGCGCTGCAGCAGAACGGCGCGCCTTTCGCCATGCCCGGCGGCGCCACGGCGCGCCCGCACCATCTCGCGTTTCATCCGAATGGAAAGTACGCCTACATCCTCGATGGTGAAATGCGCATCGTTACCGCCGCCTACGACGCCGCCGCCGGCAGCCTAAAAGCAATTCAGACGATCCCGATCCTGCCGGACAAAACTGCGGGCGGGGCATTTGCCGGGTCGGAAATCGTCGTCAGCCCCGCAGGCAAATTCGTTTACACCTCCGCCCGCGCCGTTGATACGACGCTGAAATCCCTGCGTGAGGACGGATCGATCAATGTGTTCGCAGTGAATGCGGCGACGGGAAAGCTCACGGCCATACAGCAGATTTCCTCTGGCGGCATCGCCCCGCGCGTGATCGCCCTCGACCCTTCCGGCGGGTACCTCTTCGTAGGCAACCAAATATCCGACGCCGTCACGATCTTCGCCGTGGATCATGGCACTGGCAAACTCACCCCAACGGGCAAGAACTTGAAAGAATCGCCCGAGCCGGGCGGGTTCTTGTTTGAAGCCGAGAAGTGATCGGTTCTATTCCGGAGCGCTGGCGCTGCGCGCAACAGGCGCCGTACCAGGCAGCCGGTAGGCAATGAATTCGGCCTTGAGATTGCCGCCGCCGGTTGCGACCACAATATATTGGGCGCCGTTCAGCATGTACGTCATTGGCGCGCCGACTTGCGGCGCAGGCATGTAAACCGCGCCCTTCTCCTCGCCCGTCATTTTGTCATAGGCGCGCAGCATCGCGCCGCGCTGGCCCGTCGGCGTTGTGGTGAGCGCCGGATCGCCGCAGATCACGAGCGTTTTGGTGACCATGGGCCCCACCAGGCCCGCCTGTCCCGT
>DASZPV010000183.1:0-7941 GCA_035549875.1 Caulobacterales bacterium
GGAATCTCGTCTTCATGCAGTTCGAGCAATTCGCGGATGGCCGCCGCGAAAAGCTCCCCAAACCCTCGATCGACACCGGCATGGGGCTCGAACGCGTCGCGGCCGTGCTTCAGGGCGTGCATTCGAATTACGAGATCGATCTGTTCAAAACGCTGATCGCGGCGTCGGTGGAACTGACGGGCGTCAAGGCAGAGGGCGAGAAGGCGGCGAGCCATCGCGTCATCGCCGATCACCTGCGCGCCTCGTCCTTCCTGATCGCCGATGGCGTGACGCCGGCGAACGAAGGGCGCGGCTACGTGCTCCGGCGCATCATGCGCCGGGCCATGCGCCATGCGCACATTCTCGGCGCGCAGGAGCCGCTGATGCATCGGCTCGCGCCAACTTTGATCGCCGAGATGGGCGGCGCCTATCCCGAACTGGTTCGCGCGCGCCCGGTAATCGAGGATCAGTTGCTGCAGGAAGAAGAGCGCTTCCGCCGCACGCTCGGCCGCGGGCTCGCGCTGCTCGACGAGGAAACGGCGAAGCTGAAAAAGGGCGCGGCGCTGGCCGGCGAAACCGCGTTCAAGCTTTACGACACGTTCGGCTTTCCGCTCGATCTCACGCAGGACATTCTGCGCGGACGTGGTCTGGCCGTCGATCTGCCCGGCTTTGACGCGGCGATGGAACGCCAGCGCGAGAAGGGCCGCGAGGCGTGGGGCGGTTCGGGGGAAGCAGCCCCTGACGCGGTCTGGTTCTCGATCAGCGACCGCACCGGCCCCTCCGAATTTCTTGGCTATGCCGGCGAGGAAGGCAAAGGCAAGCTTGTCGCCATCGTCGCCGATGGCGCCGAGCAACATGATCTGCGCGAAGGCGTATCGGCCGATCTCGTGTTCGACAGCACGCCGTTCTACGCCGAAAGCGGCGGCCAGGCCGGCGACCGCGGCGTGATCACATTCAAGAACGGCGCGGTGTTTGAAGTCGCCGATACGCAAAAGCGCGCCGGCGTTCTGCACGTGCATGTCGGCAAGCTGGTGAAGGGCGCGGTCAAGGTTGGCGATGCGGCGAGGCTGGAGATCGATCATGGGCGGCGCACGCGCATCCGCGCCAACCATTCGGCCACCCACTTGCTGCATGCGGCCCTGCGCAGCGTGCTCGGCCCGCATGTGGCGCAGAAGGGCTCGCTGGTCGAGGAAGACCGGCTCCGTTTCGATTTTTCCCACTCCAGCCCGATGTCCGCCGATGAAATTGAGCGCGTCGAGGATCAGGTAAACGCGGTGATCCGCCAGAACGGCGAGGGCGTGATCCGCGAAATGGCGCCGGACAAGGCGATCGAAGCGGGCGCGCTGGCTTTGTTCGGCGAGAAGTACGGCGATGTCGTGCGCGTGCTGACGCTCGGCGAAAGTCTCGACCACAACGGCAAGCCCTATTCCGTCGAACTCTGCGGCGGCACGCATGTGCGCCGCACCGGCGATATCGCGCTGTTCACGGTGTTCTCCGAAAGCGGCGTCGCCGCCGGCATTCGCCGGATCGAGGCGGGCACGGGCGCCGCTGCGCTCGCTCACCTCAAGGCGCAGGCCGCGCTGGCGAAAATCGTGGCGGCCAATCTCAAAACGCCGCTCGATACATTGCCAGAGCGCGTCGCGGCGCTGAGCGATGAGCGCAAGAAGCTCGAACGCGAACTCGCCGATACGAAACGCAAGCTTGCGATGGCGGGCGACGGCGCATCAGCCGCGCCGGTTGGACCCGAAGATGTCGGCGGCGTGAAGCTGATTGCGCGTGTGCTCGAAGGCGTGCCGGCGAAGGATTTGCGCGGGCTGGTCGATGACGGCAAGAAAACCCTCGGCTCCGGCGTAATCGCCTATATCGGAATCGACCAAGGCAAGGCGGCTTTGGCGATCGGCGTAACCGACGATCTGAAGGCGAAGATTTCCGCCGTCGATCTGGTGAAAGCGGGCGTTGCGGCGGTCGGCGGTCAAGGCGGTGGCGGCCGGCCGGACATGGCCCAGGGCGGCGGACCGGACGGCGCCAACGCGCCCGCCGCGCTCGCCGCGATCCGTGCGAGCCTTGCGCAAGCAGCGGCGGCGTGAACGCAGGCGCCGTCGTTTATCGCAACGCTACGGTAGAAGATGCACAAGCGCTTGCGGCGCTGGGCCGGCACACGTTTGTCGCCACGTTCGGCCATCTTTATCCGCCCGAAGATCTCGCCGCGTTTTGCGACGAGGTTTATGCGCTGCGCGCGCAAGCGGCGGTGATCGCGCATCCTGAAACACACATCCGGATCGCCGCACAGAGCGCCGAACTTGTCGGCTATTGCCAGATCGGCGAATTCAAACTGCCGTTCGATGCGGGCGGACGGCGCGCGATGGAGTTGCACCGGCTCTATGTGATCGAACGAGTGAAGGGCGCCGGCGTGGCCGCGGCGCTGATGGATTGGGCGTTGGAGACCATGCGCGCGAATAGCGCGCAGGACGCGTTCCTTGGCGTCTATCAGGATAACTCGCGCGCGCAGCGTTTCTATATGCGCCACGGCTTCGAAATCGTTGGGACGTATCAGTTTGCCGTCGGCCGCACGATCGACGATGAATTCATCATGCGGCGGGCGCTCGACTAACCCTCGCCCGCTTGCGGGAGAGGGTGGCTGAGGGCGAAGCCCGAAGCCGGGTGAGGGAGCGACGCAATGCGCATCCTGCAAGCAATGTGCTCTTCGCCAGCACCCTCATCCGGCGCTTCGCGCCACCTTCTCCCGCAAGCGGAAGAAGGATTCAGGCCATCGCCTTTTTCAAATTCGCATCGACCGCGTCGAGGAAGCCTTCGGTGGTGAGCCAGGCCTGCTTGTCGCCGACGAGGAGCGCGAGGTCCTTGGTCATCTGGCCGGCTTCGACCGTATCGACCACGACCTTCTCCAGCGTATGCGCGAATTTTTCCAATTGCGCATTGCCGTCGAGCTTGCCGCGATGGGCAAGACCGCGCGTCCATGCGTAGATCGAGGCGACCGAATTGGTGCTGGTCGGTTCGCCCTTCTGGAACTGACGGAAATGGCGCGTGACCGTGCCGTGCGCGGCTTCCGCTTCCATGGTTTTTCCGTCGGGCGTGACCAGCACCGAGGTCATCAGACCGAGCGAGCCATAGCCCTGCGCCACCGTATCTGACTGCACGTCGCCATCGTAATTCTTGCACGCCCAGACATACCCGCCCGACCATTTCAGCGCCGAGGCCACCATGTCGTCGATCAGGCGATGCTCATAGGTCAGCTTGGCGGCGGCGAATTTGTCCTTGAACTCGCGATTGAAAATGTCTTCGAAAATGTCCTTGAAGCGCCCGTCATAGACTTTCAGAATCGTGTTCTTGGTCGACAGATAGAGCGGGTAATTTCGCTGCAGCGCGTAGTTCATCGAGGCGCGCGCGAAATCCATGATCGACTGATCGAGGTTGTACATCGCTAGCGCAATGCCCGCGGCCGGCGCCTTGAACACTTCGCGCTCGATCACCGCGCCGTCTTCGCCGACGAATTTCATCGTCAGCGTTCCTTTGCCGGGGAATTTGAAATCGGTGGCGCGGTATTGGTCGCCATAGGCATGGCGGCCGACGATGATTGGCAGCGTCCAGCCTGGCACGAGGCGCGGCACGTTCTTGCAGATGATCGGCTCGCGGAAGATGACGCCGCCGAGAATGTTGCGGATCGTGCCGTTCGGCGATTTGTACATATCGTGAAGGCCAAATTCCTTCACGCGCGCTTCGTCCGGCGTAATCGTGGCGCATTTGACGGCGACGTTGTGTTTCTTGGTCGCTTCGGCGGCGTCGATGGTGATCTGGTCGCGGGTTTCGTCGCGCTTTTCGATGCCGAGGTCGTAATAATCGAGCTTGATGTCGAGATACGGGAAGATCAGCTTTTCCTTGATCAGCGCCCAGATGATGCGCGTCATTTCGTCCCCGTCGATATCGACGACGGGATTATCGACCTTGATCTTCGCCATGAATGGAAACCCTTCGAACGTCGCGCCGCCGGAATCCTTACGGGCGCGCGGCGCGCCGTCCTAACAATGCTCGCTGGCGGGCGCAACCAAACGCCAGCCGAACGGGGGTGGCGAAGGCGCGGCGCCGAGCGGGCGGGCGGTGCGGACGCGGTCTGCCGGGTTTAGGGCGTAATCACGCCGTTGGCGGCTGGGGCCATCGGGGTGACGGGCGCGGTCGGGGTTTACCGTATTGCGGCGCAGACAGCCTTGCCGTCTGGGCTGTTGCGCGCCCGGCGCGTGGAGGCAGCCTTGCAGGCGGCTAGATTGCCTTCGGTGGGTTGCGCGCCGTCCGGGAACAGCGAGGTCGCCATCAGCCGGCGTTCGCCAGCCGAGAATTGACCGTCGGTGCGGAAATCAGCATCCGGCGCGTCGCACGCCCTGGCGATCTGTCTCAAGCAGGATTCGACGTCCTTGATCGCCGCCATGACCAGCGGCGCCGCCGCCGTCACCGGCGCGGTCACGGAAGGCTGCGCAACAACGCTCGGCGGCTTGGCGCTAGGCGGGGCCGTGACCGAGGGTTTGGGCCGAACGGGCGCGGCGACAACGCGCGGCGGCGCGGCCGCCACCGGACCTGGCTGAGCTTCGACCACTGGAATCGCCGAAACTGGCGCCGGCTCAGTCACCAAAGGCGCGGTCACGACTGGATCGACAGCGGCTTGCTGCGGATTGGCGAGTTTCGTCTCAATATACCTGAACGCTTCTGGCCCGGCCCAGAGCGCGGCGCCCAGCACGGCCGTCGTTGCGAACACGCCGGCGATGACGGGACCGGCGCGCAAGCCGGTTTTCCGACGGCCGCGGGAGGCTTGATAGCGCGGGGCGCGGACGCTGGGTTTGGGCGGCGGAGGCGGCGTTTGGCGCGCTCGCGCCGGCTGCCGCGCTGGCGCGGCTTTCGGTTCGACTGGCGGCGGTGAGGCGCTCACGAGTAACTGGCCTTTTTCGACCAGCCGGCGCACTTCGGCGAGCGTATCGACCCAATATTCGTCATCGGCTTCACCGCGCCATTGGGTCAAGTCAGCGCTGGCGACCATATTGAAGGGCATCGGCGGATCGCATGCCTGGAGCGTCACCGGAACCAGTTTCTGCTGGTTGTAGCCTTGGGTCGCTTCGCTCAGCACCGAGTCCAGTTTTGCCGAAGCGCGTGACCAGCAGACGATGACGGCATGGGCGGCCTGCAATTGCTGGCGCAGTATTTCTGGCGGGATCGAAGAATCCCACCAGGTCGAAAATCCCGCGGCCTCCAGGGCCTCAGCGATCACCTCGGCGCGCTTGCGGTCGCTGCGCGCATAGGAAATGAACACGTCCGGCATGGGCCGCCTCCCACCGCCTGTTTTCTAGCATGGGGGCGAAACAGGCCACAGGCTTGGCTGCAGAAAGGCTAAACGCCGCTTCAATGACACGCGCCCCGGATATGCCAGCGCCGATCGAGGAAGACTGGCCGGCGATCGTGCTGGTGCGTCCGCAGATGGGCGAAAACATCGGCGCGGTAGCCCGCGCCATGCTCAATTTCGGGCTTTCCGGCCTGCGCCTCGTCGAGCCGCGCGACCGCTGGCCGAATCCGAAATCCCATGCCGTCGCCTCCGGCGCTGACAAAGTGCTGGAAAAAGCGAAGGTCGAATGGCGCCTTGAGGACGCCCTGGCCGATTGCACGCTGGTGGTCGCCGCGACGGCGCGGCCGCGCGAACTGGAAAAGCCCGTGTGGTCGGCGCGGGAAACGGCCAGCCGGCTTGGCGCGGCGATTGGCGCCGGCGGGCGGCCGGCGTTGCTGTTCGGCCCTGAAGCCAACGGCCTTGGCAATGAAGAGATCGCCCGCGCCGACGCGATCATGACCTATCCCGTCAATCCGGGGTTCGCCTCGCTCAATCTGGCGCAGGCGGTGGCGGTGTTTTGCTTTGCTTTTGGCGAGGCGCGCCAGCAGGGCGACCTGCCCGATTGGTTCGCCGATCCCTTGAGCGAAACTGCGCCGCAAGCGCTGCTCGACGAATTCTTTGCGCACCTGGAAGAAGAACTGATCCGCGGACGATTTTACCACCCGCCTGAAAAGGCCCCGCTCGTGCGCCAGAACATCCGCAGCCTGTTTCAGCGCGCCCGGCTTTCGGAGCACGAGGTCGCCATGCTGCGCGGGGTGATCAAGGCGCTCACGATTGGGCGCGGCGGCCGCAAAATCGATTGAAGCGCGCCAATTTGGCGCTGAGCGGTTTTCGCCGCCGGCGAATTGCTCTAGGTGAACCGCCGTAACGCGAGGCGCCATGCGCTGGCCGATCGCCCTGCCTGTGCTGAAGAAGAAGCAGACGCCGTCTTCCGGACCATGGGACGGCGAACAGGTGGATATTGACCGCTATTGGGCTGAGGCCTGGGCCGAACTTGCCGCCCGCCAGGATGCCTTGACGCGCAAGCTTAAACTCCGCGACGCGCGCTGGACGGTCGATCAGACCAGCGGCCTCATCCAGTTCGATCGGCGTGACGGCATGGTGGTCAGCGCGCCGGTGCAGATCATCGGTTCGTGGAATCCGCGTACGGCGCTGTTCACCTGGGGCTGGGATCATCCTTCGGTGCGCACGCGCCTGCGCGCTTCGGCTGAACGCACCCGCTGGTTCGGCGACAAGCACCGGTTGGAGGAACTAACCTCGCCGACCGTGCATGTCAGTGAGGAAGAAGCCTGGCGGTTGACGGCGGTAGCGATGAAGGTCAACGCCGCGACCGGGGCCTACCGCGCCTCGACCGAGGGGCCGGTGATCTTCATGACCATGGGCGAGATGAAGCTGACCGAGCCGCCAGCGCCGGGCGTGTGACGCTTTTATTGTGCATAAGCGCAAGTCTTGAACCGCGCGCGGTCAAAGCCGCGGAAACTATTGCCGGGAAGCGCGTTCTGCTGAGCGCGGGGCTGCTGGAGGCAAATAAGTGCTCGATCAGAGAGAGCGCGACCGCCTGTCGGGCGAGATCGCCGCGATATGGCCGCGGGTTGAATCCGGCGCGGCGAACCTGGACGAAGTGCGCCACGTTGCGCTGAGCGTGTTCGACAGGCTCGGCGCGGTGGGCGGCCTCGATGGCTGGGAGAAGCACCATTTCATCTGGGTGCTGAAGGGCCTCAAGCTGAACCGCGAAGAACCGAAAGCCGGCCTGCACACTGCGTTGCATGGGTTGGAACAGACGCTGGCGCCCCATACGGAGCGCGATCAGGTCGCTGATTCGAGCTTTTCGGGGCTGAACGACCATGATCTGCGCGATCTGGTCGCCGCCGCCTGATCACTCTATAACTCGCTTGTCAGTCGGCCGGGCGACCGCGCGCACAAGTCCCGAAAGGGCGTGCGGGAGGAAAGTCCGGGCTCCAGGCAGAAACGGCGGCGGGTAACGCCCGCCGAGGGAAACCTCAGGGATAGCGCCACAGAGAACAGACCGCCGCCCGAAGCCTCGGCGAAGGGTGGTAAGGGTGAAACGGTGGGGTAAGAGCCCACCGCCGCGACCGTAAGGAAGCGGGCACGGCAAGCCCCGCCGGGAGCAAGACCGAATAGGAGTATGCGGGGGAGAAATCCCCCACGCCGCTGCCGGCGGATACTCGGGTAGGTCGCGAGAACCGCTCGGCGACGAGCGGTCCAGAGGAATGGTCGCCCATCCTGGCAACAGGGGGACAGAACCCGGCTTACAGGCCGGCTGATCAGTTTGAGGACGCCGGCCGCGGATGACGCGGTCGGCGTCGCCAGTTTCAGGACGCGCGGCTGATTTTGAGCTTCACTGCGCCGACGCGAAACCCAAACAGGCTGACGCGGGCGTCGTTCAGCACCGTCCCGTCCGGCGCCTTGGCCATGACATCCTGGAAGCGGACTTTTCGGCCGGGCTTGCCGTCCTTGCCGGGAAGCCTGACGAGATAGGAGAGCCGGAAAACGCGGCCCACCTGCACGCCAGACGCTTTGCCTACGACATCCTCGCGCGTCCCCGAATAGGCGCCATCGGC
>DASZPV010000184.1:0-2612 GCA_035549875.1 Caulobacterales bacterium
CAGGCGGGATCGTGGCCTTCGACGACGCCAAGGACGAGAAGATCGGCCCGGCCAAGGCGATCGCGCGGCTGATCGCCTCCGGCGACTACGAAAGAATCGACGCCGAGGGCAAGATCGTCGTGCTCCGCAAGATGCGATAGCCCGATGCCGATCGTTCACGCGGGAAAAGCGGCGATCGAGGACATACGCCGCCGCGCTTCGGCCTGCGGATACGATCCCGCCTATGCTCCCGGCCGCCTGCGATACGGTACCTTCGTCTCGCTCGCCAGGCGCTATGTCTATGTGGAGACGCCGAAGGCCGCGTGCACGTCGATCAAGCGAATGATCGCGGCCCTGGATGGCGTGGACATCAACTACACTTCGCCGCCTTACCACCGCGAGACGCGGCTTGAGATGTTCGTGCACCAGCGCCGCTACTTCGATCTTCCCAGTCTTCTCGACTTGGATCAGACGGTCCGCGACGACATTTTCTCGGGCGCGGACCGTTGGTTCGCCTTCGCGACGAGCCGCAACCCGTTCAGTCGCGCCGTTTCCGTATTCGAGAACAAAATCAGGCTTGGAGAGCCGCGATACCGCGCGTTGGAAGCCAGATATGGCGATCGAGGCGCCTTCTCCAGCGTCAGAGACGCCTTCAAAGCGTTCGTCGACGAAGTGCTGTGCGATCCGGCGCGCCGCGACCTTGATCCGCATTTCAGCGCGCAGTCGCGTCTGCTGATGCCGCGCCTCATTCCCTATTCGCGCATTTTCAAGCTGGACGAAATGGACCAATTGGTCGAGCAACTGACCGCGCATGTCGGCGTTGAGGGCGGCGCGGACGCGCCCGCCCTTCCGCGCGAGAACGCGGGCTTTGGAGGTTCCTGGCGAGACTACTACGATGGGGAGGCTGCGCTCGGCGTCGCGCAGGCCTATGCGGAGGATTTCTCGGTCTTCGGCTACGATCCGCAGGATTGGCGAGGCGGTAGCGGATCGGTCGAGGACCCGGATTGGATGCGTCGCTGGCGCGCGGAAATCGTTGAGCGCAACGCCACGATCGATCGGCTTTATGACTGGCTGGACGCCGCCAAGCAAGGCTAGGCCGCGGCCAGTTCCTCCGTGCGCGCGGGCTCAAGGTTGAAGTCGCGCCTGTCGGCGCTGCGCGTCTTCCACCAATAGGTCACGGTGAAGTCCGGCCAGATGGTGGAATTGGTGCCGTTGGGATTGAGATACCAGCTCTTGCAGCCGCTCATCCACACCGTGCCCTTCATGCGCTCCTGAATGTCGGCGTTGAAGGCATCCTGCACGTCCTTCTTCACTTCCACCGCGCCCGCGCCGCTCCACAGCCATTTCAGGCAGGCGAGCGCAAAGCGCGCCTGGCTTTCGATCATGAAGACGACGGAGTTGTGGCCGAGGCCGGTGTTGGGCCCAAGAAGCAGGAACATGTTGGGATAGCCGTTCACCGCGACGCCGTAATAGGCGGACGCGCCGTCGCGCCAGTCCTCAGTCAGCTTGCGCCCGCCGCGGCCGCGAATGTCGACATGGGATAGCCAGTCGGTGACGCGGAAACCCGTCGCATACAGGATCGCATCGGCCTCGCGCAGCGTTCCATCCGCCGTCACCACGCCGTTCGGCCTGATCCCGGCGATCCTCTCCGTGATCAGCGAGACATTCTTGCGCTGAAGCGCGGGATAGAAATCGTCGGAGATGAGCACGCGCTTGCAGCCGAGCGGAAAATCGGGCGTCAGCTTTTTGCGCATCTCGGGATCGCGGATGGCGCGCGCCAGATAGTCTTCGGCGAGCTTCTGGAATTTGGCGACCATCTTCGGGTTGCGCGTGAAGCCGATGGCCAGCATCTCCGCGCGCCAGTAGATCGCGTTGCGCCACAGACGCTGCAGCAGCGGCGCGCGCGCGAACCATGCCTTGACGCGATCGCTGAACGCGTAATCCATGCGCGGGATCACCCAGCCGGGCGTGCGCTGATAAAGATCGAGATGGGCGACCTTGGCGGCGATGCCGGGAACGAGCTGCACCGCGCTGGCCCCCGTGCCGATCACCGCGACGCGTTTGCCCTTGAGGTCGTAGGCATCGTCCCAGTCCGCGGTGTGCATGGTCTTGCCGGCGAAGCTCTCCGCGCCCTCGATCTCGGGATAGAACGGCACATGCAGGATGCCGGCGCCTGCGACCAGCGCGCGCGCAGATATCCGTTCGCCGTTCGCAAGCGTCAGCCGCCAGAGCTGCGCGACTTCATCGTATTCCGCGCGCGCGACTTCGGCGTTGCAGCGGATGAAGGGCATGACGCCGCGCTTCTCGGCCGTCGCCTTCTGGTACTTCCAGATTTCCTGCGCGGGCGAATAGGCGCGCGACCAGTTCGGGTTCTGCTCGAAGGAAAACGAATAGAGATGCGAGGGCACGTCGCAGGCGCAGCCCGGATAGCGGTTCAGGAACCAGGTGCCGCCGATATCGCTCGCCTTCTCGAACACCTTGAAGTTCGTGCGGCCCGCTTCCTTGAGCTTGATCGCCATGCACAAGCCGGAGAACCCCGCGCCGATGATGGCGACATCCAAGGTCGTCGGATCGCGGAACGGCGCGTTCATGAGGCCCTCAATTCAGAACTGACAAATTATCAGTCAATGCAC
>DASZPV010000185.1:0-2922 GCA_035549875.1 Caulobacterales bacterium
GATCACGGCGCCGGTCTGCGCCGCCGCGATCAGCAGGTCCGTCTGCCGGCTCAGGAAGGCGGGGATTTGCAGCACGTCCACCACAGTCGCGGCCTCGGCGCATTGCTCAGGCAGGTGCACGTCGGTCAGCACGGGGATGCCAAAGCGCTTCTTGATCTCGGCGAACACAGGCAGGCTGGCGTCCAGCCCGGCGCCGCGCTGGGTGCTGAGGGAGGAGCGGTTGGCCTTGTCGAAACTGGTTTTGTAGATCAGCCCCGTGCCGAGCTTGGCAAACAGGCCGCTCAGGAAATCGGCGGTCTCCAGCGCATGGTCGCGGCTTTCGAGCTGGCAGGGCCCGCAGATGAAGGTGATCGGCAACTCGTTGCCGATGGCGATGCGCTCGCCAATGCGGACGACGGCGTTGGGCTTCACGGGACCGGCTGGGGCGTTCATGACAGTCTCAATAGACCGCGAGGCCGGTTCTCTCAACCACGCGGCGCCTGTTCAAAGCCGCTTGAAAATGCATAGATCACGCCGATTTCCGGGCGGCCCCTCCGGCGCCCACGCGCGAAAAGGAAAGACCATGGCCAAGAAACTCAAAATCCCGAAGACGATTGCCGGCGTGAAAGTGCCCAAGCAGTTGCGCGGCAAGAAGAAGACGCACGAAAAAGAACTGGCCGCGGCGGCGTTGATCGCGGTGGCCGGCACGCTCCTGAGCAGCAAGAAGGTGCGCAAGAGCCTGGCCGATACGAGCATCAAGGTCGCCAAGAGCGGCCGCAAGGCGGCGGGCAAGGCGCGCGACGAGGCCAAAAAGGCCGCCGAGAAGATTGCCGCCCGGGTCAGCAAGATGGCCACGAAAACACAGGCCCGGCCGGTCCGCCCGGTTGCGGCGCGCGCCGCGCCGGCGGTCAAGAAGGCCTAACAACCGTATCGAGCACATCCGGCTCGGCCCCCGCGTGAGGCGGGGGCCCATAATCCCAGCCGCGTGCTGTTGGCCTCAGACGTTGGCGGTTATGGGCCCGGACAAACGCTTCGCGTTTTCCGGGGCCGACCAAGACTTAGCGCGGCTCGATTTCGGAATGCCAGCGCCAGGCGCTGGCCACGATCTCTTCCAGGCTGCGCGAGGGTTCCCAACCGAGCAGGGCTTTGGCCTTGTTCGGGTTGGCGACCAGCGCGGGGGAATCGCCCGGCCGGCGCGGCCCGGTTGAGACGGGCAATTTGCGCCCGGTGACCCTTTCGATCGCCGCGAGCAATTCCTTCACTGTCACGCCGTGACCCGTGCCGAGATTGAACGCATCGCCCGGATCGCCGTCGATCAGCTTGCGCAGGGCGCGCACATGGGCGTCCGCCAGATCGAGTACGTGAACATAGTCGCGCTCGCATGTGCCGTCGCGCGTGTCGTAATCCTCGCCCATGATCGAAAAGCCGGCTCGCCGGCCCAGCAGCGTGAACAGGGCAAGAGGAATAGCGTGAGTTTCCGGCTCGTGTCGCTCGCCGAGGCCTTCCTCCGGCGCGGCTCCGCACGCGTTGAAATAGCGAAGAGTAGTGGATCGCAAGCCGTAGGCGCGACCGTAATCGGCGAGCGCCCGTTCTATGAAGAGTTTGTTCCAGCCATAGGGCGAGAGCGGCCATTGCGGATGGGTCTCGTCCATCGGCATGAATTTTGGCGCGCCATAAGTGGCGCAAGTGGAGGAGAACACGAAGCTTTCCACGCCGCCCGCGCGCATCGCCTCCAGCACCGTCAGCGCGCCGCGGCAGTTTACGTCATAGAAGGCCGCAGGCTCCTTCACCGAAACGCCCACCTCGATCAGCGCCGCGAAATGCATCACCGCCGCCGGCTTGTGGCGGGCGATCACCTCATCAAGCCGGGCGCGGTCGCGGATGTCGCCGCGCTCGAACGGGCCGAATTTGGCGAAGGCCTCGTGGCCGTTGCAGAGATTGTCGTAAACGACCGGGCGATAGCCGGCGGCGGCCAGGCTCATGGCGGTGTGAGAGCCGACATAGCCGGCGCCGCCGGTGACCAGGATGGTTTCGCCGCTCATCATGCACTCCGTGGCGCGGGCGCGCCGTCCGCGCTAAGCACGTGCTTATGGCAGGAATCCTAAAGAACAAACCCAATGCCGGCGCGATGGACGCTGGCGCGGCAATCGGCGCCGGCCGGCGCACGATCCTGAGCGAAGCCGAAGCGCTGAAGGCCCTGGCTGACGCGCTGGAGGGCGAGCTTTCCGGGCCGTTCGTAGCCGCCTGCGAGGCGCTGCGGGCCACGGCGGGGCGGGTAATCGTCACCGGCATGGGCAAGTCCGGCCATATCGGCCGCAAGATCGCCGCCACCTTCGCCTCCACCGGGCGGCCGGCCTATTTCGTCCATCCAGGCGAAGCCAGCCACGGCGATCTCGGCATGATCACCGAGGCCGATTGCGTGATGGCGATTTCGCGCTCCGGCGCGGCCGCGGAGCTGACCGACATCCTGCACCATTGCCGGCGCCTGAAAATCCCGGTGATCGGCATGACGTTCGTGGCCGCCAGCGCGCTGGCCGAAGCTTCCGACATCGTGCTCCTGCTGCCCGAATGCGGCGAAGCCAGCGAAGCCGCCCCGGCGCCGACGATCTCGACCACGATGTGCCTGGCGCTCGGCGATGCGCTGGCGATCGCGCTGCTCGACGCCGCCGGCTTCACCACCGCCCATTTCCGCGCCATCCATCCCGGCGGGCGCCTCGGCGCGATGCTGAAACACGTACGCGATGTGATGCACACCGGCGCCGATCTGCCGCTGGTGTCGCCGCAGGCGGGCGTGGCCGAAGCGCTGGAGAAAATGAGCGTGCGCAAGCTCGGCTGCGTGGGGATCGTGGAGGCCGGCAAGCTGGTCGGCGTGATCACCGACGGCGATCTGCGCCGCAAGCTGGACGCTGCCGCGTTCTCGAAAACGGCGGGCGCGCTGATGAC
>DASZPV010000186.1:0-26503 GCA_035549875.1 Caulobacterales bacterium
ACCAAATCGGCCGCCGCGCGCGCCGGCGTGCCGGCGACAAAATGCTCAAGCAGCCGCGCCGACGATTTTTCACCCAGTTTGGAGCGCTTTAAACGCATCTCTGTCCTTAAAAGCGACCCCGCTCCTAGGACAGCCCCAATAGCTTTTCCTGCTCGGATCGCTTCGGTCGTCGAGGCCGCGGGCGATTTTGTGACGCACTTGGCGACGAACGCTCACCAAAAGTCTTCCGCCGAAGCGCACGACGAGCCGAGCGCTACGAGAATGGCTTAAGACACTTATGACCCAGCGCCCAAGCCCGTGACCTTAGGAGCTATTCGCGTGGGCGCGCGAGAACATCGGCGCCACCCGTAGAGCTTCGACGCGGGCTGGGTTTGGGCGATCGAAGATATGGGCCGGCGCGGTTGACACGCCGCGCCACAGAGAGTCGGTCTCAAGTCCATGTTCCTGGCCAACCAACTTCAAGCCATTTCGACCCTCCTTGCGATCATTCCCGAGGCGAACGCCCTTCCTCGCCTTTGACACCGAGCGCTTCCTTAGCGAAAAGTTAACCCAAGGTTGGGGGGGGGGCGGGATGGCGAGCCAGGTCTTCGTGAGTTCGTCGAGCGACACGCTTCAGGAACGTCGGCGCGCCATCGCCCTCATCGACGAGCTTGGTGCGCGCTATCGCTTCAGCGTCGCCCAAGTCAACGAGCACGCCTACGCGTATGAGCGCGACACGACGATCGGCGCGTCTGCGCGACCAATTCAGGATCAAATTCGTGACATCGGGGCCGCTGATATAGAACTCGTCGTCTTCATTTTTGGCGAGCGCGTCGGGCTGCGGCTGCCCCCGGACTCAAAAATTCCAGAGAAGGTAAAGCGCCTCATCGACGACACAACATGGCGGCACTATTTCACCTATCCCGGGCAGGAAAACGCTGAGCCTAACGCAACACCAATCACCGGTACACTATATGAGCTGTTTGCCGCGATCGCATTCGAAAAGAAGGCCATTTTTCTCTGCAAAGGCCGGCGCCAATGCATTTTCGATCAAACTGCGAGCAACCTTTGGAAGCGGTGTTTTGGTAACGGCGAGTATTGCACGTCTTTCAATCTGGGGCCTGAGCATGGACCACGGCGTGCGCACACGGAGGAAGAGCGCGGGTATTTGCTTGCACAATTGGAAGGCATTCAAAAGCTGTATGACCACGTTCTTGCGGGTCGTGGACTGCACGCCTTCGAAACGCTTGGCGAGTTCGAAGATGTGCTCACCAAGCAACTAAAAGGCCATTGGCAAACGGATTTCGACAAGGACAGCGCGGATCTCTTCTTGGGTTTGGAGCCTTACGGCCTGAGCCAAGCAAGCCACTTCTGGGGTCGCGAAAAGGACACGAAGATTGCAATAGAAGCACTTCGCGCGCGTCACGCTGATCCTAACTCGCGCCCGCGCCTGCTGCTCACGGGCCGAAGCGGCGTTGGCAAATCCTCATTTGCAGCGGCCGGGTTAGCCGCCACTCTGGCCAACCCAGATTCGGCCGAAGCCCACGCAATCGGCATGCGCTTTAAACCGGTCGTCTTTACACCCGGCTCCATAGCGACACGCCTTGCAGTAGGTGAATCTGCAGCTCTCGCCGTCGCGCGCGAAATCGCGGAGGCTACCGACGAACGTTTGGCCAGCGAGCTTGGCGCCATTTCCGCGTCGTCATGGACACCCGAAACGCTTCTGCAAACTCATAAGCTGGTGACCGAACTGCGTAACGGACATGCCGATGAGTTTCTTCCGTGGCTTCCGCTCGTCATCGTCGATCAAGTCGAAGATGCCTTTGGAAAAGGAGGCAAAGAAGGAGCCGCCTCTTTCGATAGAGATTTTGGTCCCGCGCTGGACTATCTCGACCAGCTGGCCGCCAAACGCCTCGCTTGGATTGTCTATGTGCTATCCGATACGAGCCGTGCCCACGAGAAGAGCGAGCCAACTGGCTGGCTCGAGCTTTGGCGCGAAAGCGCCACGGTAAGCCGGCTAAACGGACAGAGCCCATTCGGCAATCCGATGGACCTCAAACCTCTGTCCTCCGACTCGTTAGAAGAAATCGTCATTTCTACCTTCGCGCGGGCTGGCGTGGACATCGCGTCGAACGTGATGGACGTACTGCGGATGCAGATTGCCGACGCGCAAACGACCGACCAATTCGCGGGATTTGCGTTTGAGAGCATTCTGCCGCTGGTCGCCGTGAGCATGCAGCTTTCGGAGCGCAAGAGAATTGATCGCCTACGTCGAATAA
This sequence comes from Caulobacterales bacterium, assembly GCA_035549875.1. Lineage (GTDB taxonomy): Bacteria > Pseudomonadota > Alphaproteobacteria > Caulobacterales > Aquidulcibacteraceae > JAKFWI01. The sequence goes on from DASZPV010000186.1 coordinate 2,259, forward strand.
TCATCGAGCGCAAGCACCGCAGCGACGAACCGATTACCCGCGCCGCTTGGCTTAGCGCAGCCAATCAAGACGTGCGTGCCTCCTCGATGGTTGACGAAAAAGAGAGCCAATTGTGCCTGGACGACTTGGTGCCACTCGATCAGTCGATCGAGGTGCTAGCCGAGCGCGCCTTTGCCAGTTTCGTAAGTGATGGGCTCGGTATCGACTGGGATAGCGGCGAGGCTCATGAAGGCGATTCTCAACCCGCACCGCGCCATGCTGAACAGCTGTTGCACAAATTGCTGCGTTGGTTGGTGTCTCAACCGGACCCGGACAGCAAGGTTATCGACTGGTCCCGCCTGGCAACACGCGAGGAGAACCGCGCTACAATTGGCAGGAGTTTGGGCGAACCCGGCCAGGCATTAATCGAAGAGTTCATCAAGGCGCGCCTTCTACGCACCGACAAACAGGTCCTATTGCGGCTGTCGCACATCGCTTTAGTGCGTCATTGGCGACGGGCTCGCAGTTGGTGCGAGGCGGAGCATGAGTATCTGCGGACATATGCGGATCTACAGAGAGCGCGCGGCACGCCAACGCCGGCACAACTTAAGGCCTTTCGTTCTTTGTATTCCGCTTGGGGCTTCGACGGCCCTTGGCGGTCGCAACGACGTGCCGGTCGTCTTGGGTCCGCAACAGATCGGGAGTGGCTGCGCGAGCAGATTCGAGCGGAAGCACTTGCCATCACCAATGCTGACTTGGCTTCAAGTGCCCTTTATGCCGTACTACGCGCTGGCGACGACGATCTCGGCACCGAGTTGCTTGATGCCTATGCGTCATCCGACAAACTAAAGCCCGCGTTAGATCGTGTCTGTCATCCGCACTTCGATCCTCGCCAGCCTCCGCCGATCGTTCTTGCGGCGGAGATTGGCCTGCCAAAAAGCTTCGCACTGTTAACACAACGCGCCGCAAAGCCGTTTGCCGCCGATCGAGGTGGTCAGTCGGCATTCCACAAGCTTGCTGCCAACGGAAATGCGGGCGGGATCGAACAGCTAGCGAAGCGCCTGCAGCGCCCAGCAAAACCTAAGAGCGCCAATCCATTGACTTGGCAGCCCAGCAGGCCCGCGTTCTACGGTTGGACACCGTTGCACCTTGCGGCCAAGTCCGGAGAGTTGAAGGCAGTCAAGGCCGTCGTTAAGGCAATGAACATCATTGGCCCACGTGCCGCCGCCCGGCTTCATCCGAAGGCATCGCGCTTTAGCGGGGCGACAGCACTCCACTTTGCCGCGCGCCAATCCCGCGACGTGGCCACTCCAATGCTGCGCGAAATATTGTCGGTGACCGAAGGGACTGGTCTGCCAGATCCACGCGCAATTACTGACGCAGACAACTTCATGCCGCTGCACCTTGCCGCCGCAAATGATGATTACGAGGCTGTAGCGCTCTTGTTCAATGGCCGTCGGAGTGACGCCCTTGCGCGGGCGAACTCCGATGGCGCGAGCGCTAAGCACACAGCTCTGTCCATCGCCGCAAGAGTTGGCGCCGAAAACGCACTCCAAGCGTTACTGGACTCGGATGTCTTGCAGGCGGGTGGTTGGTCCATTGGACGAGAGGCGTTACGGCTGGCGGCTGGGTATGGGCAGGAGGGAATCGTCGGCAAATTACTTGCGCGCGGCCAAACAAAGGGACTTTCGGACCTTCTGGACGACGATGATTCCGGCCGAAATGCGCTACATCTAAGTTCACAATTCCATCGCGTCGGCGTACTCGACCGCTTGTTGCACCACCGCGGCGCGCTTTCTTTGCTCAACACGCCCGACAAAACACGCCAACGAACGCCGCTGCACTGGGCGTGCTTTTACAATGACCCTGCCGCAGCGGACGCCATTCGAGCAACGACATCCCTTCTTGTAGCACGCGGCGCGGATAGGAGCGCCCGCGATGCTTTTGGCGTGACTCCCTTTCAGCTGGCGCTCCGGCGGCGCGTGAAGCCCGCCTACGACGCACTAGCTGACGGCCTCACTGCTGAGGATATGGGCGAAGCTGGCCTTCACGATCTACTGCACACGCAAGACGAGGCCTTTATTCTGCGAGTAATAAAGCGCTGCCCCAAATCCTGGCTTGACGTGCGCGATAGCGAAGAGCGCACACTTCTTCACCGCGCCGCCTTCACCGGCTTGAAGGCCGTCGCCGCCGAATTGCTGGCGCGAGCACCGCATTTGGCGACTGCGGTAAACAAGGCAAGGCGCACGCCCCTGCATGAGGCCGCTTGCTCGCGTAGTCCGTTTGCGAGCGATCTCATTGAGATGTTGGTCAACGCCGGCGCTGATATCCTTGTACCTGATGGTGACGATCGCACAGCCCTGCATTGCGCTGCCTTCAACGCCAACGCTGGGGCCGCGCAGCTCTTAGTCGCCCTGGCGGGGGCGAGAGCAGACACCTTGGTCGCTCACAACGACAAGTACGGCAAGTCTGCGTTACACTGTGCAGCAGAGGCCGGCGACAGCGAAGCAGTGACGCTTCTGATCAAGTGTGGAGCGGATCCTTTCGCAAGAGCCAACGAAGACGAAGGCGCGCGTACGCCCGCGCACTTAGCAGCCTACTACGGCAGCGTTCGGGTTCTCGAAGCGCTCGCCAAGGTCTCCGACACGATCCTCGATGAACGCACGGCTTACGGCGACACGCTCCTTCACTGTGCGGCGAGCGGCAGTCGCCTTTCGGTGGTCGATTGGCTTGTTGCGCAACACAAACCCCGCGTACTGCGGGACTTGGCCGTGGCGGCCGGCGCGAGCGGCATGACGCCGTTTGGCGCTGCGTTGACAGGCTGGGCAAAGCTGAGCAGCAAGGAAAACAACAGAGCACAACGTACCGTCGTCCCGGCCAGTGCTCAGTTCAAGCCGACTGCCGCTGCGGCGAAAGAAGTTGTCGAACGCTTGAAGGACTTGTTGCCCGAGGTCTTTCAAAACAGTTTGCCTGAAGATCCATCTATGGCAGCGGCGGCGATTCGCGCGGGCGACATGGACCTGCTTCGTAGTCTTATCGAGCAGGGCGCGCCGGTGGTGGCGGCCAATGGCGCAAAGCACTCGCCACTACACAGAGCCATCGAAATGGGCGATGAGGCGATGGCGCGCGACATTCTGCGCGTGGGCGGCCAAGCGGCGGCCACGAGCACGAACCACCACGGCCGAACACCGTTTCATCTGGCGGCGCTATTGGGTTTGAGCGAACTCATCGATCCGCTGATTGATGCTGGAGCCCCTATGGAAGCTGTAGACGGCCGCGGCCGCACTGCCGCTGATCTTGCGCTCAGCGCAGGGTACATCGCTATAGTCGATCATCTTCGCAGACGTGCGCCCGCGGGCATGACCCTTTTCAATGCGCCACCTACAGGCGAGATGGCCCAGGAGCTGTTCGATGCGATTAAGCGTGACGACGCTGCCGCGGTCGGTCAGTCCCTTGCTCGCGCGCCCAGCGATCGCGCGCGCCTTGTGGCACTAAAGCTTGCCTGCGCTTGGGGCGCCGTCAATACGCTGCAGGCCCACTTCACGCGGAACGACCAGCAACTGTTGGCGCAGGACGAAGATGGCGACTTCGCAGTGTTGCGAGCGGTGCGTTTTGGTCGGGCACCCGCGTTGGAATGGGTGGGAGACAAGATACTGAGGCAGGCCGCATCCTTGCGATTAGCACGCGGCGAAACACTACTCCACCTTGCCGCGCGGTTTGGACATACAGCTGTGTGCCAACGGCTGGTGGCTTGCGGCGCGGACCCGGCGGTCCGCGACAGCACAGGCCGAACACCTCTGCACCGCGCTGCACTGTCGCTGCGTGCCGAGACAACCGCGTTCCTAGCCGAGCTACCCGACGCTCGCTTCGCCACTGATGCCAAGGGGCAAACGGCGCTGCATAGCGCGGCCTCGGTACGATACGATGAGAAGCAAGTTGATCGCGCAACGGCCAAACAGCAAACGATCACAGCCTTGCTGGAAGCGGGGCTTGATCCGTTGGCGCTGGACACCAAAGGCCGCACTGCAGACGAGATCGCTAATGACCGCGGAGACGACGAAGGTGCAGATTTTATCAGAAACATCGTCGCCCAACTGGCTGAGGCAGGGCAACCGGAAACGGGTGGGGCTACGCCGGCACCCTCTCCTCCAGAGTTGGGGAAGCTGGCTGCGAAATCAGGACACCGACCGCTTGCCCTAATTTCTCTGTGTGTTCTTGTGCTCCTTATCGCTCTAGTCGTCACAATGATCGACGGACCCTGGACCTGGTGGCGACGTTAGATCGAAGCGGCGTACTCGAAAATCAACCGAAATCTGCGTGGCGGAGCGCGTCGTCATTGGGTCTGGATCACCACTTCTCGTGTAACCATTGCTGAAATCCTTGCGCCGGAATTGACTCGCATTGTGGGCGGCACGCTGAGACCGCGCTCGACCACTCGCCCCGAAACCGCGCTCGCCGTGCGCTGCACGCCTTCACGCGCGGCTTCTTCAGCAGGGTCGTCGCCCGAGACCACGCCAATACCGGCATAAGTAACTCCCAGAGATTGCCGATCTTGGGTCGTCGCGGTAGCCACATTGATCAGCGTGCCCAGCGCAGCAGCGCCGAAGACCTCGCCCCAATGATTGTCGATATCGCCAGCGACGCCGGATGCGCCCGCCGGGTCGACGGCGGCTTCATCGAGCACGATCTGGCGGCCGTCCGGCATTACGAGGCGCGACCAGGTGATGGCGATGCGGCGTTGGCCATAGCGGGTCGCAGAGCGATAGCTACCGATCAAGCGCGCGCCCTGCGGCATCAGTAAGCGGTCACCCGTCGTGCTGTCATAGACGCCTTGCGTGACCTGCGCGATCACCGGCCCGGGCGCTTCGGAATTGATCGCGGTGACGAGACTTGCCGGGATGATCGTCCCGGGATGCAACGAATAGCGTGAGGCCGGCGCCATGAGGCGGTGTTGCGATGTCATCGCCGCGCGATCCTCGGCGCTCTCTTCTTGCGCGGCGGCTTGAATATCGCCGGCGCCCGCGCCGCGTTCGGACCGCTCGCGAAGTTGAAAGAACAGCCCCGAGCGTTGCGCCATGTCCATCTCGGACGGCTGCGCGGCAGCGCCGCTCGGCGCATAGCTTCCGCTCGCGCCCGCCGGCTCGCGCGCTCGCGAGCCGTAAACGGCGGGATCATAGCTCGCGTAATTCTCTTCCGGCGCGAAGGCCGCAATGTCGCCCGCCATCGGGTCGCCAAGCTGGGGAATGACTTCTTGCGTGCCGCTCTGGCGCGCGAAGACCGCCGTGTCGTCATAGCTCTGCGGCAATTCCCGGAGACGGCCTTGCGCCATCTCCGGTCGCGCTGGGTCGGACATTAGGGGTCGGCTCGCCTCTGCGTTGCCGCGCAGCCTTGAGCCCAATCCCATCGCAGAGAGCACAAGAACGAGCGTCGTGGCGCCGCCCACGATGGCTACGATTGCTGGCTTGTTAAGCCCGCGCGGACCACGGGGCTTCACCCGGATTGAGAGGGGTGGAGGCGGCTCGGGCTCATGCCCGGCAGGCCGCGGCTCCGCCGGCGCGCCTGAAAGATCGTCAGCCATTGGCGGCGCGCTCCGTCGCGGTGTGCTGGCGGTCGATGCGCACGACGCGCTGGCGCCGATCACCGAGGCGCATCTCCGCCCGGTCGAACATGCGATCGACGACATAGAAGCGCCCGCGCACGCGGTAGTTCACAAGCTCAGGCCCGCTCTCCCCGATCACGAACAGCGGCGGCGCGTCGGTCGCTTCCATGCCCTCTGGCATTTGAATGAAGACGCGGCGGCCATCGTCGAAGGCGCGCAGGGGCCGCCAATCGGTGCGATCGCCGGAAATGCGATAGCGGAAATTGAGACCCTCGACGGGCACGCCGGACGCGACTTCTTCGAGCCTCTGATCGATCTGCCCGCCGACGCCGGAAAGCGTCAGATCATCGGGATAGCGCCAGGATACGGCGGCCATGGCTGGACCGGAGACGCTTCTGAGTTCGACATGGTAGACGCGCCGATCCGTCATGATGATGAGGTTGGTGGAAAGCCCGGCGGCGTTGGGCTTGACTAGCACGTGCGCTTGGGCTGCACGGCCGACGCCGGAGCGCGCATCGCCCACGATCCAGCGCGTGGTGTCGCCGGCCGAAACCGAGAGCAAACTTTCACCCGGTTCGAGCGCGATATCCGTGATACGCTGCGGCGCGGCTTGCACCGAATAGAGTGCGCCCACCTGATAGGCGAATTCGTGCAGCGCGCCGACGAGCGAGGCTTCGCGCGGCCCCTGCAGCGCGGCTGCATTCGCTTCGCCCACTTCGGAGCGTTGACGCCGTGATTGCGCTTCGGCCGGCGCGATGAGAATGAGAGACGCGGCGATGACGCCGGCGAGAAGAGCGTGCGGTTTCATTGTTGGAGATCCCGTGACCCGGTGAAGGCGTGGACATAGAGGCCGAGCGGATTGCGGCTGAGGCCGTCAGGCGTCGTCGGCGGCTCAAGAACAATGGTGGCGACGCCGGAATAGCGTTCCGTGCTGGTGAGCACGCCAGACGAATAGGCTTTCTCGCGCCAGCGAATGTTGAAGCTGTCCGCGCTGGCGCGGACCACTGAGAGCACTTCAACTGAAACGGTCACGCGGCCCACTTCGTTGAGCGGATCGCGTTCGCGCCCCATGGCGTTCAAGGCTTGCGCGCCGCCTTGCGTTGTCCAGTCATAGGCGCGCAGCCAGTTTTGCCGCACGACCACCGGATCGGATGGCAGGCCGCGCACCAATTCGATGAAGCGCGCCAGATGATAGGAAATCTGCGCGTCGTTCGGTTGGTATGCCGCGTTTGCCGGACCGACCAAGCGCGCTTCGCCGGTCTGGCTTGCTTCAATGACGAAGGGTACGGCGGCCGGGCGAAGCGCAAGCGCGATCGTCGATGCGCCCAAGAGTCCTGCTAGTCCCAAGGCCGCAAATGCTGTCAGCCGCCAGGTGCGCGCTTGGGCGAGCGATGAGCCCATGCGCCGGTCCCAGAGTTCTTGCGCCTTACGGTACGGCGTCTCCGCCTCCGGCGTTCGTCCCAATCGCGCGTCGCGCGCCCGCGTCAGCATTTCCTACTCCCTCTGTTTGAGATCGGGACCTTCAGAGGCCGCCCCGCCATCGCCCGATTGAATAGTGTGCGCGGCGACCAACGCGCCTTCGCGCATGGCTTGCGCGCGCCGGAATCTGCGCACCCAGTCCGGCTGCGAGGTTGCGCCTTCCGAGGCGGCGCTCGCGGTCGATGAGCCGCCCGCTGCGGCAAACACGGCGCGCCCGCCTGCCTCGGACCGCGTCCGGAAATGCGAAGCGACGCGCGCGCCCAAATCCTTGATGCCGCCGACCGCCGCCGCGCTCAGCCCAACAGCCGTGTTGACGGGTGCAGCGGCCGGATGGGTGAGCCCCGTGCGCATTGCGCCCATGCGCGAGGCCGTGACCACCGCGCCCGATGCGGCAGCGGCGGCTTCGGTCGCCGCGACGCCGCCGCGGAGAGCAGCGCCACTCGCCATGACGCCCGCCGCAGCAGCAGCGCCGACGCCGAGCGTCGTGCCGACGGCGGCGCCGGCCGAGAGTTGCGGCGCGCCGGAGACAAGGCCTGCCGCGATGCGTGGACAGAAGACGGCCAGCCCCATCAAGGTCAGTGCGCCGAGCACGACCGAAAACGCCTGTTCGATGGTCATGTCGTTGGGCGGCAGCGCCGAGCGGATGGTGGCGAACAATGTCGAACCGATGCCGATGATAACCGCGATCACCAGCGCCTTGACGCCCGAGGCCATCACATTGCCGAGCACGCGTTCGGCAAGGAATGTGGTCTGACGCCAGAAGGCGAATGGCACGAGCACGAAGCCGGCCAGCGTCGTCAGCTTGAACTCGACGATCAGCACGAAGAGCTGGATGGAGAGCACGAAGAACGCGACGATGACGATGAGGCCGGCGAAGAACAGCAGCACGACTTCCGCGATGTTGGCGAAGAACTCGACCGGCCCCGGCGCGATGGCGCCAATCTGATCGAAGATCGGCCGCGACGCCGCCATTCCTTCGGCGGCGACGAGACCAGGTCGCATGAGGTCGCCCGCGCCAAAGCCTGCGGCGGACGCCTCAAGTCCCAGATTGGCGAAGCTCTGGAACACCACGTTCGAGAGCATGGCGAAGTTGCCAAGGATGAAGGCGAAGGCGCCGACATAGAGCGTCTTTTTGATGAGGCTTTGCAGCACATCGACGTTCTGTCCCCAGGCCCAGAAGAGCGCGGCCAAGGTCACGTCGATCATGATAAGGATGGCGGCGAGCGAGGTCACGTCTACGGCGACGAGACCAAAGCCGGAATCGATGTAGCGGATGAAGGTGTCGAGGAAACCGTCGACCGCCGAGAATTCGTTCATCGCCGCCAGCCCATTCTAGTTCCAGGGACGCGCGCCGGAATGCGCGGCGTCCGCCCCCTGGAAGAAGCGTTGATGCTCGGCGCGCGCTGCGGCGCGGACTTCCATCTCTCGCGCGCGCTCGATGGCCTCGGCGCGGGATTCGGCTATGAGCAGCGCTTGCAGGCGTAGGTTCTGTTCGGCCTGGAAGGACAAAAGCTCGTTGGTGGCTTGCTGCGCCGCCAGCGCCCCTTGCACGCCCTGGCTCGCGGAGGACAGCGCTTCAAGTGTGCCACGGTCGGCGCGGATTTGCTGGGTCACTTCGGCTTGCATGAGGAGCGCGGAGCGGAGCGCCTCACGGGACGCATCGATCCGCGCTTGCGCCTGCCGCGCGCGGTCCGCGACCGATGTTCCGGAATAGTCGCCGCTGTAAAGCGCCTGGAGCGCCTCGCGGGTCTCTTGCACCCGCAAGGCGACACCACGCGCCTGGTCGATCAGGCTGTCAATTTGCTGGAGTCTTTGGAGCAGTACCGGGGCGAACGTTCGGCCCAAGGACAGGAGATTGCGCGCTTCGTTTTCGAGGCTGCGGATCTGATTGTTGATCTGCTGGAGCGTGCGCGCCGCCGTGAGGGCGTTCTGAATGAGGTTGGTCGGATCGATCACCGTCATTTGGGCCTCTGCGCCCGGCGCCAATGCAAGGGCGATGGGCGCCAGCGCAAGGCCGCTTAGGAAGTTACGTCTCTGCATAGCGTCTCCTCTCTCTCAAATCTGGCGCTGGATAGATTGCGTCGATGTGCGTGCGATGGCGGACGCGGGCTTTGGTTCCCAGCGGGTCGGTGATCAGGGCGACGATCCAGGAGGCGAGCGGCGCAAACAGGGTCAGGATGGCGAACGCGACCACGGCCGCGAGTGTGCCATTGAGGATGGCGTAGGAGCGCGGCGCACCGCCCATCAGGATGGGTTGCGTAAGCGCTTGGCGCACCGGGGCCGCAAAGCCGGGAATGTCACGCGCGTCCCGCATCCGCGTCACGGCACCATTGCGCCGCCGCCGCCCACGAGAGGCAGGAAGAACGTCGCCGCAGCGAAAGCGATGGCGAGACCGAACAGGATTTGCAGCAGCTTTTTGAAGCCTTGCCCCACATCGCCGAAGGCGAGCGTCAAGCCCGTCGCGACGATGATGAGAATGGCGATGATCCGCGCCGTTGGGCCTGTGATCGAATCCATCACCGCATTGAGCGGACCTTCCCACGGCATGGCACCCCGCCACCGCCGCCGGTGGTTGCGGCGAAGGCCGGCCTCGTCATGGCGAGCGCGAGGAGCGCAAGCGGAATTACTGGCGCCCATGTCGTCAGACTCCCGTGATGCCGTGGTCGGGGTGATCGGGATCGAGCGTAAATTGTGCCCGTGCGAGATCGCCGGCGCTCGCCAGCGGCACCGCGAGATCGTCTTTGATGGAAGTGCGTTCGCGCACCGCACTTGGCGCAGGCTCGCCTTCTGGCGTGAGGACTTCAGGCGCACGGTTGAAGTCAAACCCTTGCTGGCGCGGATCGGCCTTCGACGAGATCGGGCCGCTCCAACGTTTTCCAGCCTTGTCGCGCGGCTCGTCGGCGGCGGCGCGCGCCGGCGCGACTAAGCCATCCCATGGGCTCGGGCGGCCCCGTCCTGACGGGACCACCGGAGGCGGAGGCGCAGGCGCACGCAGGCGCGACGTGAACAAAGGATCGGTGAAGTAGCGAACCTTGCGCGCACGGATCGGCGGCGAGCCGCCCGCCAGAATGAGCGCATCGTCCGGCGGCAATTGCATGATCTCGCCTGGGGTCAGCAGCGGGCGCGGGACTTCCTGGCGCGACACCATGGTGTGTCCGAGCCATGGCGCCATGCGCGAGCCGGCATAATTCATCTGCGCCCGCGTTTCGGTCGTGACGCCCAGCATGTCGGAGACCCGCTTGGCGGTTCGCTCGTCATTGCAGGCGAACGCCACGCGGATATGCGCATTGTCGAGAATTGAATTGTGCTCGCCATAGGCTTGCGCGATCTGATTGAGTGATTGCGCGACGAGGCAGGCCTTGATCCGGTAGCCGCGAATATAAGCGAGCGCGTGCTCGAAGAAATCGAGCCGGCCCAATTGCGGGAATTCGTCCAGCATAAGGAGGACGCGGCGACCTTCGCCCGGCGCTCGTATTTCGTTTTCCTGGCCGGCGATCTCGGTAAGGCGCTTTATCACCTGATTGAGGACGAGCCGCAGCAGCGCCTTCAGCCGGGAAATCTCTTCGGGCGGCACGACGAAATAGAGCGAAACCGGCCGCGCGCCGCGGATCAGATCCTCGATGTCAAAATCCGAGACCGACGTGGCGCGCGCCAGCACCGGGTCGCGATAAAGCGCGAGATAGCCAAGCGCCGTCGAGACGACGCCGGAGCGTTCCGCTTCGGCCATATCCAGCAGTTGGCGCGCGCCCGCCGCGACAACGGGATGCGGCGCGCCGTTAAGGATTGGGCGCGTCAGCATGTCTTCAAGCAGCGATAGGACGGGACGCTTAGGGTCGGCGAGAAGCTCGGCGATGCGCGCCAGCGTCTTCTGCTCTTCCGCATAGAGCGTCCAGAGGATCATCGCGACGAGCAGTTCAAAACCGCGCAATTGCCAGTGCGATCGCTCGCGCAGGCTCCCCTCGGGATCGACCAACATGTCGGCGAGCACCTGCGCGTCACGGACTTCGGCTTCGCCCCGCCGGACTTGCGTCAGCGGATTGTAGCGGCGCGTCGTGCTTTCGGTTGGCGCAAAGCGATAGACCGGACCGAAAGCGCTGCGCACACCGGACGTGACGCGCCAATTCTCGCCCTTGAGATCGAGCGCGATATAGGATTCGCGCCAGATGAGGCCCGTCGGCAGCGAGACGCCGACGCTCTTGCCGGTATTGGTCGGCGCGATGACGAGCACGTGTTCGTCGCCGTCATGGCGCAGAAGCTGTCCGCGCCAGCGGCCGAGGATGACGCCGTCGCCGTCCGTCAGTTTTAGCCGCTCAATGTCGCGACGATCGGCCCAACGCGCCGTGCCGTAGGTGTGCGACCGTTTTTCATCGCGCGAGCGCCAGAGCGAAAAGCCGAACGCGGTGGCGACGGACAGCACTGCGCCGCCAAGCATGATGGCGCCGCCCGTCTCGAAGATGGGCCGCGCATAATGGTCGTATTGGAACCACCAGACGAAGAAACGCCACGGCGCATAGAATGCGATGCCGAAGAGAATAAGATCGGGCGCGCCGAGCGCCGGTTGAAAGCCAAGGCGGGCAGCCGTCCATTGGGTCGCTGTCTGTGCGCCGAGCATCATCACGCCGAGCACGGCGATGATCTGTCCCCAATAGATGCGTCCTGCGCCCATCGCCGATCACCCGCATGTTTCGATGCGTTTCCCGGCAGATGATCGACCCTGATTTTTGTGAAACGCGAGCGCCTGCAATCGCGAGGGCGCAGCGTTCAATGCACGCCGTGTCGGACAACGAATTTCGGGACAGAGATTGAGCGGCGCAACCAATTCTTAACCATGGCTTCTGACCAGCTTTTGTTAACCATCGTCCTCTACCTCTGCGAGCAATTGTGCGTTGGGGGGCGCTTTGTGGGGGCGGAGAGACGATCGCGCGACTTGGTATTTGCTTTTCACGAGCGCTGCGAGACGACCTCGAACCTCGATAAGCTGGCGTCCTTGTTGTTTGAAGCCGCCGACATGCTTGGCTTTCGCTATGCCGCCTGCGGCGCGCATGTCGATCCTGCTTCACCGCCTGTTGGCGCATTCGTCTGGCACAATTATCCCGACGAATGGATCGAGCGCTGGAAGCGCCGGCACTATCACAGGCTCGATCCGGTCCTGCGCCATGCTGAAACCGTCAAGGACGCATTCTCGTGGGATGATCCTGCTTTTCTTGCGCCGCTCAGCGAGCGACAAAGACGGATACTCAATGAGGCGCGCATGTTTCGTCTCGCGCGCGGCTACACGATCCCGCTCAGCCACGACACCTATTTCCCGGCATCGTGTTCGTTTGTGTCCGAGAGCGGCGATCTTGATCCGCACGCACTGACGATTGCGCGCAGGATCATGGCACCTCTCTATAGCCGCGCATTGCTCCTCGCCCAAAATTGCGCCGCGCCGAGCAACGAACGGCTGTCACGGCGTGAGCGGGAATGCATCAAACTCAAATCTGAAGGCGCCGACGATTGCGAGATCGCCGTGGCGCTGAACATCAGCGTTTCCACAGTGCGACGCCATATCGAGCAGGCCAAACACCGTCTCGCCGCCAAGAGCCGCGAACATGCGATCGCGCTCGCCATTCAAACGCGGCAAGTCGCGTGAGATCGCGGCGTCTCCTCATACTCGGTGCCGTAAGCGCCATCGGCATCGCTTTCGCGCTTGCGTCCTTTGGTGCGCGGCCGGCGCTCATATGGAATTTCACCGCCAGCGCGCCCGTTGGGCTTTATCGGACGCTGGATCGCGATTGGGTGCCCGGCGATTGGGTGGCGGTTGAGCCATCGCATGCGTTGCGGGCGACGATGACGGAATTGGGCGTGCTGGAACGGGGTCGGCTGCTCGTGAAGCGCGCCGCGGCCAGCGCCGGCGATGAGGTTTGCCGCGATGGGCTGCGCGTGACGATTAACGGGCAAGAGGCGGTGGTCGCTCGCGCCCAAGCGTCCTCAGGCGCGCCCTTGCCCGCCTGGAGCGGCTGCCGTCAGCTAGGTCCGCACGAAATTTTCCTGCTTGGTCAGGCGGATGGCTCTTTCGATGGGCGCTATTTCGGTGTGACCCAAGCCAGCGAGGTCATTGCGCCTTTAGAGCATCTGGCGCCCAAAGGGCCGTCGGATCCCTGAGCTGAGGCGCTCACAACCTAGAATTTGCCGACTCCGGCGGCATATGCTATAGCCTATGCCGCATTGGAGGATGATTCGTGACCGCCGAACGCAGGGTGAAGATATTCAAGAACGGTCGCAACCAGGCGGTCCGCATCCCTCGGGAGTTCGAGCTTCCGGGTGAGGACGCCGTCATGCGCAAGGAGGGGGAGCGTTTGGTCATCGAACCCGCCGCCCCGCAATCCCTGCTCGCACTGCTCGCCACCCTGACGCCAATCGACGAGGACTTCCCGCCGATCCCTGATCGGGCGCCGGAGCCCGTTGATCTGTGAGCGCGCGCTTCTTGCTCGACACCAACATCGTCTCCGACCTCATTCGCCACCCGCAGGGGCGTGCGGCGGCCAAGATCGCCGAGGTTGGCGAGGACGCGGTTGCGACGAGCATCATCGTCGCGGCCGAGCTTCGCTACGGCGCCGCGAAGAAAGCCTCTGCCCGACTAGCGTCCCAACTCGAAGCCGTCTTGAACGCGCTTGAGGTGATCGCGTTCGAGGCGCCGGCGGACACGAGCTACGGCGCGGCGCGCGTTTCGGTGGAAGCTGCGGGCACGCCGATCGGGGCGAACGATCTCCTAATCGCCGCGCAAGCGCTCGCACTCGATATGATCGTAGTGACGGACAATGAGCGCGAGTTTAGACGGGTCGATGGGCTGAAGGTCGAGAATTGGTTGCGATGAGCGCTAAGGCATTTCGTAGGGGCGGTGCGTGTCGGATTTGAACTGGATAACCAACTTCATCTGGGGCATCGCCGACGATGTGCTTCGCGATCTGTACGTGCGGGGCAAGTACCGGGACGTTGTTCTACCCATGACAGTTCTCCGTCGACTCGATGCCGTGTTGGAGTCGACGAAGCCCGCCGTCCTGCGGATGAAGGCGAGCTTGGACTCGGCAGGCGTCACGAACCAGGACGCTGCACTAAGACAGGCTGCGGGCCAGGCCTTCTACAACACATCAAAATTCACGCTGCGGGACCTGAAGAACCGCGCCAGTCAGCAACAACTCAGAGCCGATTTTGAGGCGTATCTCGATGGCTTTTCTCCAAACGTGCAGGAGATACTGGAGAACTTCGAGTTCAGAAATCAGCTTCCAAAATTGTCCAAAGCGGACGCCCTGGGGACGTTGATCGAGAAGTTTCTCGATCCGGCGATAAACCTATCACCCAGCGCGATCACCAATGCGGACGGCTCCGTGCGTCAGCCCGGGCTCGACATCACGCTATGGGCACGGTGTTCGAAGAGCTTGTGCGGCGCTTTAATGAAGCGAACAACGAGGAAGCGGGCGAACACTGGACGCCGCGCGACGCCGTGAAGCTCATGGCCAAGCTGATCTTCCTACCGATCGCGGATGAAATCGAATCCGGCACGTATCTTCTCTATGACGGCGCATGCGGCACGGGCGGGATGCTCACGGTGGCCGAGGAGACACTGAAGCAGCTTGCCGCCGATCATGGCAAGGAAGTCGCCACGCACCTCTACGGCCAGGAAATCAATCCCGAGACCTATGCGATCTGCAAAGCTGACCTTCTCCTGAAGGGTGAGGGAGACGAAGCAGACAACATTATCGGCGGCGCCGAGTGGTCGACTCTCGCCAACGACGCCTTCCCGTCTCGCGAATTCGACTTCATGCTCTCCAATCCGCCCTACGGCAAAAGCTGGAAGAGCGACCAGGAACGCATGGGGGGCAAGTCCGGCCTCCGCGATCCTCGGTTCATCATCACGCACGCCGACGATGCTGAATACAGCTTGGTGACGCGCTCAAGCGACGGCCAGATGCTGTTCATGGCGAACATGCTCTCGAAGATGAAGCAAGGAGTGAAGCTCGGTAGCCGCATCGCGACCGTCCACAACGGATCATCGCTGTTTACGGGCGACGCAGGTGGTGGCGAGAGCAATATCCGCCGTTGGATTCTGGAGAACGATTGGCTCGAAGCCATCGTCGCGCTGCCGCTCAAGATGTTCTACAATACGGGTATCGCGACTTACATCTGGGTTTTGACGAACCGAAAGCCGGCG
Source organism: Caulobacterales bacterium (assembly GCA_035549875.1). Classification (GTDB taxonomy): domain Bacteria; phylum Pseudomonadota; class Alphaproteobacteria; order Caulobacterales; family Aquidulcibacteraceae; genus JAKFWI01. The sequence continues at coordinate 17,507 of DASZPV010000186.1, forward strand.
GCGCGCAAGGGCAAGGTTCAGCTGATCGACGCCACGAGCTGGTTCAAGCCGCTCCGCAAAAATCTCGGCGAAAAGAATTGCGAGCTTGCGGACGAGGACATAGCGCGCATTTGCGATGTGTTCCTGCGCTTCGAGGAGTCGGAGCACTCCAAGATTTTTAACGCGTCCGAGTTTGGCTATTGGAAGGTCAAGGTCGAGCGACCTTTGCGCGCGCGTGGCATTGATCCGGACCGCGCCTACGCGCCGAAGGAGATCAAGGCGCTGCGAGAAGAAGGTCGCATCGCGGAAGACGGTGCGCCGGTGATCCGGAAAATTCACGCTGGCGCCAAGGCCAAACCCGACCCCTTGAACGGCTTGTTCCCCGCCAAGATCGGCGGCAAATCGGTCGTGGTAGAATACGAGCCGGATGGCGAACTGGCCGACTTCGAGACGATCCCGCTCAATGAGAAAGGCGGCATCGAGGCGTTCATCAAGCGCGAAGTCCTGCCCCACGCGCCAGACGCCTGGGTCGATTGCTCGAAGACCCAGATCGGCTACGAGATCAGCTTTACTCGCTACTTCTACAGACCGCAGCCCCTGCGGGCGCTCGCAGATATTCGCGCCGATATTCTGGCCGTCGAACAGGAAGCGGAAGGCCTCTTGGCGCAAATCGTTGGGGGCGCTCCATGACGGAAAGGCAGACGCTGCTCGACGCAATTGCCACAACAATCGTGGACTATCGCGCTGGCCAGATCACACCACCGAACGCGGCCCACGTAGATAAATGGGTCCAACAGTTCGACCCGGCGGTTCAGTTGCCCATGCTGCGCGAATTGGATCACATTCTCAAGAAGTCATACTTTTCGAAGGCTGGTGTTCTCGCGTTTCTAACAGGCTTGGCTCAGACTCAAAAGTTGGTGGGCTCCGATCCCGGCGCATTTTGGTCAGGCGTTTGCCTTCTCGACATTCAAGGCGGAGGTGCGAGCCAAAGGGAGCTAAACAAGGAACTTGAAGCGGTCTTGAAGAAGGCTGGGATGTCTTGCGCCAAACCAGGCTCTTCGATCACAACCTTCATTTATCTGGACGACGGCCTGTTCACCGGAAATCGAATTCTTCGCGATATCGAGAGCTGGATCCAGAACGATGCTCCTGTTTCCTGCACGCTGCATGTTGTCGTAATTGCACTGCACACACGCGGATTCGACTATGCCAGCGGAAAAATCCGCCAGGCTGCGAAGAGTGCCAGCAAGTCTGTAAATTTGACTTGGTGGCGAGCGATAGAGCTTAAAGATCGCTGGATGAAACGTCTGTCTCCGACGTTCTGCATCCCACCGCCTTGCCGGCGGATGCTTCCGTGCAGGCATACGCAAGTTCGCTAAAGTATGCGCCAGTGTTTCGAGTTCCTGGAAACGTGGGGGCGGCGGGTCTGTTTTCGGGAGAGAACGGTCGGGGCCTGGTTGAGCAGGAGTTCCTGAAAGCCGGTGTCGGAATCAGAGACCAGAGTCCCTATCTGACCAAGTATCAGCGCCCCCTGGGCAATTCGGTGCTTGAAACCCTCGGGTTCGGCTCGATGATCGTCACGTATCGGAACTGCCCGAACAATGCGCCTTTGGCCCTCTGGGCGGGCGATCCGTGGTATCCTCTGTTTCCGCGGAAGACGAACACGGACACGGCTTTGATGAAGCAGTTTGGGTTTTGAGGAGGCGCGCTGTGAGTGAAGCAAGCGCACAGGTCAGAATCTATGACCCCTCGACAAGCGTCGTCTTCCTGAAGACGAACGAAAAGTTCGGCGGCCTCTCCAATATGGCGCCGGGCTACCCGCTTGAGGTCAACGGCATCGCCATCCGCACCTCGGAAGCGCTCTACCAGGCGCTTCGCTTTCCGCACATGCCCGACCTTCAGCGCGTCATCATCGACGAGGCGAGTCCGATGACGGCGAAGATGCGGACCAAACCGCACCGCGAGAACTCGCGCGAGGATTGGGATCGCGTTCGCGTGAAGATCATGCGCTGGTGCTTGCAGGTGAAGCTGGCGCAGAACGTCGATGCCTTTGGCAAGCTCCTGCTGTCGACCGGCGAGGCGCCGATCGTGGAGTTTTCGAAAAAGGACCAGTTCTGGGGCGCTGAGCCAGGGGAAGACGGCCGCCTTGTGGGCATGAATGTCCTTGGCAGACTCCTTATGGAGCTGCGCGAACAATTTCGTTCAAATGGGCCTGAGTGGGTTGCGAAGGTCGATCCGCTCCCCATCGATCATTTTGATCTGCTGAGTCGTCACATCGAACCCGTCTTCGCGCGTTGGGCTCGTTCGGCCGAGAAAGCATCGGAAGCGCGGTCAGCGTCTAAGCGCGTCCCTCGGGACGACCTGTTCTCCGCTCTCGCCGCGCCTTCATTCTCCGGTGAGCGCGCGATGGCCGACCCGGTTGCGCCACAGGTTCTGAATCTTCCACGCTATCCCGAGATGCGCGACACAGGCCTCGCATGGCTTCCGCGCGCGCCGGCGCATTGGCCGGTCTTGCGCATAAAGAACGTGCTCCGAGAGTTTGACCGAAAATCTAAGACTGGCGAAGAGCGTCTTCTGACTTTGCGAATGCAGGCCGGTTTGATCGACCATGAGCGCGCAGGCGGCAAGGCAATCCCGCCTCAAGCGCTGATCGGCTATCGCCACGTGTATGCCGGCGATCTCGTGATGAACCGGATGCGGGCGTCGACTGGTCTCTTCGGAATCGCTCCAACAGAAGGACTTGTCAGTCCCGACTACGCTACCTTCCATCCAATCGGTGACGTTGACCCAACGTATCTAGTGTACCTCTTCAAGACTTCAGCAATGGGCGCTGTCTTTCGTGCAGAGTCCAAGGGATTGGGTACGGGCGAGTCAGGGTTTCTGCGGCTCTACACAGATCGATTTAACACCATCCGGATCACTGTTCCGCCCCTGGATGAGCAGCGGGCGATTGTGCGCTTTCTGGATTGGCATGGGAGCCTGACGGCGAAGCTGATCCGCGCCAAGCGGCGGCTCATCGCACTGCTAAACGAGCAGAAGCAGGCGATCGTCCATCGCGCCGTCACACGCGGCCTCGACCCGAACGCGCGCCTCGTTCCGTCCGGCGTGCCGTGGCTGGGAGATATTCCGGAGGGTTGGCGTACTGCCCCGGCTATGCTCCTGTTTGACGAGAAGCTCATCCGCAACAAGGGCATGATCGAAAAAACAGTATTGTCTCTCAGCTACGGCAGACTGGTGGTCAAACCCGAAGAAAGGTTGCGCGGCTTGGTGCCGGAGTCCTTCGAGACGTATCAGGTAGTTGAGCCGGGCGAGATTATTGTTCGCACGACGGACCTGCAGAACGATCAGAAGAGCCTGAGAGTTGGACTTTGCGCCACTCGGGGGATCATTACTTCGGCGTACCTTTGCCTAAAGCCCAGATCGTCGTTGACCAGCGAGTTCGCTTATCTGGTTTTGCATTCCTACGATGTTTCGAAGCTATTCTATTCGTTGGGGTCCGGGGTGCGTCAAAATCTAGGCTTCAATGACATCAAGCGCGTACCCTTTCCCGTGCCGCCCGTCGAACAGCAGCAACAGCTTTGCGAGGCGGTTGCGCGCGCGACCCGTGACATCAACCAAGCCATCGACCAATCGACTCGGGAACTCTCACTGCTTGAGGAGTTGCGCGCGCGTCTGGTCGCGGATGCCGTTACCGGCCAGTTGGACGTTCGTGCAGTCGCTGCAACGCTGCCGGAAACTGGCGCCCCTGAGCTCGGCTCTGAAGTCGCCGACGCTGACGAGGAACTCGACCCCGACGCGGAAAGCGACGTGGAGGAAGCGGCATGAGGCAGGTTTGCGTTGCGCGCCGCGCCGACGGCGCCCACGTGCGGAGAAGGCTGGCCTAAGCGATGGCGCGCACGGACACTTCGGAAAAAGGCCTGGAGGCCCTGATCGTCGCCGACATGACCGGCCGGCGCGCGGCGGCCATCACCGGCGGCGTGGCCGAAGACCCGGAGCCCTTCGTCGGCCTGCATCAATGGATCCTGGGCGATCCCAAGGATTATGAGCGCGGCTAGACGGTCGATCTCGTCCAACTCACGGCTTTCCTCGAAGCGACGCAGCCGAAGATCGCCGAGGCCGTCGCCATTCGCACCGATGGGCCGACGCGCAGCCAATTCCTCGCCCGCCTGCAGGGCGAAATTTCCAAACGCGGCGTGATCGACGTGCTGCGCAATGGCGTGCGCCATGGCCCCAACGACATCGCGCTCTATTTCGCCACGCCTACGCCGGGCAATGCGCAAGCGGAAGCGCGCTACGCGGCCAATCGCTTCTCCGTCACCCGCCAGCTGCGCTATTCGCGCGACGACACGGCCAACGCGCTCGATCTCGGGCTCTTCATCAACGGCCTGCCGATCGCGACGTTCGAGCTAAAGAACAGCCTCACCAAGCAAACCGTCGCCGACGCCATCGAGCAATATAAGCGCGACCGCAACCCGGCGGAGAAGCTGTTCGAGTTCGGCCGCTGCATCGCGCACTTCGCGGTGGACGATGCCGAAGTCCGCTTCTGCACGCATCTCAAGGGCAAGGAAAGCTGGTTCCTGCCCTTCAACAAGGGCTGGAGCGACGGCGCCGGCAATCCGCCGGGCGATGGCGTCAAGACGGATTATCTCTGGAAGGTGACCCTCAAGCCGCCCAGCCTCTCCAACATCATCGAGCACTACGCGCAGATCGTCGAGAAGGTTGACCGCAAGACCGGCAAGAAGAAGCGCGAGCAGGTTTTCCCGCGCTATCACCAACTCGACGTGGTGCGCGGCCTTCTTGCCGATGCGGAGGGCCACGGCGCCGGGAAGCGCTATCTGATCCAGCACTCCGCCGGTTCCGGCAAATCCAACTCCATCGCCTGGCTCGCCAACCAGCTCGTCGGCCTGGAGCGCGAGGGTAAGCCCGTGTTCGGCTCGATCATCGTGATCACCGACCGCACCGTGCTTGACCAGCAAATCCGCGACACCATCAAGCAGTTTGCGCAGGTCTCTTCCACCGTCGGCGCCGTCACCGAAGGCTCGGCGCAGCTCCGCGAGTTCATCGAGGGTGGCAAGAAGATCATCATTTCAACGGTCCAGAAATTCCCCTTCATTCTGGACGAGCTCGGCTCGCACCACCGGCAAGGCAGTTTCGCCATCATCATCGACGAGGCGCATTCCAGCCAGGGCGGGCGCGCATCCGCTGCCGTCAACCGCGCGCTTTCCGAATCCGAAGAAGAAGACGCCGAGTCCGTCGAGGATCAGATCAACGCCATCATGGCCGCGCGCAAGTTGTTGCCGAACGCCAGCTATTTTGCGTTCACCGCCACACCGAAGCACAAGACGCTCGAAATCTTCGGCGAGCCGTTCCAGGACGGCGCCCAGACCAAGTTCCGGCCGTTCCATTCCTACACGATGAAGCAGGCCGTCCAGGAAGGCTTCATCGTCGATGTGCTGAAGCACTACACGCCGGTGGACAGCTATTATCAGCTCATCAAAACCATCGGCGACGATCCGGAGTTCGACACGCGTCGCGCCAAAAAGAAGCTGCGTCGGTACGTTGAAGGCCATGACCACGCCATCCGCCTCAAGGCGGAGATCATGGTGGATCACTTCCATGAGCAAGTGCTCGCCCGCGGCCTCATTGGCGGCCAGGCGCGCTCGATGGTCGTCACCGGCGGCATCGACCGCGCGGTCCGCTACTATCAGGCGATCCGCGACTATCTGGTGGAGCGGAAGAGCCCACACAAAGCCATCGTTGCATTCTCTGGAAAGTATGATCTCGACGGCCGAGAAGTGACGGAAGCCGCGCTCAACGGCTTTCCCTCATCGGAGATACCGGACAAGTTCGAGGGCGAGCCGTACCGCTTCCTGGTCTGTGCCGACAAGTTCCAGACCGGCTTTGATCAGCCGCTACTGCACACGATGTATGTCGACAAGCCCTTATCCGGCATCAAGGCGGTGCAGACGCTCTCGCGCCTGAATCGCGCCCATCCGAAGAAGCACGACGCCTTCGTTCTGGATTTCCAGAACGATGTGGAGACCATCCGCGCCGCGTTCCAGGACTTCTATCGCACCACCATCCTCTCCGAGGCCACCGACCCGAATACGCTCCATGACCTGAAGGCCGCGCTCGATGGCGCGCAGGTCTATGCGCCGGATCAAGTGCGCGAGCTCGTTACTCGATATCTGGATGGCGCCGATCGCGATCGACTGGACCCGATCCTCGACGCTTGCGTGGCTCTCTACCGAGACAATCTGAACGAAGACGCTCAGGTCGAGTTCAAGGGCAAGGCCAAAGCATTCATCCGCACCTACGGGTTTTTGTCATCGATTCTCCCGTACACGGTCGCGGCGTGGGAAGAATTGTCGATCTTCCTCAACTTCCTGGTCCCGAAGCTGCCCGCTCCCATGGAGCAGGACCTGTCAAAGGGCATCCTCGAAGCGATCGACATGGAGAGCTATCGGATTGAAAAGCGCGAGGCGCGCCAACTCGCACTTGCCGATCAAGGCGCCGAGATCGATCCGCTTCCCACGAATGGCGCCGCCCGGCGGCCCGAGCCAGAGCTCGACCGGCTTTCCAACATCATTCGGACATTCAACGAGCAGTTTGGCGATGTTGCGTGGGAGGACGGAGACCGCGTTCGGCAGCTCATCTCGCGCGATATTCCCGATCGCGTTGCTGCCGATGCGGCATACAGAAACGCATCCCAAAATTCAGATCGGCAGAACGCTCGCATTGAGCATGACGCCGCCTTACAACGTGTCATCGTAAGCCTCCTCAAGGACGACACGCAGCTGTTCAAGCAATTCAGCGACAACCCTGACTTCAAGCGTTGGCTCGCCGACACGATTTTCGGCATGACGTATCAGGGGCCAACGCCGTAGCGGTGCTACGTGGTTCGCCTGCGTTGTCCGCTTTCTCAAGGTACGGTGGCGCTCTTCGCCCTTGATCGTCGGCCTTGGCCGCAGGCGTCGATGCCAATGGCGTCGCACGCGCGGCCCGGTGCCGGCACAGCGGCGCGAGCGGATTGCGACACGAGAACGTATGAGGTACATTAACCCCTTGGCGCTACATATTGAGGCCTCAGAGGCCATCGCCCACAAGAGGTGCTTCGCCCGGTGAATCGGCCTAGGTTGCGTTGGGGAATTGGGTAAGGCGATGGCGCGCGGCGAACTCATTAAGAAATTGTTTGCCAGTCGCGGGCGCGATGATGAATTCCGCGCGGTCGCAGAACTGATCATCAGTGAGGAGGAGCGCAAAGGAAACGTCGCGCTCGCCAGAAGCTTGCGCAAGGTGCTCGAAGCCAAGTCAGAGCCCACGACACCGCGAGGCCCCACGGCGCTTGCGCCGCTCATCCCATTTCCCGATCCTGCTTCTGACCTTGTTGAACGCATCGAGTCGTCGCGCGTCGCAGCCGACGTGATCCTGTCCCGCGAGAATGTGTCGATCTTCAAGGGCCTGCTGGAAGAGTTCCGGCGCTCGGAAGACATCTTGCGCAGGGGGCTGCCCGTCCGGTCACGGCTGCTTTTTTGTGGCCCCCCAGGTACTGGCAAGACGCTCTCAGCCGAAGTCTTCGCGGCGGAGCTGAAGCTGCCACTCTTTGTGGTCAAGCTCGACCGCTTGATGTCGTCTTATCTCGGCGAGACGGCCGGCAACGTGCGGAAGGTGTTTGAGTTTGCCCGCACGCAACCTTGCGTGCTCTTCCTCGACGAATTCGACGCCGTCGCACGCGCGCGCGACGACACGTCCGAGCACAGCGAATTGCGTCGCGTCGTCAACAGCCTCCTTTTATTCATTGAGCGCATCAAGCCGAACGGCTTCATGATCGCCGCCACCAATCTCGAAAGCGTCTTGGACGAGGCGATGTATCGCCGATTTGACGAGGTTGTCTGGTTCGATCTGCCGACGAAAGCGCAAATCACACAGTACGTGAAGCGCAAGTTCCGAAACGTCCAAGCCTCGTTTGACCCGACGACTTTGGTTGACGCCATGGCGGACTATTCGCTTGCGGAGATTGAGCGCGCGTGCGTTCAAGCCATCAAGGCGCCCATCATAGCACGACGCGAGAAGGTCGATGAAACCGACTTGCGCGCCGCGATCAAGGACATGAACCGTCGACGCAAGGGAATGGCGCGTCTGAAATCTAAGTGAGGCGACCGTGGCGCGCTATGACCATCTTCGCCTCACGATTCCTTCGGGTCAGAATGGATTCGCTAGTGACTGAGGATCAGTGGGCTTCCATCGGACTCACGCTGCTGGCCAGTGACCCGGACCGCAGCCTTGTTCTGTTCGCGAGCGAACAGAACCTTCGGACGTTTCAACAAAGACTGGCGGCGTACAGCGGTCCGGTCCCACAGGGGCAAGCCAATCCGCCTTATGCAGGATTTGTCGCATCGATTGCTTCGGTAGAGCCAGTCGGCCCTGGCGACCGGATCGGTCGCCGATTCAAGGATGAGGGATTCGCAGGGCCGGACGACTTTGACCCCAGTGCGACCTATGCGGTTGACATTGAAGTCTGGGATCTCGGCACGCGAGCGGCGCGCCAGTCCAAGCTCGATGAGATTGAAGCCTTCGCCACCAGCGCCGGCGGGGAAGTCCTTGATCGTTATCTTGGTCCATCCATCGCACTCACTCGGGTGCGTGTCATGGGGAGCGTCATTCGCGAATTGCTCGACGTTCCCGAAATCGCCGCGATCGACCTGCCGCCATCTCTAGATTCAGAGAAATCAACGCGGCTTGAGCTGAGTCTACCCGAGACGCCGCCGCTCGGCGCCGTGCCTCCAGACGCGCCGCTCATCGGCATCATTGATAGCGGCGTAAATGACCATCCGCTAATCGCGGACGCCGTCATTGGCGCGATCTCTGTTCCAGAATAGCGCGGCCTCCTTCGCCTCGGGAGCGGAATCGCGACGACCTCGATGAGTTGACCGCCGCTTTTGTTGAGATGCTTGAACGCGTAGAATCGCTCGTGTTCAGCGTGCGGCAGGTTTCCACCGACGTCGCCCACGATTTGCG
>DASZPV010000187.1:0-20843 GCA_035549875.1 Caulobacterales bacterium
AAAGCTATCGATACGTTCGCCGCGCTCTGCCGCGGCCAGCGGATTGGCGTGTTCGCCGGCTCTGGCGTCGGCAAATCGGTGCTGATGAGCATGCTCGCGCGCGGCGCGGATGCGGACGTGATCGTGATCGGCCTGATCGGCGAACGCGGCCGAGAGGTGAAGGAATTCATCGAGGACACGCTCGGCGAAGCAGGATTGGCGCGCGCCGTCGTCGTCGTGGCGACTTCCGATGAACCCGCGGCGCGGCGGCGTCTGGCGGCCCAGCTTGCCGCGTGCGTGGCCGAACATTTCCGCGACGAGGGCAAGGACGTGCTCTTGATGCTCGACAGCGTCACGCGCTTTGCCATGGCCCAGCGCGAGATTGGCCTGGCCGCCGGCGAACCGCCGACGACGAAGGGCTATACGCCCTCCGTGTTCGCGCAATTGCCGCGCCTGCTGGAGCGGGCGGGGCCGGGCGTGGAGCGGCGCGACGGAAAAAAATCCGGTTCGATCACCGGCATTTTCACCGTGCTGGTCGATGGCGACGATCACAACGAGCCGATCGCCGATGCGGTGCGCGCCATTCTCGACGGCCACATCGTGATGGAGCGGCGCATCGCCGAGCGCGGGCGCTATCCGGCGATCAACGTGCTGAAATCGATCTCGCGGCTGATGCCGATGTGCCACGACGCGCAGGAGAACGCGCTAATCGCGCGCGCCCGCGTGCTGATGAGCGCCTATGCCGACATGGAAGAATTGATCAGGATCGGAGCATACAAAATGGGCAGCGACGCAGACCTCGATGAAGCCATCCGCCTGCGCGGGCCGCTGGAGGAATTCCTCGCGCAGGGGCGCGATGAGCGCATTTCCGGCGATCAGGCCTTCGCCCTGCTTGATGCGGCGCTGTCGTCGTGAGCGCGCTCACCACGCTCGCCCGTATGGCGCGCCTGCGCGCCGAGGCGCTGCAGCGGGAGCTGGCGTTGCTGGATGAGCAGCGCCGCGCGCTCGATACGCAGATCGTAAACCACGACTGGACCGTACTGGCCGAGCAGCGCGAAGCCGGCGCCGACGCCATGGCGATGTTCGGCGCCTACGCGCAAGCCGCCCTGATGCAGCGCGCGCGCCTGCTGATCGAACGCGAAACCGCCGCCCACGCCGCGGAGATGTTGCGCACCACGCTATCGGATGCTTTTATCGAGCTGAAAAAACTCGAAACCCTGATCGAGAACGAAGTCGCGCGCGAGCGGGCGGAAGAAGAAGCCCGCGAACGCGCAGAGCTGGATGATCTGGCGGGCAGAAGAGTGGGATAGTGTGGCGTCCATGCTCCCCCGTTCACGGGGGAGCTGTCGAACGAAGTGAGACTGAGGGGGAGGGCTCGACGCCGATATTCCCCCTCCGGCTTTTCGCTACGCGAAAAGGCCACCTCCCCGGTAAACGGGGGAGGAATTGGTCATATCATCCCTTCGCTCGCCAGCGTCTCCGCAACCCGCATCACATCATCCAGCGCAGCGCTGGTCGGATGCCTCACGGGCAGCGGCGTCTGCGCGCGGATCGAATCCGGCACGCGCGGATCGCGGACGATGATGCCCGCGAGCGGCGGGCGGAAGCCGAGATAGGTTTCGCAGGCTTTCGCGAGTTGTTCGTACACGCGCCGGCCGGTGGGGCGCTTTTCGGCCATGTTGATCACGATCCACGGCGGGGTGGATTCGGGATGGTGCAGGCGCTGGATTTTCAGGAAGGCGTAAGCGTCGGTCAGCGCGGGCGGTTCCTCGGTGGTGACGACGACGCAGCGGTCGGCCTGCCGCGCCAGGCGCATCACGCACGGATCGACGCCGGCGGCGCAATCCAGGATCAGCCGGTCGTAATGCAGCGCCAGCGTCGATACGCCGACCGCGATCTTGCCGACATCTTCCAAAGCAAGCGAAGCCAGCGCGCCCGAGCCGGAATGGCCGGGCAGCAGATCGAATCCGCCGGTCTTGCCGGCGCCGCCCAAAACGGGCGTCACCGCATCCTCCAGTTCCACCCAGCCGCGCATCACCGCGGCAAGGTCCGCCTGCGGGCGCACGCCAAGCTGCACATCGATATTGGCAAGGCCGATGTCGCCGTCGACCAGCAGGGTGCGTTTCCCAAGGCGGCCATAGACGCAGGCCAAAGTTGAGGACAGCCACGTCTTGCCCACGCCGCCCTTGCCCGAAGCGATCGCAAAGATCGGCGCCGGCTTGGCGCGCGCGCCAATGGCGGGACGGGTTAGGGGAACGGCGGACATGAAAGCTCCAGCGGCGCAGGATGCGCCGGTGAGTCTTTAAGGGGCGTTACTTAACGCAAATTCATATCTGCGATTGCAAGAGCGGCGTTAAGCTCGGCCGTGGGCAGGTTTTTCCTTGGCGCGCTTGGCGTTTTGCTGTTGGCGCACGCCGCGCCGGCGTCAGCGCTCGATTTCGTCCGCCTGCCGGATGGCGCCGCCCGCTTTAGCCATGCGCCGGGCGTCATCAGCCTAAGCGGTGGCGCACTGATGGCGTGCTGGTATTCTGGCAGCGGCGAGCGAAGCCCTGACACCGTCGTGCGGTGCGCGCGTGAGGAAAGCGGCGGACGCGATTGGCGCGCGCTGCCTGTTGCAGTCAGGGCCGGTGAGATGCCGGCTGGCGCGACTGCGCCGGATCGCGCCGTGGGCAACGTCGTTCTTGCTCGCGATCTGAACGGGCGCGTGATCCTGATCTACGGCGTCGTGCAGGGGCGCAGCGGGCCGCCATGCCGCGGCTGGAAATGCGGCGGCGTGAATTTCAAGATTTCTTCTGACGAGGGGAAGACGTGGTCGGCGCCTGTACGGCTTGAGGCGCGCCTCGGCATGTTGCCGCGCGCCGGCGTTCTGCACGAAGGCGCGCGCGATCTGCTGCCGCTTTATCGCGAAGGCCGCGGGTCCAGCGTGATCGGCTTGTCTCTGTCTGGGCTCGACGATTCCCTCCCAGAGATCGAGACCTTCCCGATCCCCACGCGCGATGGCCTGATTCAGCCCAGCCTCGCCAAAAGCGCGGACGGAACGGTGTTCGCCTTCCTGCGTGATCAGAAACGCAAGGGCGTGTTCGTTTCGCGGTTCCGCGATGGCGCCTGGTCGTCGGCGCGAAAAACAAATCTGCCCAATCCCGGCGCCGCGGTGGAAGCCTTCTCCGACGCTGCGTTCGGAATCCTGCTGATCTATAATCCCAGCTCCGCAAGCCGCTCGGCCTTGTCGCTGGCGCGAACCCGCGATGGCGAAACCTTCGATGGCGGTTGTACGCTTACGGGCGGCGCGAATTTCGGCGCAGTGGCCTATCCGAGCGTCACGCGGATCGATGACAATCACTGGGCGCTGGTGTTTTCCGCGCGCGGCAAAGCAGAGATCATGAAGACGACGTTAGATCGCGCCACGATCGCGCGTTGTGTGGGCGGCTAAATCCGCCATTTTGATCTATGCCAACGCCCGCTCGCACGCCGACTTTAGGGCGTCCAGTCGATCGCCGCCAAATATTCGCGAAACATTTAGCGGAGCGCTCAGAAAGCATCCGCGCGATCTCGCTGGATCGCGGTTGCGATATCTGGATTCGTCGCTGGCGCGACGACGACATCGACATCGATGCCGGCGAATGCTGCTTCCAGCGTGCTTTGTACGCCGCCGAGGTCGATGAGGTCCAGGCGTCTGCCTTCAGCGGGCGTCACAAACACGTCGATGTCGCTGGGGCCGACCGCCGTATCGCGCGCGACTGAGCCGAAAAGTCCCGCATGCGCTATGCCGCGCGCTTCCAATTGCTGGCGCAACTGACGCAGGACGTTAAGGGCGTGCTCGCGTGTCATGAAGGGACGATACCCGAATTTTTGGGCTACACCACGCCCAGAGCCTTCAGCTTCGCTTTCGGGTGCACTTCGTTCTGGCTCATGACGTTGGTCATCGGGCGGAAGCGGTCGATCAGGCTGCGGACGTAGGGGCGGATCAGCGGGGAGGTGAGCAGGATCGGCGTTTCCCCGCCGGCGCCCGCGCGCTCGAAGGCGCTACGCACGTCGGCGACGAACTGGTGCAGTTTCGACGGCGCGAGCGCGAGCTGGCGGTCGGCCTTGTCGCCGATCAGCGCTTCGGCGAACGCCTGCTCCCAGGCGGGCGAGAGCGTCATGATCGGCAGCGCGCCATCGGCGCCGCGGAACTGGTGGCTAAGCTGGCGCGCCAGGCGCGTGCGCACGTGTTCGGTGATCTGCGTCAGATCGTGCGTCGTGGGCGCCGCCTCGCTGATCGCTTCGACGATGGCGCCGAGATCGCGGATCGAGACGCGCTCTTTCAGCAGATTTTGCAAAATGCGCTGCACGCCGGACCAGGAAATGTGGCTGGGCGCGACATCGTCGAGCAGGCTTTGCGTATCCTTCGGCAGATCCTTGATCAGCTTTTTCGTCTCGGCGAACGTCAGCAGGTCCGCCATGTGCTCCTTGATGATCTCGGTGAGATGCGTGGTGAGCACGGTTGCGGGATCGACGATCGTGTAGCCGCGGAACGCTGCTTCCTCGCGCGCGCTTTCGGCGATCCATTTCGCATCGAGGCCGAACGCCGGCTCCTTCACCGCTTCGCCCGCCAGCGTGACGCCGACGCCGCTCGGGTCCATCGCCATCAGCTCGCCGAGCTTCAGACGCCCGCGGCCCGCTTCCATCTCGCGCACGCGGATGGCGTAATTATCCGAAGGAAGCTGCACGTTATCGAGAATGCGCACGGGCGGCGTGACGAAGCCGAGGTCCTGCGCCAGAGACTTGCGCAGCGCCTTGATCTGGTCGGTCAGCCGCCGGCCGTGTACATCGTTCAGCAGCGCGAGTAGGCCGAAACCAAGCTCGATGCGCACTTCGTCCATCGCCAGCGCGCTGGCCGGCGTTTCCTCCGCCTTGGGCGGCTCGGCCGCTTTCGCCGCCGCGACGGCTTGCGCCTCGGTGATCCTGCGGGCGTTGCGTAGACGGAAGGCCAGCGCGCCGGTGCAGCCGGCGAGAATCCAGAACGGAATGATTGGCATGCCGGGAAGAATGCCGATCATGAACGCGCAGGCCGAAACCATGCCGAGCGTCTGGGGGTAGCCGGCGAGCTGTTTGGCGAACGCCGCCGAGGCCGCGCCTTCGACGCCGGCCTTGGATACGAGCAGGCCCGATGCCACTGAAATGATCAGCGAGGGCACCTGCGCGACGAGGCCGTCGCCAACGGTGAGACGCGTGTAGGTGTCGAGCGCCTGTTCGATCGACAGGCCGTGGCTGACCATGCCGATCACCACGCCGCCGATGATGTTGATGACGGTGATCAGCAGGCCGGCGATCGCGTCGCCGCGGACGAATTTGCTCGCCCCGTCCATGGCGCCGAAGAAATTGCTCTCCTGCTCCAGTTCGCTGCGCCGCTTGCGCGCCTCCACGTCGTTGATCAGGCCGGACGAAAGATCGGCGTCAATCGCCATCTGCTTGCCGGGCATGGAATCGAGCGTAAAGCGCGCGGCGACTTCGGCGATCCGCGTCGAGCCGCGGGTGATCACGACGAAATTCACGATCACCAGAATCACGAAAACGATCACGCCGATGATGAAATTGCCGCCCATGACGAAATCGCCGAAGGCCTTGATCACCTTGCCGGCCGCGTCCGCCCCGCCATGACCGTGGGTAAGCACGAGGCGCGTAGACGCCACATTCAGCGACAGCCGGAACAAGGTGGTGAGCAGCAGCACCGCCGGGAACGAGGTAAATTCCAGCGGCTTCTTGATCAGCAGCGCGGTCAGCAGAACCAGGATCGACACGGTGATGGACAGCGCCAGCAGCATGTCCATCGCCATCGCCGGCAGCGGCGTCAGCAGGATCGCCAGCACGCCGAGCACGATGGCGGCGAGCGCCACGTCCCCCCGCATTACGCCGCGGCGCATGGACTGGAAGTCGAACGAGGCGATGTCAGACATGTAAAATTCGTCCAGCGTCAAACGCGCGGATGCAGAACTTGCGGACCCCTCCCCCTTGTGGGGAGGGGCAGGGGTGGGGGGGCAGGTCGATCGACTGGGCGCAGCGCGCACTATTCAGGCGCGCCTTGCCGATCCGTGGTTCCCCCCCACCCTGACCCTCCCCCACGAGGGGGGAGGGAACGCGCAAAATGACCTTCGCCGAATACTTCACGCCGCCGTGCCCATGGCGGCGGGCGGCACGGCGACGCCTTCGTCGGCATATTGCTTCAGCTTGTTGCGCAACGTGCGGATCGAAATGCCGAGAATGGTGGCCGCATGCGTGCGGTTGCCGAGGCAATGGGTCAGCGTTTCTAGGATGAGACCCTGTTCGACCTCCGCGACTGTGCGGCCCACCATTGCGCGCGAGGCGGCGTCGGCGGCGTGGCGCGTGGCTTCGTCTCCGGCTTGGCCAACGGGTGCGCCGTCCGGCGCACGGATCGCGGCGGGCCCGATCTCCGCGTCGTTGCTGAGCAGCACGGCGCGGTGCATGGCGTTTTCCAGTTCGCGGACATTGCCGCGCCAGGGGTGAGCCATCACGCTTGCCAAAGCCTCGGCGCCGAGGCGCCGGCAGGGGCGCCCGTTGGCGGCGGCGTATTTCTCGATGAAGAATTGCGCCAGGTTGGGTAAATCCTTGCGCCGTTCGCGCAGCGGCGGCACGCGCAGGTTCACCACGTTGAGGCGGTAGAGCAGATCCTGGCGGAATTCGCCGTCGCGTACGGCCTGGGCCAGATCGCGGTTCGACGTGGCGATGATGCGGATATTCACCGGCACGGGCTTGGCGCCGCCGACGCGATCGATCACGCGCTCCTGTATCGCGCGCAGCAATTTTGCCTGCAAGCGCTGGTCCATCTCGCTGATTTCATCGAGCAGCAGCGTGCCGCCATTGGCCTCCTCGAATTTGCCGATCCGCCGCGCGATGGCGCCGGTGAAAGCGCCTTTCTCGTGGCCGAACAATTCGCTTTCGAGCAGGTTTTCGGGGATTGCGGCGCAATTGACGGCGATGAACGGGGCGTCCTTGCGCTTTGATCGCTTATGGACGTAACGGGCCATCACTTCCTTGCCCGATCCGCTTTCGCCGGTGATCAGGATCGAGGCTTCGGATGCGGCGACTTGATCGGCCATGCCGATCACGTCGCGCATCACTTGGTCCTCGGCGATCATCGGGCGCTCGTCGTCGCAAACGGCGGCGAGAATGGCGGCGATGAGATCGGCGTCCGGCGGCAGGGGAATGAATTCCTTGGCGCCGGCGCGAATGGCGTCGCCGGCGGTCTTCGCATCAGCCTTGATCCCGCAGGCGACGACCGGAACCATGATGTGCTCGGCCTCGTTGGCGGCGATCAGGCTGGCGATATCGAGGCTGACATCGACCATCAGCAGATCGGCGCCGCGGCCGGCGCGCAGGGCGGCGGTCGCCTGCGCGATCGTATCGACATGCGCGACCTTGGCGCCGCGATCCATGGCGATCTTCGTCGCCGCCGCGATCTGGCCGTTGAGCGATCCTACGATGAGCACGCGCATGGGGCTTCGTCCTTAAAAACAAGAGCGCGGGTTAGGCGCCTTCGCCGTCCTTGATGATTTCCGTCATGGTCACGCCCAGCCGCTCATCGACGACGACGACTTCGCCGCGCGCGACCAGCCGGTTGTTCACGTAAATGTCGATCGCTTCGCCAACCTTGCGGTCGAGTTCCAGAACCGAGCCGCGCGTCAGCCGGAGCAATTGCGCGACATCGACCTGGGCCTTGCCGAGCACGGCCTGGATATTCACCGGCACGTCGAAAACCGGCGCGAGATCGGCTGCGGTCTTGCCCGAGTCGTCGTCACCGCCGCTCATCGCGCCAGGAGGGACGCCAGGGGGCAATTCCTGCAAATGCAGGGCGTCTGTAGGCTCGCTCATTCTATGTGCTCCAGATCGTCCATGGTCAGCGCGCGGCTGACGACTTCATCGATGCGTGCGAAGGCGGCGGCGCGGTCAAGCGCGATGGCGCCGTCGGGCCATTCGAGCGTGACGTCGCCGATCTCCACACTCGGTTCGGCGCGCACGATCATCGCGCCTTCGAACCCGGCCGTGCGGGCGGCTTCCTCAAGCCGCGACTTCATTCCAGCAATCATCGCCGGCGCCAGGCGCACCATCAGGCGCGGACTGCCGCGCAATGTTTCCATCGCCGCCTCAAGCGCAACGATCACGCGTTCTTCGCCGAAGGATTCGAGCGCTATGCCGGCGGCTTTCCGGGCGGCGGCCAGCGCAACGGCGACGGCCTCCTCGCGCAGCGCGCGCTGTTCGAGGTCGTAGCGGTCGAGCAGGGCGCGCATGGATTGGGACAGGAGCGAAAGCGCCTGGGCCGCTTCCCGCTCGCTGGTGTTGCGGCCTTCCTCGAAGGCTTCGGCGCGCGCGGCCTCCAGTTCGGCTTTGCTGAACTGGCTTTTGAAGCCGGCCCCATCGCGGACGATCGCGCCATCGGCGTCGAACACCGTCTCGAACGAGAATTTGCGAACGGGGCTAGTAGATGAGTTCATCGTCGCTTCCGCCTTCGGCGAGCATGATCTCGCCTTTCGCCGCCAGTTCCTTGGTCAGGATCACGATCTTGGCCTGCGCCGCATCGACGTCCTTGAGGCGCACGGGACCCATGCCCGCCATTTCTTCCTTCATCAGCTTGGACGCGCGCTCGGACATGTTTGAGAAGAACATCTGGCGCAGTTCGTCGGAGGCGCCCTTGAGCGCGAGGGGCAGGGCCTCCTTCGGCGCCGAGCGTAGCAAAGTCTGGATCCCCGCCGAATCCAGGCGTTTGAGATCTTCGAACACGAACATCAATGCGCGGATTTTGTCGGCGCTTTCTCGCGTGCGCTCTTCAAGTGCGGCCAGGAAGCGCGATTCGGTCTGGCGGTCGAAATTGTTGAATATCTCGGCCATCAATTCATGGCTGTCGCGCTTGGACGTGCTGGCCAGGTTGGACATGAACTCGGTGCGCAGCGTCTGCTCGATCTTGTCGAGAATGTCGCGTTGCACCGGCTCCATCCGCAGCATGCGGTTGATGCACTCGATGGCGAAATCTTCCGGCAGCTCGCCCAGCACGCGCGAAGCATGGTCGGGCTTGATTTTTGACAGCACCACCGAAACGGTTTGCGGGTATTCGTTCTTCAGATAGCTGGCCAGAACCATCTCGTTCACGTTGCCGAGCTTTTCCCACATCGTGCGCCCGGCCGGGCCGCGGATTTCCTCCATCAGGCCGTCGATTTTTTCCGGCGGCAGGAATTGCTGCAGCAGACGTTGCGTGGCGTCGAGCGAACCCACGAGCGTGCCCGAACCGGAAAGCCGCTGCACGAAATCGAGGATCAATTGCTCGACAACGCTCGATGAGACGACCCCCAGCTTGGCCATCGCCTGGGAAACTTCCTTGATCTCCTCGTCGTCCAGCAATTTCCAGAGCTTGACGGCTTCTTCGCCCAAAGTGAGCAGGATCACCGCCGCGCGGTCGGGGCCGGAAAGCTCTTCCAGCTTATCCACCACATGCTTGTCGGTTTTCTTTGCGGGGAGGGCCATCGGATCAGATCGCGTTGTTCAGCCAGCCGCGAATAATGTTCGCCGACTCTTCTGGATGCTGTTCGACAACCTCGCCAATTTTCTTGGTTGAACTGGCGCGGACCTGTCCGCGAATACGGGCAACATCGATGAGCGGCTCGGGCTCACTGCCCATCGGGCCGGGCAGGGCGCTCGCCATCGGCGGGGCGCCCGCGACGGCTTGGTGTCCGGCGCCGGGGACGACCAGAACCTGTTGCTGTGCGCCGTGCGCGGGCCCATTGGCCGCGATCATCGTCGCGCCGCCGCCGTTACCTCCGCCGTTCTCAATCAACGTTACAGAAGCGGGGGATTTTGCCAGGCCCGCCGCCATCGGGCCCATCACGAAGATGATCAGCGCCAGCGCGGCGATCAAAGCTGCGCCAATTTCCGCGCCGCGCATGAGATCGCCGGATTTAAAATCGAGCAGGCCGGGTTTGGCCGCTTCCGTGCCGGCTACGGCGGGGCGGGCGAATTTCGTCGCGACAACTTCGACCTTATCGCCGCGGCTCTCGTCATAGCCGACGGCGGCGCGCACCAGCGCCGTGATATGCTGCACTTCCTCGGGCGAGCGGGCCGCCCAGGTCGGTTCGCCTTTGCCGTCCTTGGGCGGCGTCAGGACGCCATCGACCGCCACCGCGACCGACAGGCGCCGCACGCGGCCGCTTTCGATTACTTCCGTCTTGGTGGTCTTGGAGATTTCGTAATTCGTCGTCTCCTCGGTGCGCTCGTTCGAATTGGCGTCGGCGCCGCCTGAACTGCTCGCGCCGCCGCCCGGAACGTTGTTGGAGGCGCTGGCGCCGCCGCCGCCGGTTTTTTCCTGCTGCTTGGATGAGTCCGATACCGTCTGTGTCGACCGGACGACGCGCCCTTCGGGATCGAAGGTTTCCGAGGTTTGCTGCACCTTGTTGAGATCAAGCTCGGCGGTGACCTGCACGCGCGCCGCGCCCGGTCCAACGATGCCTTCGACGATGTTCTGCACGGTATGGCGGATGCGCTCTTCAGCGGCGGATTGTTGGGAATCGGCCATTTCGCCCGCGCCCGCATCGCCCTCGGCCTGCGCGGCGGCGAGCAGATTGCCCCCTTCATCCAGAATCGTGACCTTGGAAGGGGAAAGGCCGGGCGTAGCGCTGGCGACAAGATTGCGGATCGCACGCACTTCGCCAGGGGCGAGGGAATCGCGGTTCAGCTTCAGCACGATCGAGGCGGTCGGCTGCTGCGTGTCGCGCTCGAACAATTGCCGCTCGGGAAGAACCAGATGCACGCGCGCCGATGCAACGCCGTCGAGCGAGGCGATAGAGCGCGCCAGTTCGCCCTCCAGCGCACGCAACCGATTGAGATTTTGCATGAATTGCGTGGCGCCGAGCGCATCGGACTTGTCGAAAATTTCGTAGCCGACCGAGCCGCGCGTAGGCAGGCCGTCGGCGCTCAGCATCATCCGCGCGCCGAGCACCTTGCTGCGCGGGACCATGACGGTCGAGCCGTCGCCGGTGAGCTGATATTTGATTCCGGCCTGATCGAGCTTGGCGGTGATTTCACCCGCTTCCTTGAGGTCGAGACCGGAGAACAGCAGGGAGTTGTCTTCTCCGCCCATGCGGAACACGACGCCGAACACAAGCGCGGCCACGAGCGCGGTGGCGCCGATCGCGGCGAATATCCGCGCCGGTCCCGATTGCAGCAACAGACGAACGAGATTGTTCACGCGCACCCTCTGGCGGCGAATCCCCAGGATCGCCGCTGGGCAGAATTTGCCGGGTGGGCGTGAAATTATGGTTAAGCGCAATTGACCATACGCGTTTTCCTGCGCCGCCGGGGGCCGGGGCGCACGAAAACGCGTTAGCGGCCCTTGCGGGCCGGCCAGTGCTAGACCAGCGCGGGTTCGCGGTAGTGTTGAAGGCGGGTCGTGCGCAGACCTGCCAGACCATGCCGTTCGATCGCCGAGCGCCAGGCTTCAAACTCTTCCAGGGTCAGGCTGTACCGCTTGCACGCATCTTCCATGGTCAGCAGCCCGCCGCGAACGGCGGCAACCACTTCGGCCTTGCGGCGAATGACCCAGCGGGTAGTGTTCGCCGGCGGAAGATCGTCCAAGGTCAGCGGCGTACCATCCGGACCCATCACCATACCCTCGGTGCGTCGGTGCTTCTGCATCGCGCTTCTCCTTGTTGTAGGAGACGTTTGTACACGCTATGCCTGAAAACTCTGCTAAAACCGTGGGTTAACATTGGTTAGGGACCTGTTTCAGTCTAATACAGATGGTGAATACCTAGATACCCACAGGCCTGTACTTATTCAGTTTTGCTAGCGTTTGATCTGGAGCAGCTCGGAAAGCATGTCGTCGGCGGTGGTGATAATTTTCGAGCAGGCTGAATAAGCGCGCTGCGTGGTGATCATGCTGGTGAACTCGGTGCCGAGATCGACATTGGAGGCTTCCAGGGCGTTGGCCTGGATTGGTCCGGCCCCGCCGGAGCCAGCCGAGTTGATGGTGAACTGACCGCTATCCAGCGTGACGCGATAGGCGCCGCCGCGTTCGGCCTGCAGGCCGTCAGGGTTGAGGAACGTGGCGACCGGGATGAGGTACAGCGCCTCGCTGCGGCCGTTGGAATATTGCGCCGTGAGCACGCCGCCATCGCTGACCGTCACGCCCGTCAGGTCGCCGGGGGGCGAACCATCGGCGGTCGCCGAGTTCAGGGCCGAGGGCGTGGCGTATTGCGAAAGCCCGGTCGAGAGGTCCATGGTGATGGACTGGCTCGCCGCGCCGGTCGTTGCCGCATAGGTGATGTTCAAATTCTGCAGCGCCGCGCTCACTGACGTCGGCACGCCGCTGGTAGAGAAGGCGACCGAGCCCGAGGCGATGAGGCCATTTGCGCCGGTCACCGCGTTTGCGGGACGCATATAGATTTCGGTCGCCCAGGTATTCGTGCCGGTCTTGAGAAAGCCCATCGTCAGCGTGCGCGCCGTGCCGAGGCTGTCGTACACTTCGATCGAACGCTCGACCTGCGGGGCGATCGAGTTCACCGCCGAGGGATAGCCTGCCATAGCGCCAGCCGCATAGGCCGGCGGGCCGGTATAGATCGTTTCGCGGCTGTCCAGATTGGCGTTGATCGAGGCTTTAGTCGATGCTTCGGCGGTCGAGCCGACATTGGCCAGGTTGATCACCTGCAGCGAAGCGAGCGAGGACGGCGTAATCGAGGTCGCCGAGCCGTTGGTCATCGGCGCGCCCATCAGATAATAGCCTTGCGCGTTGCGCAGCAGGCCTTTCGAGTCCAGCGTAAATTGCCCCGAGCGGGTAAACAGGCCGCCGCCCGCGCCGCTCGTGCCAGTTGGGTCTTCGGTGACGATGAAAAAGCCTGACCCGTTGACGGCCAGATCGGTGGGCGAATTGGATGTCTCGAGCGAGCCCTGCAGGTCGATGTAGCGCCGCGTGCTGGCGAGCACGCCGCCGGCATTGTACGAGGTCGAGGCGTTCTGCGCGTTCAGGATCGCGCTGAAATCGGTCTGCCCACGCTTGTAGCCGACGGTATTCAGGTTGGCGATGTTGTCGGAAATCACCGCCATCGCGCTGGAATTGGCGTTGAGGCCCGTCACGCCGGCCCGCATCGCCGAATAGATACTCATTGGTTCGCTCCTGCCATTCTGTACGTTCGTTTACGGTCCGTATGCGGAGCGCTTCTGCTCTCTGCGGCGGTGTTCATCGCCGGACAGATCATGTCGTCGCCTCGCCAATGCGCAGGATCTTGTCGATCGCGCGTGCGCCGGCGGCGGTGGCGACAGTGGGGGCGGCGCCGCTGAAATCGACGCCGGAGATGTGCTCTTCGACCGCGACCGCCGTGCTGACCGCCGTGCCCGCGCCGTCCTTCGCGGTGACGGCGAGGTAATATGTGCCCGGGTCGGCTTTCTGGTCGCTGCCGGTTTTCGAGCCGTCCCATTGAAACGTGTGCGAGCCGCTCGCGGCGTTGCCGTCGGCGGTGTAGACGACATTGCCCTTGGCGTCGGTCACCGTCAGCGTCGTCGTCGCCGCGCCGGCATCGACCGCGTATTGCCAATTGGCCTTGCCATTGACGAGGCCGGCGGCGTTGGAATCAAACAACGCGGTCTTGCCCAGATAGGAAAGCGCCGTACCCGCGGCGCCCGCCTTTAGCTGTGCGGCGAGGGCGTCCAGCTTGGTGTTGCTGGAGATTTGCTGTTCGACCTGGCTATATTGCACCAATTGCTCGGTGAACTTCGCCGAATCCATCGGCGAAAGCGGGTCCTGGTTTTGCAATTGCGCGGTCAGCAATTTTAGGAACGTGTCGAACGTGTCCGCCAATTGCTTGGTGGAATTGGTCGTCGTCCCGGCCGCAGTTTGCGCCGTCGTCGCGCCGAGTGCGTCAATAGCCATCAGTCACGCTCCTCATGCCCAGACATCCACGCCCGAATTGCTCCACCTCTGCATCCCGAAGGGCGCGGCGCCGAGCAGGGCGGTTTCGCCGGAGGCTTCATCCTGCGCGGCGGCATAGGGCGATCCATCGAACTGATCGTCATTGGCCTGGCGCTGGTTCAGGTCGAACGACAGGCCGTCCTGCGCCAGATCAAGGCCCGCTTCGTTCAGTGCGCGTTCGATGTCCCGCGCCGCGCCGCGCAGGTCGGTCAGCGTTTGCGGGTTGTCGGCCGATACCGACGCGGTGACGCGCTTGTCGTGATCGACGCTGATCTTCACATCGACGCGGCCCAATTCGGCCGGATCGAGCCGCACTTCAAAATTGGCCGATTTGCCGTTGAAATTACGAGTAATGCTTTGTGCGATCTGCATCGCCGCCGCGCCGTGCGGCGCGCGCGCGACTGGCGTTGACAGGGCGTCGGAAGCGGCCCGGGGCGCCTCGAATCCGGCGATCGGCGAAGTCGAACCCGGCTGTGCGGAATCCGCACGCTGCTGCTGGCCTTGCGGCGTGGCCGCCGCCTCCGTCGCGATGGCGCGCGCGACCACGCTGGCGCCTGCCGCGTTGGCTTTCGTGGGCGTTGCGGCGAATACCGCTTTCTTGAAGAATTCGGATTTCTGCGGTGCAGACGGCTGGTCGGTCTCGATGACTTCGCCAGCGGCCGCCTGGCCCGGCTTGGCTGCGGGCGCCGCGTTCTGCGTCGTGAAAGGCGCGAACACGATCGCTTGCGCCGCGTCCGGCGAAACCATAGCGGCCTGCTGCGGCGCCGGGGCCGCGGCCTGATCGCCGGCATCGTCGCCTGCCGTCGCGACGGCCAGGATAATGGCGGTGGGCGCAGATGATGTCTGCTGACTCGTCGGCGCTTCGGCCTGCGCAACCGGCGGCGCATCGCCTGCGGCGAGTACGGCGGGTTTAAGTTGAGCGGCGCCGGCGGGCTGCTTTTCAGCGGTTGGCGCGATCGTTTGCGGTTCTGCCGGCGCGAAAGTAGATTGCGCCGCGTCGGCGATATTGGGCGCGGCCTGCGTCGGTGCGTCGGCAGTCTGCAACAACATCGCGACCGCGCCGCCGCTGTTGGCGGGCGCTATTGACGGGGCTGGATTCGCAACCGCTTGAAGAACTGGCGTATCGCCGCCTTGCGCGGCGGCGCCGGCGAGCAGCATCTGGAACAGGCCGGATTTGTCTTCACCGCCCGCGGCGTTCGGCGTGACCGCGGGCGGAGCCAAAAGGCTCTCGCTTGCGTTGATCGCCGCCAGTTGAAACGCCATCGCGCAAAAAACTCCGGACGCAACACGCGCCTTGAGCTTGGAAGAGAGCAAGGCGTGCGCCACACGCCGCCGACACAAAAACTTCAAGCGCCGCAACGAGAACGCAGTTTTGCGCTCGGCGCTAAAGGCGTGTCGCACGGCGAAATTCGCCGGGCGGCCCGGCAGCTTCTGCCGAGTACGGCGAACCAATAAGCGTGCCGAAAACTTGGCCCGGTCATTGCGATGTGATCGCCAACGGTTGTGCGGCGTCGATCCCAGCCGACGTCGCAGAGGTGAAAGAAAACGCTTTGCCTAAAGGGCTTTGCACACGAATGGAGTCTGCGCGGGGGCGCGGCGCTGCGCCCTTCGGCTCGGCAGATAATGCCGGCCGGAGGGCGCGTTTTGCCGTGCGCGGGGCCGCGCAATGAGTCTCGGCGCGGTCTTCGGCGCGGGGCTCAGCGGCTTGCAGGCGGCGCAAGCAGGCCTGCGCACGGCCTCGCAAAACGTTTCGAACGTCAACACGACTGGCTATGCGCGCGTGGATGTGTCGTTCGAGGCGGTGCAGCACGGCGGCGTCGCTGTCGCCGGCGTGCACCGTGTCGTCGATGCGTATCTTACCAGCGCGTCGCTTTCGGCCAGCGCTGCAAGCGCCGGCGCCGCAACCTTGGCGAATCTGCTCGATCGCGCGCAGAGCGTATTTGGCGATCCGAACAGCGATACATCCCTGTTCGCGCAGCTTAGCGGGGCGTTCACGCGGTTCAACGAACTGGCGTCCGACCCGTCGAACGCCATCCGCAAGACCACGGCCGTCGGCGGGGTGCAGACGCTGCTGTCGCAATACCGCGCCATCGGCCAGCAGCTCGAACAATTGCGTCTGGAATCGGATCAGCGCCTGGCCGATAGCGCCAGCAAGGCCAGCGATCTGATGAACCGGATCGCGGCGCTGAACGGCCAGATCGTGCAGACCCGCTCGGTATCGGGCGATGCGACGGCGATTGAGAACGCCCAATCGGCGTTGATCGACCAGCTATCCGGTCTGATCGATATTCGCGTGACGGCGCGCGATCTTGGCGGCGTCGATATCCGCACCACCGCCGGCGCGCTTTTGGTTTCAGACCAGGCCGCCACCATCGCACATACCCCGATCGCCGCCGCCTACGGCGCGTCCAGCGGCGTCAGTCTCATCGACCGCAACGGCAACGCGACGCCGATCGACAATTTGATCGGCGGCGGCTCGATCCACGCGCTGCTGCAGGCGCGCGACAAGGATCTGCCGGCGCTGGCCGATTCGCTCGGCGCGCTGGCCGCTTCGACTGCCGACGCGCTGAACGCCGCGCACAACAACAGCACTTCGGTCCCCGCGCGCACCAGCATGGTCGGCCGGCAAACGGGCCTGCTCTCTACTGACCTGCTCGGTTTCACCGGCAAGACCAATCTCGCGGTGACAGATTCTAGCGGCAACCTGGCGCACAAGATCGCGATTGATTTCGACGCGCGCACCTATTCGCTGGACGGCGGCGCGGCGGTCTCATGGCCCGCGACCGAAACCGTCGGCCAGTTCGCGACGCTGATCGACGGCGCGCTCGGCGCTTCGGGAGACATGACGTTTTCCAACGGCGTGCTCACCGTTTCCGGCAATGGCGGCAACGGCGTATTCTTCCAGGACGACGCGACCACGCCGTCCAGCCGGGGCGGGCGCGGGTTTTCGCAATTCTTCGGCCTCAACGATCTGGTCACGCGGCCGACGCCGATCTTCTTCGATACCGGCTTCAAGACCACGGACGCCCACGGCCTCACCGCCGGCGGCGCGCTCAGCTTTCGCGTGCTCGACGCCAACGGCCGCGAAGTGCAGACGCGGAGCGTTACAGTCGCCGGTACGACCTGGGGCGACATGATCACGGCGCTGAACGCGTCGGGGACCGGCCTCGGCGGCTATGGCGCCTTTGCGCTCGACGCCAATGGCAAGCTCAGCGCCACTATGGCGTCGGGCTATCGCATCGAAGTCACCGGCGATACGACGCAGCGCGGCGGGCTCAACATGTCGGACCTGTTCGGGCTCTCGGCTTCGGCGCAGGCGGGGCGCGCCAGCGAACTCAGCGTCAACGCCGCGATCGCCGCCGATCCCACAAAACTCGCGGTGGCGCGGCCCGATCTGACGCTGGCGGTCGGCGCGCGCGTGCTGGAATCCGGCGACGGCCGCGGCGCCGCGGCGCTGGCCGCCGCCGGCGATACATCGCGCAGCTTCGCCGCCAGCGGCGCGCTTACGGCGCAGACGACGACGCTTTCGCAATTTGCTTCCCGCCTCGGCGGCGAAGCGGGCCGGCGCGCCGACGATGCCGCCACCGCGAAAGACAGCGCCGATTCCGTGGCGACAGCGGCGGACGCGCGGCGATCTTCTTATGAGGGCGTGCAGATCGATACGGAAATGGTGCGCATGACCCAATTCCAGCAATCCTACGCCGCCGCCTCGCGCCTGATCCAGGCCGCGAAGGACATGTACGACATCCTGCTCGCCGTCAAATGAGTCGTAATCCATGACCGTCGCATCGGTTTCCACCGCCTTCTTCAACGCCCAGGCCGCCGCCGACCTCAAACGGTCGCAGGCCGAACTGGCCGATCTGCAACGCCAGGTCGGATCGGAGCGCAAGGCCAACGATCTCAAAGGCTATGGCGTCGAGGCGGGCGGTATTTTGAGCGCGCAGGATATGATCGCCAAAACGAATGCGCGCCAGCAGGCCGCCGTTTCGCTCGGCGGGCGGCTGAACGCGACGGACGTGGCGCTTGGCGGCGCGGCCGATGCGGCCGAGGCGCTGCGGCTCTCCGTGCTCGACGCCGTCGGCCAGGACAACGGCCAGTCGCTCGCCACATCGCTGCAAGCGGCCTTCGACGCGGCCAAGCAGGCGTTCAACACCACGTTCGAGGGCGAGGCGATTTTCGGCGGCGAACGCATTGGCGCCGCCCCGATCAATGTTTCCTCACTCGCCGCACTCGCCGCCGCGCCAAGCACGGCTTCGATCTTTGACGAAGCCGCGCGCGCCAAGACCGTCGATCTCGGCGATGGCGCATTCGCGGTCAGTCCGAAAGCGTCGGACGCATCGACGGGCCTTTTCGATACGCTGCGCCAACTCAAGCAATTGATCGATTCCGCCGGCGGCACGCTGCCTTCGCCGCTCACGGCCGGACAGAAAACGGCGTTGCAGGGCTTTGCCGCTTCGTTGGGAGGCGCGCGCCAGACCCTGCTTATGGCGCAAGGGCAAAATGGCACGCTGCAAAAGACCATCGAAGCCAAAGCCAGCGCGCTCTCGGCGCAATCGGATGCGCTGACCAAGGTCGCGGGCGACGCGGCCAATGCCGATCTGGCCGAAGTGGCCACGCGGATAACGGCCACCCAGGTTCAATACCAGGCGATCGCGCAGACCTTCGCCTCGCTATCGAAGCTTTCCCTGCTCGACTATCTGCGCTGAAGCGCCTACATCGCGGGCTTTACGTTGTTGCGGGCCTTGACCCCGCGAGGGCGAAGAGATGAGCGATGTACTGGCGCCGGATGCGCGCGCCGCCAATTTCTTTGATGAAGAATGGCTTGACCTGGGTTTCGCCAAGCCGCGCGCGCAAACGCGCGTGGTCTGCGCCATGTCGGGCGGGGTGGATTCTACGGTCGTCGCCGCGCTGCTGAAGCGCGCGGGCTATGACGTGGTCGGCGTTACGTTGCAGCTCTACGATCATGGCGCCGCGGTGAACAAGCCTGGGGCATGCTGCGCCGGGCAGGATATTCACGACGCGCGCCGCGCCGCGGACATGCTCGGGTTTCCTCATTACGTGCTCGATTACGAAAGCCGCTTCCGCCAGGAGGTGATGGAAGATTTCGCCGACACCTATCTGGCCGGCGCAACGCCGATCCCCTGCGTGCGCTGCAATCAAACGGTCAAGTTCCGCGATCTCGTGGCGATGGCGCGCGATCTGGGCGCCGATTGCCTGGCGACCGGCCATTACGTGCAACGCGGAATCGGCGCCGATGGCGCTGAATTGCTGCGCGCGCATGATGCCGATCGCGATCAATCCTATTTCCTGTTCACGACGACGCGCGCGCAGCTCGATTTCCTGCGCTTTCCGCTCGGCGGTCTTGAAAAGCCTGCCGTGCGCGCGCTGGCGGCCGAATTCGGTCTCAAGGTCGCGGCCAAGCCGGACAGCCAGGACATCTGCTTCGTGCCGAGCGGGAGATACACCCAGATCGTGGAAAAGCTGCGCCCCGGATCGATCGAACCGGGCGAGATCGTGCATGTCGATGGCCGCGTGCTCGGCGCGCATGAGGGCGTGATCCATTTCACCGTCGGCCAACGCCGCGGGCTGAAAATCGCGACCGGCGAGCCGCTGTTCGTCGTCGGCCTCGATGCAGCGAACAAGCGCGTCATCGTCGGCCCGCGCGAAGCGCTGGCGGTCAAGCGCGTGGCGTTGAAGGACGTGAACTGGATCGGCGAGCACGTCGCCGCCGAAGACGATCTCGATGGGCGGCCTGTGCAAGTGCGCGTGCGCTCGACGCGCCCGCCCGTACCGGGGCGGCTGCGCATTGTTAATCCTCCCCCGCTTGCGGGGGAGGTGGCCGCTTCGCGCAGCGAAGCGCCGGAGGGGGAGCGCGTAAACCCCCTCAGTCTCGCTGCGCTCGACAGCTCCCCCGTAAACGGGGGAGCATGGGGCGTGGAACTCGACATACCCGAAGAAGGCGTCGCGCCGGGGCAGGCGGCGGTGTTCTACGATGGCGCACGCGTGCTGGGCGGCGGCTGGATCGCCAAGACCGAAAGCGCGTACAGCGCATGAGCGCGGCGCTGTCCGGTCTGGATACGCTGCGCGGGCGTATCGCGCGGAAAGAAAATCCAAGCGCCGCCGTCACGCTAGGCATCACGCTGACGGAGGTTGAACAGGGCGCGGCGACATTTCAGGGCGCGCCGCATGCTGGCCTGCTCAATCCGCTCGGCACGGTTCACGCGGCGTGGGCGTTCGGGCTGCTCGACAGCGCGTGCTGGTGCGCCGCATTCAGCACGCTGCCGCCCGGTGTTGCAACCACGACGCTGGAGACCAAAATAAACCTGGTGCGCGCGATCACGCTGGAGACCGGGCTGGTGCGCTGCGAGGCGCATGTCGTCGCAAACGGCCGCACGGTGATCACGGCCGAAGGACAGGTGAAGGACGGCAAGGGCCGCGTGCTGGCGCATGGCGTCTCCACGCTGCTGGTTCTGCGCAACAAGGCCGGAGAAACCTAATGGCCCGCGCATGAACGTGGCGCCGTTGGCGCCGAGCGGAACATCTCAGAATAAACGCCGCCGAAAATCCGAGTCGCTGCGGGGACGGCCGCACAGCGCGACATATCAGAACTACTCGGCTCCCGCGCAGGCGGGAGCCCATAATCCCGGCCCTTGCAGAATAATCGCCAACGCCTGCGATTATGGACCCCGGTCTTCGCTGCGCGAAACCGGGGGCGAGCGGGTTTGTTTTCCTGCGGTGAGAGAAGGGAAAAGCGCAGGGAAACAAACGCGCGCAAAATACTTAGGGGCTGTCCTAGGAAACGCTGCGGTTTGAGAGCCTGATCCACGTTCTAAGGGTGCGCAAGAGCTTTGCTGGCGAGCCGTAATTGAAGCGCCACTCGCATTCTTTGAGGAAGAGATGGAAGTGGTGGCGCGGAACG
>DASZPV010000188.1:0-3201 GCA_035549875.1 Caulobacterales bacterium
GCAGTTGCGGCGACGGACGCAGCCGCCGCCAATCTCAACGGCGCCGGCGGCACGGCGATCTATCCTGTGCTCAGCGTGTGGGCGCAGAAATACCACGACATGAACGGCTCGCAGGTGAACTACCAGGCGATCGGCTCGGGCGGCGGCATCAAGCAGATCCAGTCGAAGACGGTGGACTTCGCCAACTCCGACAAGCCGCTGACGCATGACGACCTGACGAAGAACAATCTCGTCCAATTCCCGCAGGTGGTCATTTCGATCACGCCCGTCGTGCACCTTCCTGGCATCCAGCCGGGCCAGTTGCTTCTCGACGGCAAGACGCTGGCCGACATCTATCTCGGCCACGTCACGAAGTGGAACGATCCGGCGATCAAGAAACTCAATCCCAAGGTCGCGTTGCCCAACATGGCGATCCTGACGGTCCATCGTTCGGACGGTTCGGGCACCACGTTCAACTTCACCAACTATCTGGGCAAGGTCAGCGCGGAGTGGAAGAGCAAGGTCGGCTCGGACACCTCCGTGAACTGGCCAAACGGCGTCGGCGGCAAGGGCAATGCCGGCGTGGCCGGCACGGTGCAGCAGACGGTGGGCTCGATCGGCTATGTCGAATACGCCTATGCGATGCAGAACCGTCTCGTCTACACCGACATGATCAATCACGACGGCAAGCGCGTGAAGCCGACCATGGGCGCATTTCAGTCGGCGGCGGCCAATGCGGACTTCTCGAACGTCCAGGACTTCTATCTGATCCTTACCGATCAGCCTGGCGCCGCCAGCTGGCCGATCACCGCCGCCACCTACATGCTGATGCGCAAGGACTACCCGGCCGCCAAGAACAAGGAGGTGCTCAAGTTCCTGGATTGGGCGCTGAAGGACGGGCAGGCCGACGCCGAGAAGCTCGACTATGTTCCCTTCCCCGACAGTGTCGTGAAGCAGATCGAGGCTTCGTGGACGGCCCAGCTCGGCAACCAGACCTGGCCATAGGGCCCCCCGGGGCGACGCATCCGCCCAGGCCTTTGGCGTTCGCAGGACAGGGTGGGGATTGCTCCCCGCCCTGTCCGCGCTTCCGTCGCCTGCCGGCCCCACATCCGCCAGTCCAGGCGTAAATCCGCGCCGTTCGTTAAACTAGCTTAATATCTTGCACGTTATTGTAAGGCTGCTTATGTTGTCCCTGACTTAGGAAAGCGGCCGCCATGGGTAATTTCGATCGGGACATGCTGATCCAGCTCTACGACGTGGCGCGTCTGCTGAGGACGCGCTTCGATCAGACCGCCAGAACCTACGGCATGACCCGGGCCCAGTGGATTATCCTCGCCCGCCTCGATCGTCAGCCCGGCATGTCCCAGAACGAGCTGGCCGCGATCTGCGAGGTTGAGCCGATCTCGGTGGCGAGGCTTGTCGATCGCCTCGAGGCGCGCGGCATGGTCGAGCGGCGCTCCGATCCCGCCGACCGCCGCGTGCGGCGACTGCATCTGTTGCCGGCGTCCAGGCCGATCCTGGCCGAAATCGCGCGCTACCGCGACCGCCTCGACGCCGAACTCAACGATGGGCTAGAACCTGCGGCGCGCGAAGCCTTCGTGAATGTGCTTCTGCATATCAAAGCCAAATTGACGGCCGATCCGCCTGGCGAGATGAAGCTCGCCGCCGCCGGGGAGTAACCAGAATGGCGGCCTTGAGAACCGATCCCCTCGCCTACGAACCGCTCACCCGGCGCTATGGCGCGCATGTGCGCGGAACCCTCGCCGAGTTGTGGGCCGACAAGGCGCGGCTGCGCCGGCTGCTCATGATCTGGGGCGTCGCCGCGGTCGCCATCGTGGCTCTTGCGGTCTATCTGATGGGCGGGCGCTATGTCGGCACGGACGACGCCTATGTCCACGCCGCCAAGCTGATGGTGAGCACCGACGTCTCCGGCCTGGTCAAGGACGTGGACGTGCGCGAGGGCCAACACGTCAAGAAAGGCCAGGTCCTCTTCCGTCTCGACCCCCGGCCGTTCCAGATCGCGCTGGAAAACGCCAAGGCGGCGCTCGCGCAGACCGCGCAGGACGTCGAATCGACGCGCGCCACCTACCGCAGCATCCTCGGGCAGATCGCCGCCCAGGAGGCGCAGGTTCGTCTGGCGCAGCTGACCTATGACCGCTATCTCGCGCTCCTGAAGTCGAACGCCATCGCCCCCACGCAGGTCGACCAGGCCCGCGGCGCGCTGCAAAGCGCCGCCGCGACGCTGATTTCGCTGAAGCAGAACGCCGCCGTCCAGCTCGCAAAGCTGAACGGCGATCCGAACACGCCGGCCGAGCGAACGCCCGACTATCAGAAGGCCAAGGCCAATGTCGACGAGATGCAGCGCCAGCTCGATCATGCGACCGTGCGCGCGCCCTTCGACGGGGTGGTCAGCGAGGTCGATTCGCTCCAGCCCGGCACGCTGGTGATTTCGGCGATGTCCGCCTTCACCACCACCAGCGCCGTCGGCCTCGTCTCCGAAAAGAACATCTGGATCGAAGCCGACATGAAGGAGACGGACCTTACATATGTTCGCCGCGGAAATCCCGCCTCCGTGACGGTCGACACCTATGGCGGCTGCGTGTGGCATGGCCATGTGGCCACGGTCTCGCCGGCCAGCGACTCGGCGTTCTCCGCTCTGCCGGCGGAAAACGCGAGCGGCAATTGGGTCAAGGTCGTCCAGCGCATCCCGACCAAGATTTTTCTCGACCGCTCCGATTGCAAGGCGCCGCTTCGCGCCGGCATGAGCGCGGTCGTCACCATCGACACCGGCAAGCGCCGCTGGGAGCGCATGCTGAGCGGCGGCTGATCCGATGAGCGCCCACGCCGCGGTCCCCAGCGCCGAGCATTACGACAGCAAGCTCGCGCTGTGGGCGGTGCTCATCGGCTCGATGGCGGGCGTGCTGATGCAGGCGCTCGACACCACCATCGTCAATGTCGCCCTGCCTTACATGACGGGCGAACTCTCCACCAGCCGCGACCAGATCACCTGGGTCCTGACCTCCTACATCATCGCCGCCGCCATCATGACCGCGCCGGTGGGCTGGCTGGCGGCGCGCTTCGGCAAGAAGAACTTCCTGATCACCTCGATCGCCGGCTTCACGCTGGCGTCCATGCTCTGCGGCGCCGCCACCTCCCTGTCGCAAATGGTGCTGTTCCGCCTGATCCAAGGCGTGTTCGGCGCGGCGCTGGGCCCGCTGTCGC
>DASZPV010000189.1:0-6286 GCA_035549875.1 Caulobacterales bacterium
CAGGCCCAACGCATTGCGCTGGCGCGGGCGCTGTTTGGTCTGCCAAAGTTGATCATCCTCGACGAACCAAATGCGCACCTTGACGCTCAGGGCGAGGCCAGCCTGCTCGAAGCGCTAAAGGCCACGCGAGCGCGCGGCGCCACGGTTCTGGTCGTCGCGCACCGTACCGGATTTATGAGCGTGGCGGACAAGTTGATGTTCATCCGCGATGGGCGCATTGAGCATTTCGGCCCGCGCGACCAGGTGCTTGCGCGTTTGGCGGCGGCTGAATCCGGTAAGCCTGGCCCCACGCTGGCGCCTGTGCCGACAGTGATGAACACGCCATGAAATTGCTCAGTCTGGCCACATTCAAAAAGCAGAAGGCAGAGACGGCCGACGTGCCCGAGGCGTCTGAACCATCTGCGGCGTCCGAGGCGCGAGAAAAGCCGCCGGCGCGTGTGTTCATTCAATCCTCGTTTCAGCATGGCGTCGATCATATCAAGCGTATCTTTGACACCACCGCACCAGCCAATGACGACGGACGGGTGGAAATACGCCGCGGCCTGATCGTGATCGCCGGATTTTTCGGCGTGCTCGGCGGCTGGGCGGCGCTTGCGCCACTGGATGCCGGGGTGACCGCCGGCGGCGTCATCGTCGTGTCCGGCAGCCGCCAGGCTGTGCAGCACCGCGACGGCGGCATCGTTACAAGGCTGGCGGTGAAGGACGGCGACAAGGTTGAGCGTGGTCAAATCCTGCTCGAACTGGCCACGGTCGAAATCTCCGCACGCGAGCAGGCGCAGCGCGGCGAACTGGTTGAACTGGAGGCGCTTCGCGCGCGCCTGTTTGCAGAATCCGTCGGGTCCAAGGAAGTCATTGAGCCCGCAACCTGGGCCAGCCTGGCGCCTGAAGAGCGCGCCGAGGCCAACGCTGTGCTGGCGCGCCAGCAGCAAGAGCTGGGCATACGAAAAGGCTCGCTCTCGGCGCAATCGAACGTGCTCAGCCAGCGCCGCCAGGAATTGCGTTCACGCATCTCCGGATATGACGAACAGATCAAATCGGTCGATACGCAGACTAAGTTGATCGAGGACGAACTGGACGGCGTGCGCCAGCTTTACGAAAAGGGTTATGCGCCGCTAAACCGCGTGCGCGCCCTTGAGCGCCAGCGCGCCGACCTTATCGGCCAACGCGGCAGCTTGACAGCCCAGATCCAGCAGACGCGCGAGACGATCGGTGAAACCTCGATGCAAGGCATCTCGATCACCCAGGACCGCGCGCAGGAAATCGCGCAACAAATTCGCGATACTGACACGCGTATCGCGCAATTGCGCCCCCAACTTGTCGCCACGCGCGCCCAACTCGAGCAATCGCGTATTCGCGCCCCGGCCTCGGGTACTGTCATGGGGCTGAACGTTGTCACCGTTGGCGGCGTCGTGGCGCCGGGCGCGCGGCTGATGGATATCGTGCCGGCTGACCAGCCGCTGATCATCGAGGCGCGTGTCCGGCCGGAAGACGCCGACGATCTGCATCCCGGCATGAGCACACTGGTGCGCCTAACGGCTTGGCGCGACCGCAGCACGCCAACAGTGCACGGCACCGTAACGCAGGTATCGGCCGACCGTTTTGTCGACGAGCATTCCGGCCAAGGCTATTTCACTGCCGAGATCGAAGTGCCGACCGCTGAAATCGACCGCATCGCCAAGGCGCGAAACGTGCAATCGGCGCTGAAGCCTGGGCTGCCGGCGGAAATCGTCGTGCCGCTGCGCAAGCGCACGGCGCTTGAGTACATCCTGGAGCCGCTTACCCACGCCGTGTGGGGCTCGTTCCGCGAGCACTGAGTCAAGAAAAAGCGCGGGGCTGGAACCCCGCGCTTTTCCTGCATGCAAATCCTCGCGCTATGCGAAGGCGAAATCGTCCGCGGTGAGCTGCGCTGGCGTTACGCCGATCATCCAGATCGACGTATCGCCGTCGAGCGTCAGGATCGAGTAGCCGTTGCCGGTATCGACCGTGGCGGCCGTCACCTGCGCCAGGCTGGTCCAGCCTGTGCCGATCAGGCGTATGACATCGCCGGAAGCCGCGCCGGGCGTGAAGTCATAGAGCACCGCGACACCGCTGGTATCCTTGTTCATGTACAGCACGTCCGTGCCGGTTCCCATGAACACGTAATCGACGCTGGCGCCCGGATCGAGGAAGTCGTTGCCGGCTTCGCCGAGCAGGATGTCCGATCCGTCACCGCCGACGATCGTGTCGTTGCCGTTGCCGCCGTACACAAAGTCGTTGCCCGTGCCGCCGGTGACGGAATCGTTGCCATCGGCCATGACGAACAGATCGTCCTCCGACCCGCCATCGGCGATATCGTCGCCGATGTCGCCGTAGAGATAATCATTGCCGCTGCCGCCATACATTGTGTCGTTGCCGGCTTCGCCTATCAGGACATCGACGCCTGCGCCGCCGTCCAGGATGTCGTTACCTATGCCGCCGAAAAGGTAATCCTGTTCGGTGCCGCCGTTGAGATTATCGTCGCCGGCTTCGCCGAGCAGAATATCAGTGCCGGCGTCGCCGATGGCGGAATCGTTGCCGTCGCCGCCGTAGAAGGCGTCATTGCCGGTCAAGCCGTAGAAGATGTCGTTACCGCCGAAGCCGACCCCGACATCGTTCGCGTTGGTCATGCCCGTGAACCGGCCAACCAGCGTGTCGTCTCCAGCGCTGCCGTAAAACGTCTGCGTGCGGGTATCGATGATCTGGCCGCGCACATCGCCGTCGCTGCCGAGACTGTCGTCGTCGTAGAAGACGACATGACGGCCATCCTCTAGCACCGCGACGTCTGAAGTGGCCTGTAGTCCGGTTGTCGTCGTGTTTGTGGTGAGGCTTGATATGAAGCCGGATGCGGCGCTGTAGGAGTTTAAAATGACGTCGCCGGACCCCGTGTCCGAATAGCTTATAACGAATCCACC
Organism: Caulobacterales bacterium; assembly: GCA_035549875.1. Taxonomy (GTDB): domain Bacteria; phylum Pseudomonadota; class Alphaproteobacteria; order Caulobacterales; family Aquidulcibacteraceae; genus JAKFWI01. Next base: position 2,931 of record DASZPV010000189.1, read on the forward strand.
ATCCTGGGTCGCCGCGACGTGCGGGTCGGTCGCCGCGACGTTGACTGTCGTCTCGCCACTAACGACAGTTCCGGTGCTGCTCAACGTCTCGCGAATAACGCCGCCGCCGCTCTCCCAGACGACGACGATATTGCCGTTGCTGAGAATGGCCACCGACGCGTTGTCCTGCAGACCGGCAGTGGTGGTGTTCACCGTCATTTCGGAGATCGCCGCGCCCAGCAATGAAGTGGAAAGCGTCTTCAGCTTGATATCGCCGGCATTGGCGTTCATGTCGGTCCACACATAGGCAGAATAGCCGCCCAGGGTATTCGTCGCGTCAGGGTTTAATTGATCGCCCGTTGTTGACGTGTTGATAGCGAACTGTGCGCCGCTGATGCTCCCGTCCGGCAGGAAGTTCTGCGCCATGATAGCAGTTCCGCTGCCATCTTTCGTAGTGTCGTGATCTTCCCAAACGGCAGTGATGTAGTTTGACGTGCCAAGGAAGCTGAACACCCGGTACACGAGTGCAACGTCGCTTTCTTCGACCACACCATTGGAAATGAACGTCGGCGCATGGACGAGCGTGCCGGTTGACGAGCGTACGGCAATGCTGACATCCGCGCTCACGCCGGAGCCAATGCGATAGGCGACGAAAATATTGCCCGTGCTTTGCTCGATCGCGACATCCGGATCGTATGTGTTCGGCGAAGCCTGATTGTCGATCTGGATCGCCGTGCCCACCTTGTTGCCGAACGTGTCGTAGCGCTGCAGCTGAATGCTATCGAGTGTGGTGGTATTCCAACGGTTCCAGGCGACGACATAGCCGCCATCCGCTGTCGCGGCGACTGCAGGGGACTGGTCATGCGGATCGGCTTCCGGCCCGATGACAAGGAGTTCCGAACCCCATTTTTGCGGTGCAATTGGCATGATGTTCCCCCTACCCAGCTTCGCTCACCGCCCAGGGGCGCGAGCAATTAACGCACTTAACCATCTTTCCCCACAGGCGGGAAGGCCGGTTCGCGGACGGCGCTGTTACGGGTAACCTTTGCGTCGCTTTTGAGACCGCGCCGCCTCGCGTTTGACATGCACCGTCGGGCAACCCGTACTAGAATGGGAAAGGAGGTTTGGGAGATGACCGACGTCATAGACACGAAAGCAGCGGCCCGTTTTGCCGATCTGCAAATCGGCGACCTGGCGCCGTGGTTTCGCCAGAGGTCGACCTCAAACCCAGATTTCGTGTTCGACACCACTGCGGGACGCTATATCGTGCTGTGCTTTTTCGGCAGCGAGAGCGATCAGGCCGCCCGCGGCAGGATTCTCTCATTTCTCAAACAGAATAGAAACTTTTTCGATGATGAGAAAGCGTCGTTTTTCGGCGTCAGCATCGATCCGGCCGATGAAACGCGGCTGAAAGCCGATCTGCCGGGCATCCGCTATTTCTGGGATTTCGACGCCCGAGTCAGCAAGCTGTATGGCGCCGCGCCCCTCGACGCGCAGCCGCCGACGCTGGCCTTTCGGCGCTCATGGTTCGTGCTCGATCCGGCGCTGCGCATCATCGCGATCATCCCCTTCGCCCCCGACGGCGCCGACCGGCGCGCGCTTGCCGCCCTGCTTGAACGCCTGCCGCCCGTCAACGCGTACGCCGGCCAGGAAATGCAGGCGCCGATCCTGTTTCTCCCCGGCGTGTTCGAGCCTGAATTGTGCACGCGGCTGATCGATCAGTACGAAGCCGCAGGCGGCTTTTCTTCCGGCTTTATGCGCGAAAAAGACGGCAAGACCGTGCTGGTGCATGATGCAATCCACAAAGTGCGGCGCGATTACATCATTGAAGACGAAGCGCTGATACGCGCCACGCAAGCCCGCGTGCGGCGGCGCATCTTTCCGGCCATCCAGCGCGCCTATCAGTTCAACACCACGCGCATGGAGCGCTATCTGGTCGCTTGCTATTCGAGCGAAGACAGCGCGCATTTCCGCGCGCACCGCGACAACACGACCAAGGGCACGGCGCACCGGCGCTTTGCCGTGTCGATCAATCTCAGCGCCGATTTCGACGGCGGCGAGATCGGCTTTCCGGAATATGGGACGCGAACCTACAAGCCGCCGATCGGCGGGGCGGTCGTGTTTTCGTGCTCGCTGCTGCATAATGTTTCGCGCGTGACGCGCGGGCGGCGTTACGCCTTCCTGCCGTTTTTGTACGACGAAGCGGCCGCGCGCATCCGCGAGGCCAACAATTCGTTTCTCGACAAAAGCATCGGGACCTACACCGCCGACGCCAAACGCGCCGAAACGCCCTAAGCGAAGAGAATATCGGCTGCGGTTAGAGCAGAATCTGATCATTCCGGTTCATATCCGGCTGCCGCGAAGAAGTTGGCGCATTGTTGTGGCGTGAATTTCGGCAGCGCGTCGCGGATGGCTTCCCACAGATCATCGATAGTTCGGGCGGCGGCTTTGCGCAGGATCGCCTTGAGCTTGGAGAACGCCATCTCGATCGGGTTTAAGTCGGGCGAGTACGGCGGCAGGTAGCGCAGCCAGGCGCCGCGCGCCTCGATCGCGGCGCGGACCGCCGCGGCCTTGTGGGCGGGCAGATTGTCCATCACGACGATGTCGCCGGGCGACAAGGTCGGCGCCAGCACCTGCTCGATATAGGCGCGAAAGGCGTCGCCGTTCATTGGTCCATCCAGCACCATCGGCGCGGTCATGCCGGACATGCGCAGCGCGCCAACGAAGGTTGTGGTCATCCAATGCCCGTGCGGGATCGGCGCGCGACATCGCTCGCCACGCCGCGCCCGTCCACGCAGCCGCGCCATCTTCGTGGAGGCGCCGGTCTCGTCAATAAACACCAACTTATTTGGGTCGAGATCAGGCTGGGCCGCGCACCAGGCTTGCCGCCGCGCGGCGACGTCGGGCCGCGTCTGCTCGCTGGCGTGCGCGGTTTTTTTTGACGGTCATGGAATGACGGTCGAGGAAGCGCCACACCGTGCTCGGCGCGAACGGCGCGCCATAGTCGTCGCGTAGCATGTCGGCGATCTCCACCAGCGTGATGTCCGCCTTGGCTTCGATCGCGGCGAGAATGACGTCGCGATAAAGCTCGATCCGATGCGAGCGCAGATCGCCGCCCTTAGGCTTGGGCGCGCGCGCCCCCGTTTCACGAAACGCCCGCACCCAACGCACCGCCGTCGACACCGCCACGTCGAACCGCTCAGCCGCGGCGTTGCGCGACAGCCGCCCGCTCTCGACGGCCTCGATTACCCGACTGCGCAGATCTTCCGAAAGAGATTTCGCCATCCATGCCGGCCTCCGTCCAGCACGAAGCGTGAATCAGAATTCGAGTCCCGTGGGAATCCCCACCGATTCAATCCGGTCAGATTTTGCTCTAG
>DASZPV010000190.1:0-8032 GCA_035549875.1 Caulobacterales bacterium
GCTTTCGCTCCGTGTGCGGACGATCCGGCTTATCCTGCGCGGTCACGACGTGTTGAGCGCAAGGTCGATTTCCCTCTGCGCATCGTCCAGCGCGCTCTGTGCGCAGGCCGCGCGCGGGCGGTAGGGCCGGAATGCGGCTTCCACCGCGGCGCGCTGTGTGGCGAGCAGGCGGCGCAGACGCGCGAGCGCGGGTTGCGGATTTTCCAGCAGGCGGCGCAGCGCTTCCAGCCGGCGCGCCAGCGGCAGCGCGTTGAAATTGATCGCGCCGCCGCGCTGGTCGGCCCCAAGTCCGGTATGGGGCTCTTTGCTGCGCGTCCGGCGCAGCACGCCGCGCGGCATCACAGAAAACCGCACGCGCCATTTTTCGGAATTGGGATCGATGTCCTCGATCGGCCGGTCCGCGAAGGCGATGACGAGCCGTCCAGGCAAGACTTTCGGCGGCGCGTCATTCGGCTTCGGCATGCTCAGCGCTTTCAGCAAGAGCAGCCGCCGCGCCAGCGCCTCGACCGGGCCGAGCCATGCCAGAATCTCGCGCCGGTTCTGGCGCATCAGAATGAATTGCGTTGCAATTTCGAACGGCGCGCCAAACAGCGAGACGATCGCGGCATAAAGATCGCCCATCGCCTGCCACGCATCCTGAAGAGAAAACGGCTCACGGTTCATGCGAGGAGTTTACGGGCGCGCGGCGGTAGGTCGGATTTGTTTGTGCGCATGCGTTGGGCGCGTTGGGCCCCGCGCGCGGCCAAGCGCGGATAGAAGCCTATTTATCCGTCGATTCAGCCTGGCGCGCCGCCCCCTGATCGGGAAACGGCGAGTGTCGCTGTATTCCTGATTTTGCTGGCTTATAATCGGCGAGCGTCCCCGGATTCGTCCGGATTCCAACCATCACGCCCGTACTGGGCGCGCCTGACCGCAGTTGGGCGGGCGCGACGCTTGCGCGACGGGCGCTACGCAACCTAATCTCCGCATCTCACACTGGTGCCGAGACGCGCAGCGCCGCCAATTGCAACTATAGCGAAACAAGCGGGGGTTCAACATGACGCTCGAAGACATTCGTCCTCGCCGACGCGATCGCGTTATGGACCTAGTTGCCAAGGCCGGTGTCGACGTAAGCGACTGGAAGAATTTCAAAGGAAAGTCGCCGTCGACCAATCCGAAATATTGTTACGAATGGTCGTTCATAGAACCGGGTAAAGTCGCTGTCCTCAGCCTTTGGCTGGAAAAGATGGAAATTCACGACGACGAGATCATTTATCCCCTTCGGCTTGGCGAGCGCCTGTTTTCGACCTCAAATGCTGAACGCCGAACTCTAAAAATGGATCGCGACGTTCAGACCGCAATTTTGGAAGAACTTCCTATTCGCGTGATCGTTTGCAGCGGTCGCGATCCATCAGGAAAAACCTCGAACGTCGCCGGACGCGCTCTTGATCCGACGCCATGGGCTATAGCTGAGTACGATTTCGAGCGGCGCGACTACAGCATTGTCAGAGGCGGTAAGCCACTTCGCAAGGCGGAGGTGTATGGTGTGGAGTTCGATGGATTCGAAGGAGAACTCCGCCAACGATACGTTCGCCATCGCAGTCGCGAGGCTCATCTTCGCAAGCTCAAGATCAAAGAAACGCTCGAACGCTCGGAGAGGCTGGCCTGCGAAGTCCCAGGATGTGGGTTTGACTTTGCAGCCCGCTACGGTGCGCTCGGACACGAGTACGCGCAAGTCCATCACCTTATTCCTCTAAACGCAGCCCCAGCCTCGGGACGATCGGTCACCCTGGCGGATGTCGCGATCGTTTGCGCGAACTGCCACGTCATGATCCATCGCGGAGGCGAATGCCGGCCACTACCGGATTGATCCCATCGGAGCGCCATTAGTCGCTCAGATCCACGCCCCACCACGGTGCAGAATGCCGGGGACGCTGGATTATTTTGACCACGTTGGTGCAGGAAGCGCCTTCGGCGCTGATTTCCGGTTCTTGCTGCGCACGCCCCGGAATGACGGGGTTGTGCTAAGACAGCGCCTCGACCACGCGCAGCGCATCGTCGTCGGTCATGCCGGGATACAGCGGCAGCGACAGGCAGCGGCTGTAGTATTTTTCCGCGCCGGGCAGATGCGTTTCGCCGTAGAGCGCCTTGTAATAGGGCTGGCGGTGCACCGGCATGTAGTGCACCTGCGCGCCGATGCCGGCTTGGCGCAGGCGGCGGATCACTTCGCCGCGCGGCGCGGCCGAAAAATCCATCAGCGCGATGAACAGGTGCGGGCAGGCGCCGGGGTTCATGCGCACGTGATCGATGTGCGCGGGCAAGGCGTCGGCGTAAAGCAGGCTGAGCGCGCGGCGCCGGTTGGCGAACGCCGGCAGCTTGCGCATTTGCGACAGGCCAAGCGCCGCCTGGATGTCGCTCAGGCGATAATTGTAGCCGAGCGATTGCATTTCATACGCCCACGGCGCCGCGAGCCCGTCCGTATCGCTGCTGAGCGAAGGATCGACGAACTCATCGGCCTCGCGGACGACGCCGTGATTGCGCAAGCGGCGCAGCTTTTGCGCCAGCGCTGGATCGCGCGTCGTCACCATGCCGCCTTCGCCGGTGGCGATGGTCTTGACCGGGTGGAACGAGAACACGGTCATGTCGCTGTGCCGGCAATTGCCGACGCGGCCGGCCTCGCTGCTGGTCGCCAATGCATGGCAGGCGTCTTCCACGATAGCGGCGCTGATTTCGCGGGCGATCACTGCGATCTCTTCCATCGCGCAGGCGCTGCCGCCGAGATGAACCGGGACGATCGCCTTGATCTTGCGGGCGCCGGTGCGGGCGATCGCCTCGCGCAAAGTCGCCGGCGTCATCAGCGCGGTGTCGGGATCGACGTCCGCGAAAACTACATCAGCGCCGCAAAATCGCGCTGCATTTGCGGTAGAGAGAAATGTGATGGTCGGGACGATAACCGCGTCGCCGGGGCCGACGCCCAGCGCCATCATCGCCAGATGCAAAGCCGCGGTGCCGTTGGAACAGGCGATCGCGTGATCGGCGCCGACAAAATCGGCCACCGCGCGCTCGAACGCTTCGGCCGCCGGGCCGGTGGTCAGATAATCGGAGCGCAGGATCGCCGCGACGGCGAGGATGACCTGGTCGTCGATCGTCTGGCGGCCGTAGGGCAGAAAATTCTCTTGCGGCGCCGGCGCGGCGGCGGGGCGCAGGGCGCGCGCGTTCAAGCGACCACTGCCAGGCTCATCGGCGCGGTCTCCACGTCGGCGCGCAGCTTGGCTTTCAGCCGCACTGAATTGTTGCGCCTGGCGTTGAGCGCGGCCACGTCAGGCCGGCGCAGGCAGAACGAGGCGATCTCGGAGGCGGAGGCGCAAGCGGCCCGCTCGCCCATTTGTTCAAACACCGCCTGCGCGAAGGCGAGATCCTCCGGCCAGCCCAGCGCCCAGCGCATGTGCGCAAAATCGCCGCCCGGACCGGTAAGACAGGCTTTCTTCAAATCCGAATTCGCACGCATCCAGCTCGTCACCCTCGCTCTGTGCTCGGGATGGTCGGCGAGGGCGTCGGCCCAGTGCAAGAGGCGCGCAGAGAAAACCTCGCAGTCGAGTCCTTCTGGCCAAGACGCGGGCAGATCGGTGCAGGAATAATCAGCCTCGGCCTCGCGCAGCAATTGCAGCACGCGCGCGCCAAGCGCGGGATCGAAAAACGGCTGGTGCGCCGCAACACGGATGACAATGTCGGCGCCGGTTTCGCTCGCGCCCTGTGCGCAAAGCCCAAGCGCGTCGGCGGCGTCGCCGCGAATGACAAGCGCATCGCATTGTTCGGCTTCGGCGGCGGCGGAGTCCATCGCGGGATCGTTCGACATGACACAGGCCAATGCGCCGATTCCCGGCATGCGCGCGCACCGTTCCAGCACGCGTTTCAGCACGCTGACGCCGCCAAGCTGCGCGCCAAGCAGGCTTTCGCCCGTTTTGCCTGTCATGCAGGCATCCACAATCACCGCCAGTGCCATACCGGCGATCATATGAGGGGCGTCTCAATGCAGCGTTAAAGCCGCCAGCCTCGATTCGACTCGATTATGGTTAACCGCGCGAAAATATTTTCGGAAAACTTTTAAAAAGCTAACGCATATTAACCCTAACCAATTGCTAACATGGCATAAGGGCGCTCACACGCGGCACAGAAATCCAGCCGCGCCGCCCGCAAGGCGGATCCGTAAGGAGCAAGATATGGTGACGAGCGTGCAGCCTGTGCCCTACACGCCGCTGTCAGCGAGTGTTCCCAGCGCGTCTCGGCCGCAAAGCGCCGATCCGGGCGCGGGCAAGCTGCGCGGCGACAAGGTGGAGGCCGGGCAGGGCTATCGCACCGAGATCGCCGGCGCGCGCGCCGCGCTCACTCAGGCGGGCGGTTCGCTGGATCTGGCGCTTGCCGCCGGCCGTGAGGCGGCGAATATCGTTTCGCAAATGCGCGATCTGGCCCGCGCCGCCGCCAGCGGCGATGACGGCGCCCGCGCCGCAGCCGATCAGAGCTTCAAGGCGCTGCTCCAGCGTTACGATCAGGTCGTAACCGGCGCGATCGATGGCGGCGCGTCTGCGCTGGCCGGGCAGAGCGTGTCGCTCGATGTCGATCCGGACGCGCCGCCGATCACCGTGCAGGGCTTCGATCTGCGGCTGAAAGACGATCCCGGCGCGGAAGACGTGCTGCGCCTTTCCAAAAGCGCCAGCCTGGCCGATCAATCATCCGCCGCCGCCGCCGCGCGCGACGCCGATTCCAGCCTCGCCCGGATCGATATCGCGCTCGGCCGGCTGTCCGGCGCTTCGCAAAAGCTTGCTGCGCATGACGGGTTTCTCGGCGCGCTCGACAAAGCCGTCGCCAATGATGTGGCGCCTGACCTCGACGCCGAAGGCGCGCGGCTGACGGCGCTGCAAGTGCGCCAGACCTTGGCGGGCGGCCAATCGGCGATCGCCAATTCGGCGCCGAGCGCGCTGCTCTCCCTGTTCGTCGAATAACCCGGCTAGGCCTGGAGCACGGCGGGATCGTGTTCGGCCAGGTCTTTCGGCCAGGCGTGTGAAGCGGCCTCGGCCAGCGTCATGCAGGCGGCGAACACCAGCGCGATCAGATTCAGCGCCAGGGCGCCATAGACCGCCAGCATGGGCGGCGTGAACTGTAACGTGCCCCGCGCGGCGTTGAGCAGAATCTCCGCGCCGGCGCGCTTGGCGACGAACCAGGCGCGGTCGCCACCCTGCGCCACCAGATGCAGCTTGCCGAGATCGGCGCCGTTCTGCGCGTGCTGAAGCAATTCGGCCGCTACGGTTGCGCCAGCGGCGTGCGCCATGGCCTGAATTTCTCCCAGGTCCTCGGTCAGGCGCAGATAGCCGATGGGATCGAGACTTTTTTGAAACGCCGCCGCCACCGCCGCTTCCTCGCCGCCGACCGGAGCCTTGGACAACGCCTCGGCCAGATTCTGCTTCAGGCGGGCAGGCGGCACGGCGGCGAAACTGCGCCGCTTGAGATATTCGGTAAAGCCGGGCGAGAGCTTGCCGGTGCGCCGCGCCACCTTGATCACCGATGCGCCATCGCGCGCGCGGGCGTTTTCATCGCCGCCCTGTAGCGCCACGCCGAGGCCGTTCAGGATGAAGGTGAATTCGTCCGTCCGCTGGCCTTGCGCCCAGGCCTGCGCATCGCGCGTCAGATCGCGCAGATCGCCGAGCACCATGAACGCATTGGCGGCCACGGGTGTGGCGTAACGGTCCTGCACGTCCTCCGGCAGAAAGGCGAGGGCGGCGGCGGCGATCTGATCGTCGCGCGCGTCCGGCGGCAGTTGCGTCTTGAGCCTGTTGGCTTCGCTGGAGGGCAAGATCGCGGGCGCAGCCAGCAGCAGGCCTTGGGCGGCGTGGTAATCGCCTTCGTTGATCTCACGCTCGATCGCCCGGCCCCAGGCGCCGCGCATGTCGCCGTCGATCGGGATCATGCCGGCGATCGTGCGGTCGAGCTTGGCGCGGGTGCCGGAGATTGCCTCCGGCGTCAGCGTGTACTTATACACATCCCCGTCGCGATAGGCGGTCCAGGCGCCAAGCACGGTGAACGGCAGCGCCAGCAGCGCCGCGTTGAACAGCAGCGCCAGGAACGAACTCAGCAAAGTGGCGCCCGCGCGCATGCGATGGTCCCCCGGAGCCGCGGCGATCGTTCCTTTTGTCTCCTCAACGCCGCGGCTGCGCAAGGCGCAACATCACCCGCGCGAGCGCGCCGGCGCCCTATGCGCGCGGTTGCGGCACGATGCGCAGATAGGGGCGCGGGGCTTTCCAGCCGTTGGGGTAGATTTTCTTGGCCTCTTCATCGTTTACCGAGCCGGCGATGATCACATCCTCGCCTTGCTTCCAGTCGGCCGGCGTGGCGACGCGGTGCTGGGCGGTGAGTTGCAGCGAATCCAGCACGCGCAGGATTTCATCGAAATTTCTTCCCGTCGTCATCGGATAGACCAGGATCAGTTTGATCGCCTTGTCAGGCCCGATGATGAACACGTTGCGGACGGTCTGGTTGTTCGCCGCCGTGCGCCCTTGCGAACCGCCAGCGGTATCGGCGGGCAGCATGCCCCAAGCCTTGGCGATCTTGAGTTCGGGATCGCCGATCATCGGGAAATTCGGCGCCGTGCCTTGCGTTTCCTTGATGTCGGCCGCCCAGCGCGCGTGATCATCCACCGGATCGACCGAAATGCCGATTACCTTGGTGTTGCGCTTGTCGAATTCGGGCTTCAGCCGCGCGACGGCGCCGAGTTCGGTGGTGCAGACTGGCGTGAAATCCTTCGGGTGCGAGAAGAGCACGCCCCAGGAATTGCCGAGCCATTCGTGAAAACGGATATGGCCTTCGGTCGTGTCGGCCTCGAAATCGGGGGCAGGGCTGCCGATGGATAAAGTCATGGGGATGTCCTCGTTGAGCGCGCGCAAGCGGGATGGAGATAGGCTTCCGGAAGGGCGGCGACAAGGCGATTGCGACTAGCGAGTCGTCGAGCTTCTAAAGCGCCCGCGCCAGGGCGACCAAAGCCGCACCAAGCTCTGGCAGGTCGCGCTGAATTGTATCCCAGACAAGCGGCGGAAGGGCGCTATCGTCATAATCGTGGGCCAGAAAATGCCTAAACCGCACCGAGTCCGCCCAGGCTCACACGCATAGCGCACCTGTTCAGCGTCCTCCGTCCGAAAGGTGTCGCTGTTGTAGGGCGCCGTCCACATCTGGATACGTCGAATCTGGGAACGCGCGGCAGCAATGATATCCAAGGGTGCGCGCTGCTTTGGCATTAAAATATTGGCGTCAAATCCGGTTCGATGCGCGCGCGCAGGCGATCTGCGTTTGCAAGCCCACGATTGGAAGTGAGGTCAACGGGCCGCGAAAGTATGCGTTCGAGAACCGCCTCGGCGCGGGCCATCGAGAAGAGTGTAATTGGCCGCTCTGGCGGCCCTTCAAGCACGAGGTCCACATCGCTATCCGGTCCTGCTTCATCGCGGGCGACGGAGCCGAAGAGGGAGACATGCGCAACGCCAGCCGCAAGAAGCTCGTCAGCGTGTGCGCGGATAATGGAGATGACGTCGGCCTTTCGCATGTGACTAGAATAGCACAAGGCTGCTCGATATTGAAGATGAAGCAACGTAAAGCAGAAATCGCTCAGGCCGTCTTGCTAACCGCAACCGCCGCGCTGCTGGAGGTCGATGCCGCGGCATAACCCCCGCTGGCGCCGTAAGTCTGTGGCCCCGCGCGGACTTTGGCGATTTCTTCGGCGATGGCGCGGACGAGGCCTTCGCTGACTTCTTTCACGCCGACCAAAGCGCGCTCATGCGCTTTCAGCGCGATGCGGAAGCGCGCGGTTTCGGTGCGCAGGCGATCGAGCAGGCGCGTGGGCGCGGCGCGGATGAGGTCGCGGTCTTCGGATATGCGCGTCAGTTCCTGGCGATAGACATTCGCCAGCCGCGCTTTTTCCTCGCCCTCGGGGCCGGAAAGCGGCGGCTGGTGGGCTTCGACGAGTTTCGTTTCGGCCTCAAGCAAAGCGGTGAGCCGCACGGTCAGCGCCAGC
>DASZPV010000191.1:0-9514 GCA_035549875.1 Caulobacterales bacterium
GGCGCGCGCTTGCTCTACCTTCCGCCGTACTCGCCGGATTTCAATCCAATAGAAATGGCTTTCTCAAAACTCAAAGCCCTCCTGCGCAAAGCCGCCGAGCGAACTGTCGATGGTCTTTGGGACGCCGTCGCCGAAGCGATCGCCGCCTTCACAAACACCGAGTGCGCAAACTTCTTCGCCGCAGCAGGCTATGACCTGGATTAAGGTGAATCTGCTCTAGCGAAGATGGCTGGTCTTTGGAATGGCCGAGCGGAATTGATTTTGGGGCCAGCCAGTTGCGCCGCTGGGCCAGACTGGGCGCCGAAGAGAAAATCGGCGCCTAGGCAGAAACGCCAAAGCGGCGCTTGCGTTCAACTGATGAAGGGATGCGCAGGCTTTCCCGATATTTCGCCACGGTGCGGCGGGCGATCTCGATGCCGGACTCGCGGAGGATTTCAACAATCCGGTCGTCGGACAGTACCTCTTCGGCGCGTTCGGCGTCGATGAGGCCGCGAATGCGGTGGCGCACAGCTTCGGCCGAGTGGGCCTCCCCGCCGCCCGACGACGGGATCGAGGCGGTGAAGAAATATTTGAGTTCAAACACGCCGCGCGGGGTGGCGATATATTTGTTGGCGGTAACGCGGCTCACCGTCGATTCATGCATCTCGATCGCGGTGGCGACGGTCTTGAGGTTGAGCGGCCGCAGATGCTCCACGCCGTGGGCCAGAAATCCATCCTGCTGGCGCACGATTTCGCGCGCGACCTTGAGGATCGTGCGCGCGCGCTGATCCAGCGTCTTGATCAGCCATGAGGCGTTGGCCGCGCATTCGGTGAGAAACGCTTTGTCTTCGTCGCGCTTCGCGCTGGTGCTGACTTCGCCGTAATAGCGCGCATTCATCAGCAGGCGCGGCAGCGTGTCGGAATTCAGTTCGACCTGCCAGATTCCGTCGGGCGCGGCGCGCACATAAATATCCGGCACCACGACCTGCACCGGCCCGCCGCCAAAACCGGCGCCCGGCTTGGGGGTCAGCGCGCGAATTTCGGCGATCATGTCTTCAAGGTCGGCGCGATCCACGCCGCAGGCGAGTTCCAACCGCGCGCGCTCATTTCGCGCCAGAAGATCGAGATTGGCCAGTAGCGCCGCCATCGCTGGATCGAACCGGCCGCGGTCCTTCAATTGCAGCGTCAGGCATTCGGCCAGGTTGCGCGCCATTACGCCTACCGGCTCAAAGCCCTGCATCAGCGCGATCATGCGATCGACGTCGGACTCGGCGCAGCCCAGCGTCATCGCCACTTCGCGCGCATCGCCGCGGAAATAGCCCCAATCGTCGATCTGATCGATCAGCGCCGCGCCAATCATGCGGTCACGCGGGATGACGCCGGCGGCGGATAATTGGGCGTCGAGATGCTGGCCGAGGGTCAGATCGCTGGAAACGGAATCCTCGAACTCGGGCAGATCGTCGAACGATTTACCCGATCCGGCCTTGGACCAATCGGTGGTCGGCGCGGCGCCTGCTTCGTTGCGGTCGCCCGCCGACATATCCGGATGAACGGATTCGAAATCAGCATCGACATCCGTGGCGGTGGATATCGGCGGCCCATCGTCTCCCGCCGCCTCCACGTGGGATTCTTCGCGCGCTTCGCGCGGCGCTTCCGTTTCGCCGCCGTCCGGCTCGGCTCGCTCCAGCAGCGGATTGCGCTCCAGTTCGCCCTCGACGAATTCGGCAAGCTCGACGGCTGAAAGCTGCAGCAGCTTGATCGCCTGCTGCAATTGCGGCGTCATGACCAGGGACTGGCCCTGGCGCATCTCGAGGCGGGGACTAAGCGCCATTAGTTGGTGAACCGTTCGCCGAGATACACTTTGCGGACGCCCTCGTTCTCGCGCACCGCATCGGGCGAGCCCTCGAACAGGACGCTGCCGTCAAAAATGATCGCGGCGCGATCGACGATCTCCAGCGTCTCGCGCACGTTGTGATCGGTTATCAGAATGCCGATACCGCGATTTTTGAGAAACAGAATCAGATCGTGAATGTCGTTGATTGCGAGCGGATCGATGCCGGCGAACGGCTCGTCCAGCAGCATAAAGGAGGGCCTGGTGGCCAGGGCGCGGGCGATTTCCACGCGGCGGCGTTCGCCGCCCGAGAGCGACAGCGCCGGCTGATCGCGCAATTGTTCAATGTGCAATTCGTGCAGCAGACTCTCGACCGCTTCTTCACGCGCGGCCTTGTTCTTCTCCGCCAGCTCGGCGATGCACATGACGTTTTCGTACACGGTCATGTCGCGGAAGATCGAAGGTTCCTGGGGCAGATAGCCCACGCCCAGGCGCGCCCGCTGAAACATCGGCAGCGATGTGACGTCCTGGCCGTCAATCAGGATGTTGCCGTAGTCCACGCGCACTAGCCCCGTAATCATATAGAAGCAGGTTGTTTTGCCTGCTCCGTTCGGGCCCAGCAGACCGACCACCTCGCCGCGACGCAGCGACAGGGATACCCCCCGCACCACTTCACGACGGCGATAGGACTTGCCGATGCCAAGCGCTACGAGCCCGGAAGCCTCAGCTTCGGATTCGAGCAGTCTGTTCCGGCTTGCCGCGCCCACGTCATCCATCATTGGTCAGCCGCGCTAAGATTTAGTGAAACTTGCTAGCACGCGGGCTGTGCGGAGGGCGCCGCCTGCTTGTCCTTCGGGTTAAGCACGCCGCGAACCCGCTCGCCCGGCTTGGCGGCGGGCGTCAGGGTCGTCCTGCCCTGGCCGACCTGCAATACAAGGCTGTCTCCGCGCAGCACGCCGCTGGTGTTGGTCAGCACGACATTGCCCGTCATTGTCACCGCATCGGTGGCGGCCAGATACTCGGCCCGATCGCCGCGCGCGCGCTGATCGAGGTCGGGACGCACAAAATGCACCTCGCCTTCGGCGATGATGTGATCGATGTCGCCGCTGGCCATGCCCGCCGACGCGGTCTGGCTGGCGGTCGGCTTGAAATACAGCGTCAGTTTATCCGACTGCATGCGGGCGCATCCCTGCGTGAGATCGACATTCCCGGTCAGGATCATCACCCGGTTCTGATCCTGGTATTCCAGATTGTTGGCGCTGTAGCTGATCGGTCCGCCACGCGAGGAAAGCTGCGCCTGCACGCTAGACGAAGCGGCGATCAGCGCGCCGCAGGCGAGTGCAAAAATCCTGAACCTCAATTTGAGGACCCCTTGATTGTGCCGCTTACGCCGCCCGTCATGCGGAGTGTATTGCCGTTGCCGCCAAGCTCGAAGCCTTTCGATTGCACATCGCCAAAACGTCCGGCGCCGCTGAGCGTCTGGGCGCCCGTGGCCAGACCGGAATTGGCGTCTATATGGGCGGTAGGTGTTTCAAACCTGTTGCCGTTAACGTCGGTGAAGATAACGCCGCCGGCAAGATCGAGCGTCTGCTTTCCCGGATCGTAAATACCGCTTGGCGCGCGGACGTTCATGCCGCCCTTACTGGAATAGCTGGGCTTGTCGAGATCGACGAGCTGCGAAATGCCTGACCGGCGCATGGCGCTCTCGGCGGTGACCACGTAGGCGTTCGGACCCCTGCCGGTGAACCGAGGATTAATCATCCGCGGCGAATTGACCGTGGGCAGGCCGTCGCCCATGAACCCAGGCAGGCTCGACCGCCAGATCGCCGATCCAACGATCGAAAACGCCATCAGCCCCGCCATGCCCGTACAGAACCACCGCCAGGCCCTGACCAACGCCGTACGGCGTCTCGCCTGCGCAAGCGTAAGCGCGCGGCGCGGGCTCAGGTCCATGTGGCCCTGACTGGGGGCGGCGTACGCGGCGGTCATGGCCGTAAGGTAGCGCTCCGCTGTGAATGGTTCGCCTAAGGGAGATAGGCTGTGATCCGGGGCGGAAGCAAGGCGCGGGTGCTGGCGACAACACCCGTTATGAATGCGCGAAGATATCCATTTCCTCCCAGCCGGCCAGGTCGAGGGCGACGCGGACCGGGAGAAAGGCAAAGCAGGCCTCGGCGAGGGCGGTCCGCCCCTCGCGGACCAACATCGCCTCCAGTTTTTCCCTTATGACATGTAGATGAACGACGTCCATCGCCGCATAGGCGAGTTGGGAATCGGAAAGCTCGGCCGCGCCCCAGTCCGAACTTTGCTGTTCCTTCGAAAGGTCCTTGCCGATCAGCTCCTTGACCAGTTCCTTGAGACCGTGGCGGTCGGTGTAGGTGCGCACCAGTTTGGACGCGATTTTCGTGCAATAGACCGGCGCGCAGAGCACGCCTAGATCGCGCGAAACCATTGCCATGTCGAAGCGCGCGAAATGAAATATCTTCAGCTTATTTGGATCTCCGAGCACGGCCTTCAGGCGCGGCGCGTCATAGCTGGCGCGGTCGAGCTGCACGAGATGCACATCGCCCTGCCCATCGGTGAGCTGCACCAGGCAAAGCCTGTCGCGCGCCAGCGAAAGGCCGAGCGTTTCGGTATCGACCGCGATCACCGGGCCGAGGTTAAGATCATCCGGCAGATCGCCGCGATGCAGATGAACCGCCAGATTGCGGCCTTCGACGGTCAGGCTTTGGCGGCGGCTCACGCGCGATCCCTCCTGCCCTTGGGGCGCTTTGGGCGCGGGCGTGGATGCGGCGTAGGTAGACGCGCGCGCGCCGTCAACTAGCGGCGGACGGGCTTCTTGGCGGGCGGGGCCGCAGCGGGCGCCGTCGTTGCGACGGGCGCGGCGATGCGAAC
This sequence comes from Caulobacterales bacterium, assembly GCA_035549875.1. Taxonomy (GTDB): domain Bacteria; phylum Pseudomonadota; class Alphaproteobacteria; order Caulobacterales; family Aquidulcibacteraceae; genus JAKFWI01. The sequence continues at coordinate 4,703 of DASZPV010000191.1, forward strand.
CGGCATCGCCGTCGTCGATACAATCCGCCAGCGGCTGGCGGCGTCCTTGCGCCACACGGTGACATAGCGCCCCTGCACCGCTTCGGCCCCGCGCAGCACCTGCACGTAGCGTCCGGAGGTGGACCCGTAATCGGCTGAAGCGCCGGTCGAGGCCTTTTCCGGAATCCAGAACAATTGGCCGGCATTTGCGCCAGGGCGCAGCCCGGTGCGAATCTGGTCGGCGCCGACGAATGCCCCGGCTGGCGTCAGCACCGTGGCGTCCGCTTCGACGATCGCGGCCAGGCCGGCGCCAAGGCCGTGATCCAGCACAGCGCCGGCGAAGCTCCGGTCGGCGTCCAGCAGCCCCTGATCGCGCGCGTCGAGCCGCACGGTTTCCGCAGGCGAGGTCGAGACCGATGCGACCGGCGCCGACGATATGGGCGTTACCGGCGCAGCGGCCGGCGGCGGCACCGACGCTGCCGGCGTACCCGGCAATGTGTTAGGCACGGCGGATTGGAACAGTCCGGTCGAGCACCCGGCCAATGCCGCCGTCATCGCGGCCAACGCTAAAACTCGTTTCATCTGCCCGTCCTTCGCCACCGGCCAATTTGCAGGAATGGTCCCCGTCCGGACCCGGCTTAACAAATGGTAACAGTCGTAAGGGGAAAGCGGCGGCGGGCAGACGCCCCAAGCGCGCTTCAACCGTCCAGGTCGATGGCGCCCGCGGCGATGGCGGTCAGCGCCTCGACGTAGAGCGGCCCTTCCGCCGCGCGGACGCGGGCGCGCAGCGCGGCCAGATCGTCCCCAGCCAGCACGGGAACCTCGCGCTGCATCAGCACCCGGCCATGGTCGTACTGATCATCGACCAAGTGCACGCTGGCGCCGGACGCCTTTTCGCCCGCCGCGAGCACCGCCCCGTGCACGAGATCACCGTACATGCCCTTGCCGCCGAATTTCGGCAGCAGCGCGGGATGGATGTTGAGAATGCGGCGCGGAAACCGCCTCAGCGTTTCGGGCCCGATTAGGCGCATATAGCCCGAGAGCACGATCAGATCGGCGCCGGCGCGGCTGAGCCCGTCGGCGATCGCGATGTCGAGCGCGTCCTCGCCGCCCGCACGCTTGGCGTTGAGCGTCACGCTCGGCACGCCAAACGCGGCGGCGACGTCATGGGCCTCGGCCTTCTCATTGTTGGAAATCATCAGCACGCCTTCGGCCGGCAGCGCGCCCGCTTCCGCCGCCTCAAGCACCGCGCGCATGCCGCTGCCGCCATGCGAAGCCAGAAAGCCGAGATGCAAGGGCGGACGGTTCATCCGTAAATGCGTTTGAACGCGTCGATCGCGCCCTTGCGATCCGGCGGCTGGCCTTCAACGATCAGCGCATCGGGAGCGAATGAAATATTCGGCTCGGCCCGGCTGGTCCATATGTGCATGGTCGGAATCGCCCAGCTTGCATCGTCCAGCGTGCCGGCGGCGATGAGAACATATTCGGCGCCGACCAGCGGCTCATGCCAGAGCCGCGTGCCGCATGCGGCGCAGCGCACGATATCCACGGCGCGCCCGCTATCGGCGGTTTTGCGAAACACCTGCGTGTCGCCTTTTTCTTTGACGAAGCGATCGCGCGCCGCCAGCACCATCAGCAGATTGGTCGCGCCGGAGAGTTTCTTGCAATCCTCGCAATGGCACGCATTGACCGAAAGCGGACGCGCCTCGATGCGATAGCGCACCGCACCGCAAAGGCATCCGCCGCGATAAGGCGGCGCGGGAATGGGAGGACGGGAAACCATGCCCGCTGATCGCATATTTCGGTCGTTTCAAACAAGCGCGGGACCCGCTTATTCGGCGGCGGTTTTCTTGGCGCGCTACCGCGCCAGTACGGTCGCACGCGTCAAACGGGGTAATGCGCTGGAGCGCAGGCGCTAAACCTGCTCCCGCGAATGATTGAAATTCACCGACTTAATCCCTCGTTTAGCTGCAGCTATATGAAGGTCGAGATCAGCGGTCAGGAGCGTAGTCCCTTCCGCGCACTCCAAAGCCACTGAGTCTGCCAATCCTAGCGTGAGGAACGAGTTGGTATTTACGGCATCCCTTGTCGGCATATGTCGCTCCTCGGCGCGCTGAGCGACAAGCCTAAAAGTCTCGCCGATCCTGGTACTGTCGGGCTCGGGTGTTTGCCGCGCCAAGTTCGACGCTTCGGTGAACACGTTAGTCGTTACGACAATCTGTCGGGCCGACCGCACCATATTCTCAAGCAACTCAAAATCCGAAATGGCGTAGGCGCGAAGCCGTTTGTGTTTGGCGATTAAGTCTTTGGATGTCAGGCCGACGAGCAGAATCACCAAAAGTTGCGTATCGAGCAAAAGCGCCCTGCTGCTCACGCAGAAGCCGTGAGACGGTGCTTTACTGACAACACCTTCCCGTCTTCGGCGACAGCAACGACTTTATACTCGCGGCGCGGCGGTAGTACCGGATTTCGGTCCCACGCTCGGGAGAAACCTAGCGTTATCTGCCAGACGCCTTGCCGATCATCAAACATGACCTCTTCCAAGCCGAGGTCTCCAATACCCTCCTCGGCGAATATCTGCTTGATATAGTCTTTGGCCAACGCGACCGCCGTTTTCACGTCCATACTAAGCTCCAGGATGGTACAAATACCACGCTGGAGCCGACGATCCTAGTTCCGCTCTTTATCGACCAGCTTGTTCTTGCCGATCCACGGCATCATGGCGCGTAGCTGGCCGCCTACTTCTTCGATCGGATGTTCGGCGCTGCGCCGGCGCATGGCCTTGAACGATGGCTGACCCACCTTGTTTTCAATCATCCAGTCGCGCGTGAAACGGCCGGACTGGATATCGGCCAGCACGCGCTTCATTTCGGCTTTGGTCTCGGCCGTCACGATGCGCGGGCCGGTAACGTATTCGCCGTATTCGGCGGTGTTGGAGATCGAATAATTCATGTTGGCGATGCCGCCTTCGTAGATCAGATCCACGATCAGCTTCACTTCGTGCAGGCATTCGAAATACGCCATCTCCGGCGGATAGCCGGCCTCCGTCAGCGTTTCAAAACCGGCGCGGATTAGTTCGACCAGGCCGCCACACAGCACCACCTGCTCACCGAACAGATCGGTTTCGCATTCATCGCGGAACGTGGTTTCGATAACGCCCGCGCGCCCGCCGCCGACGGCGGAGGCCCAGGCCAGCGACGTTTCGAGCGCCTTGCCCGAAGCATTCTGCGCGACGGCGACAAGACACGGAACGCCGCCGCCCTTTAGATATTCGCCGCGCACCGTGTGGCCGGGCCCTTTCGGCGCGACCATGCCCACGTCCACCGAAGCCGGCGGCGCGATCAGGTTGAAATGCACGTTAAGGCCGTGGCCGAACAGCAGCGTCTTGCCCGCCTTCATCGCCGGGGCGATGTCGGCATTGTAGATATCGGCCTGCACCTCGTCGGGCGCGAGGATCATGATGATGTCGGCATACTTGGCCGCTTCCGCGACGGTGGCGACCTTCAGCTTTTCGGCCTGGGCCTTCTTGGCGCTGGCCGAGCCGGCCTTGAGCGCCACGGTGATGTCCTTCACGCCGGAATCGCGCAGATTCAGCGCATGCGCGTGGCCCTGGGAGCCATAGCCTACGATCGCGATCTTCTTTTCAAGGATGAGGCCAAGATCGGCGTCGCGGTCATAATAGACGCGCATGATAGGGCTCCGGACAGGGGTGGAAGGCTGAGAAGGCCCGCTTTCGACCGGTTTTTGACGGTTCCGTCAAGGCAGTGGGCTCTCAGCAGCCATCCACCACATAACTCAGCGGCGCTGGGCGCCGGCCTGGCTCGCCAGCGCATCAAGCGCGGCCTGACGCCGGCGGGGATCGACGGATCTGAAGACCTCGGAGACAAACCGCCGCCGTTGAGCGACCACCGCATTCACGGCTTCGGCGGGCGATAGCGGCAACGTCCGCCCCAGATCGGAAATGATCCGATAGGCGTTATAGAGCGCGTCGATCGCCGGCTGGGACTGGCCGACATACGCAGCTTCTGCGGCCTGCTCGGGCTCTTCGCCGGCGCTGTCGGGCTGGTTGGGAAAGAACAGCCGGCCGCGATCGAGCAAGGCCGACATCCGCGTGCGCAATTCGCTGCAATTGCGCTTGGCTTCATCCCCGGTCAGCAGGCCGTTCTTCTGATCGCGGCAATGACGCTGGGCGTCGGCGATGGCGGTGATCGCATCGTCGGCCCAGCTTATGAGGCGCCCGTCCTGATCGGCGCGCAGGGATTCAAACTGCATCGCCTCCTGCCGGCGAACCGCCGCGCGCGACAGCATGAACGATATGAACGCCACCAGCGCGGAAGCCAGCGACAGCCATTCATTGAACCCGAGTTGGGCGATCATCCTTGCAAGATAGTCCACGCCTGCCCCCTCCGCACTCGCGCCCTTCCTGTTCCAGAACCGGCGCACCTCTGATACTCCATCTTGTAGCGGAAGGAGACCGGCAATGCTTGGCTATGTGACGATGGGGACGAACGATCTGGAGCGCGCCGGCAAGTTCTATGACGCGATCGCGGCGGAACTCGGCGTCTCGCGCATGATGGGGAGCGAGCGCTTCATCGCCTGGGGCGCGCCAGGCAAGGCGGGCTTCGGCATCGCGAAACCGTTTGACGGCAAGCCAGCCTGCGTCGGCAATGGCTGCATGTCCGCCTTCATGGCCAAGGACAGGGAGCAGGTCGATCGCATCTACAATCTGGCCCTCTCGATGGGCGGCACGGACGAAGGCCCGCCCGGCGAACGCTTTGGCGGCTTCTACGCCGCCTATTTCCGCGATCTCGACGGCAACAAGCTCAACGCGTT
>DASZPV010000192.1:0-20237 GCA_035549875.1 Caulobacterales bacterium
CGCCGGGGCCGGCGATGGTCGCTGCATAGAGCCAAGCTGGAAACCCAGGCAGCGTGCGCTGCCGGTGATCAAGCCGCCGCCGCGTATTCCTTCAAAAGACGGAAACCCGCCAACCTCGCCGACTTTCGCAACAGTATCGGCCAAGTGCAGCCCTTGCATCCGAGGGTTACGAGTGGCGGGGTCGCTCAGGAGTAGGCGCTCCATCAAAGAATCGAGCTGCTACCCGCCAAGGCCCCCGTGGACATTGCCGGCCTGCTTCTATAAAGAGCGCCGCTTCCGCGTGGGAGGGTTTCTTTGGCCCGCACCACGCATCCACTCAGGTCTGGCGGTTTAGCGATCGTCCGGCGTTAAGCGAGAGGCTTATATGGCGAAGAAGATTATGGGGCAGATTAAGCTCCAGGTTCCGGCTGCGGCGGCCAATCCGTCGCCCCCGATCGGCCCGGCGCTCGGTCAGCGCGGGCTCAACATCATGGAATTCTGCAAGGGGTTTAACGCCCGCACGCAGGACATGGAAAAGGGCATGCCCTGTCCGGTGGTCATTACGTACTACCAGGACAAGAGCTTCACCTTCGACATCAAGACGCCCCCGGCGAGCTTCTTCCTGAAGAAAGCCGCCAAGCTGCCCACCGGCAAGAAGCCGGGCGGCGGCAGCAAACTGCCGGGCCGGAATGTCGTGGGCACGGTCACCAAGGCGCAATGCGCCGAGATCGCCCAGAAGAAGATGAAGGATCTGAACGCTCAGGATATCGAAGCGGCGACGTCCATCATCATGGGTACGGCGCGCTCGATGGGCATCGAGGTGAAGTCATGAGCAAGCTGCCCAAACGCACCGCGAAAGCCCGCGAAGGCATCGACCCGCGCAAGCTGCACGCTCTGCCCGATGCCGTGAAATTGGTGAAATCGCGCGCCACGGCCAAATTCGACGAAACGATCGAACTGGCGCTGAACCTCGGCGTCGATCCGAAATATCCGGATCAACAAGTGCGCGGCGTCTGCTCGCTGCCGCACGGCACGGGCAAGGTGTTGCGCGTCGCCGTGTTCGCGAAGGACAAAAAGGCTGACGAAGCCCGCGCCGCCGGCGCCGACATTGTTGGCGACGACGATCTGTTCGCGCAGATCAACGAAGGCAAGATCAATTTCGATCGCCTGATCGCCACGCCGGACATGATGGCCAAGGTCGGCCGGCTGGGTAAGGTGCTGGGCCCGCGCGGCCTGATGCCGAATCCGAAAGTCGGCACCGTCACCGCCGATGTCGCCAAGGCGGTAAAAGACGCCAAGGGCGGCGCGGTCGAGTTCCGCGTCGAAAAAGCCGGCATTCTGCAGGCCGGCATCGGCAAGGCGAGCTTTTCCGAGGACGCCATTCGCGAAAACGCCCGCGCCCTGATCGATGCGGTGATGAAAGCCAAACCCGCGGGCGCAAAGGGAACGTTCGTGCGAAAGGTGGCGCTTTCCTCGACGATGGGCCCGGGGGTGCGCATCGACCCGTCGAGCGCCATCGCCGCTCAATAGTTGGGGGCAAGTCAGGGAAGGCGCGCAGACTTTTAGGGGTTTGCGCGCCTTTTCACGAGCCTCTGAATATCTTGCTGCAAATGCGTAATGAGGCCCCTTGCAGAGCCTGCAAAGAGGCTGCATAAGGCCCGGCTTCGCCGGCCTTCGGGCTGGCGTAACGGCGGCGTGCGCCTTCAGCTTGTAAGGTTTGCGCCGCCCCTGTCCGAGAATGCAGGCGCCCGTCAATCGTAAAGTCTTGAATTCGTTCAACTTTACGGCAGGCGGGCTTAATCCTTTTGAAGGGCCAGCAGGAGACAGAGCTTAAGTTTCGGCGGAATCGCCCGGACCCTATCAGGCCCGGCCTTTTCCCTCGGCGCAAGGGCCTGGGACAGGATGATCGTGCTGGTAGCGCGCCCTGTTCCTTCGGGACGCCCCTCTGCTTTGGGGTTTGGGCGTTCGCCAGCGCCAATCCTGCGGACCCGCCCGGAAGGGCGGCCCGCGTCGAAGGAGTAACTATGGACCGTGCCGAAAAAACCGAGGCGGTAGAAGACCTTAAAGGTATCTTCGCCTCCGCTGGCGTGGTGGTCGTAGGCCACTACGCCGGTTTGACGGTCGCGGAACTGACGACGCTGCGCGTGCGCCTCAAAACGGCGGGCGCGGGCCTCAAAGTGGTGAAAAACCGGCTCGCCAAAATCGCACTCGACGGCACGCCTGGCGCTCAAGGTGCCAAGCTGTTCGAAGGGCCGACGGCGATCGCCTATAGCGAAGACCCCGTTTCCGCGCCGAAAATCGCGGTCGCCTTCGCCAAGGAAAAGGAGAAGTTCGTCGTTGTCGGCGCGCTTCTCGGGCCGGATTTGCTCGATCAGAAGGGCGTTCAATCGCTCGCGACCTTGCCCTCGCTCGATGAGCTGCGCGGCAAGATCATCGGCCTCATCCAGGCGCCGGCGACGAAGGTCGCGGGGGTTCTGGCGGCGCCGGCGGGCCAATTGGCCCGCGTGATCAACGCTTACGCCACCAAAGAGGCCGCCTGACGGCCAATGCATCGTCGCGTTCGCGACGCCTGATGTGAACCTATTGAACTAAAAGGACGTCATCTTATGTCTAAACTCGAAAAAATTGCCGACGATCTATCGTCGCTCACCGTCATGGAAGCCGCCGAATTGTCCAAACTTCTCGAAGAGAAGTGGGGCGTTTCGGCCGCAGCTCCCGTTGCGGTTGCTGCGGTAGGCGGCGGGGCGGCTGCGGCCGCGCCAACGGAAGAAAAGACCGAGTTCACCGTCGTGCTGGCGGCGGCCGGCGACAAGAAGATCGAAGTGATCAAGGAAGTTCGCGCGATCACCAATCTCGGCCTCAAGGAAGCCAAGGACCTTGTGGAAGGCGCGCCCAAGCCCGTTAAGGAAGGCGTGAACAAGGCCGACGCCGAGAAGTTCAAGGCCCAACTCGAAAAGGCCGGCGCCAAGGTCGAGTTGAAGTAACAAATAACGAAGTGAGCGCGCGCGGCTCTCCGGGGCCGTGCGCGCGCCTTTCGCGTCGTTTTGTGTGTGACGCGGCAGAGACCTCTTTCGCCAGCGGGGTTTTTGCGGATTGAGCGCCCTTCGGGGGCGCGAGCGGCGAATAGAAGCGGCGCGAGTCCTGGCGGCGGGACTTACGCGAAGCGGCAGGAGAGCGGCGAGCAATGGCTCTGAGCTACAACAGCAAAAAGCGCATTCGCAAATCGTTCGGCAAAATCCCGGAAGCGGGGGCGATGCCGAACCTGATTGAGGTTCAAAAAAGCTCTTACGAGCAATTCCTGCAAAAGGACGTGAAGTCCGGCAAACGCGCAGACCAGGGCATTGAGGCGGTGTTCCGCTCGGTGTTTCCGATCAAGGACTTTTCCGAGCGCGCCGTGCTCGAATACGTCTCCTACGAGTTCGAGGAGCCGAAATTCGACGTCGAGGAATGCCAGCAGCGCGACATCACTTTCGCCGCGCCGCTGAAGGTGAAGCTGCGCCTGATCGTGTTTGAAAGCGACGAGGCTACGGGCGCCAAGTCGGTAAAGGACATCAAGGAGCAGGACGTCTATCTCGGCGATATCCCGCTGATGACCGACAAGGGCACGTTCATCATCAACGGCACCGAGCGGGTGATCGTCTCGCAGATGCACCGTTCGCCGGGCGTGTTCTTCGATCACGACAAGGGCAAGACGCACGCTTCGGGAAAATTGCTGTTCGCGGCGCGGATCATCCCGTATCGCGGTTCATGGCTCGATTTCGAATTCGACGCCAAGGACATCTTGTTCGTCCGCATCGATAGGAAGCGCAAGCTGCCGGCAACGACGCTGCTCTATGCTCTTGGCATGAGCGCCGAAGACATTCTCGGCGCGTTTTACGATACCATACATTATCGCCGCACGCCGCGCGGTTGGGCGCTGAAATTCCGGCCGGAACGCTGGCGCGGCGCCAAGCCGAGCTTCGATCTGGTCGATGAAAAAACCGGCCGCGTCGTCGCCCCCGGCGGTGAAAAGATTTCCGCGCGCCAGGCCAACAAGCTGGCCGAGGACGGCGTGCGCGAAATCCTGGTCCCGAGCGAAGAACTGGTCGAGAAATACGCGGCTGAAGACATCGTCAACGCCGACACCGGCGAAATTTTTGTCGAAGCCGGCGACGCGCTAACCCACGAAGTAATCGCCTCGCTCGTCGAAATGGGCGTGGACGAACTGCCGGTTCTCGACATCGACGGCGTTTCAATCGGTCCGTACATCCGCAGCACGCTGCACCTCGACAAGAACGCCACCCGCGAACAAGCGCTGTTTGACATCTACCGCGTCATGCGTCCGGGCGAGCCGCCGACGATCGAGACCGGCGAAACGCTGTTTAACGGCCTGTTCTCCGATCCCGAGCGCTACGATCTCTCCGACGTCGGCCGTGTGAAGATGAACATGCGCCTCGGCCTCGAAGTGTCGGACGAAGTGCGCATCCTGCGCCGCGACGACATTGTCGCGGTGATGAAGACGCTGACCGAACTGCGCGATGGGCGCGGCGAAATCGATGACATCGACAATCTCGGAAACCGGCGCGTGCGCTCGGTCGGCGAACTGATGGAAAATCAGTATCGCGTCGGCCTGTTGCGGATGGAGCGGGCGATCAAGGAGCGGATGAGTTCGGTCGATATCGAGACCGTGATGCCGCACGATCTGATCAACGCCAAGCCGGTCGCGGCCTCGGTGCGTGAGTTCTTCGGCTCGTCGCAGTTGTCGCAGTTCATGGACCAGACCAATCCGCTGTCGGAAATCACCCACAAGCGCCGGCTCTCGGCGCTCGGCCCGGGCGGTCTCACCCGCGAGCGCGCCGGCTTTGAAGTGCGCGACGTGCACCCGACGCATTACGGCCGGATCTGCCCGATCGAAACGCCGGAAGGGCCGAATATCGGCCTGATCAACTACCTCGCCACACATGCGCGCGTGAACAAATACGGCTTCATCGAAAGCCCGTACCGCAAGGTGATCAACGGCAAGCTGACCGACGAGATCATCTACCTGTCGGCGATGGAAGAGGCCAAGCACAAGATCGCCCAGGCCAACGCTACGCGCAACAATAAGGGCGTTCTGACCGACGATTTCGTGCAAGGCCGTGAAAACGGCGAAGCCACGATGATCCCGCTCGCCGATGTCGATTTCATCGACGTGTCGCCCAAGCAGGTGGTGTCCGTGGCCGCGGCGCTGATCCCGTTCCTGGAGAACGATGACGCTAACCGCGCGCTGATGGGCTCGAACATGCAGCGCCAGGCCGTGCCGCTGTTGCAGACGGAAGCCCCGATCGTCGGCACCGGCATGGAAGGCGTGGTTGCGCGCGATTCCGGCGCCGCGATCACTGCCCGGCGCGTGGGCATCGTCGAGCAGGTGGACAGCCAGCGGATCGTGGTTCGCGCCACGGCGGAGAAGGATTCCTCCAAGCCGGGCGTCGATATCTACCGTCTGCTGAAGTTCCAGCGCAGCAACCAGAACACCTGCATCACGCAGCGCCCGATCGTGAAGGTCGGCGAGGAAGTGCATGAAGGCGACATCATCGCCGACGGCCCCTCGACCGAACTTGGCGAACTGGCGCTCGGCCGCAACGTGCTCGTCGCGTTCATGCCGTGGAACGGGTATAACTTTGAAGATTCGATCCTGATCAGCGAGCGCATTGTGCGCGACGACGTGTTCACCTCGATCCACATCGAGGAATTCGAAGTCTCCGCCCGCGACACAAAGCTAGGCCCGGAAGAAATCACCCGCGACATCCCGAATGTCGGCGAAGAAGCGCTGCGCAACCTCGACGAAGCCGGCATCGTCGCTATCGGCGCCGAATGCCTGCCGGGCGATATCCTTGTCGGCAAGGTGACGCCGAAGGGTGAAAGCCCGATGACGCCGGAAGAAAAGCTTCTGCGCGCGATCTTCGGCGAAAAGGCCTCGGACGTGCGCGACACCAGCTTGCGTCTTCCGCCGGGCGTGCAGGGCACGGTCGTGGAAGTGCGCGTGTTCAACCGCCACGGCGTGGAAAAAGATCAGCGCGCGATGCTGATCGAGCGTTCGGAAATCGAACGCCTGGCCAAGGACCGCGACGACGAGCTTACGATCCTCGAGCGCAACATCTATGGGCGCCTGCACAAGATACTGCTCGGCAAGCCGGCGGTCGCCGGCCCGCGCGGGTTCAAGAAGGGCCCGGTCACCGAGGAAATGCTTGAGCATTACTCCAAGGGGCAATGGTGGCAGATCGGCCTCGAAAACGAGCGTGCGATGCACGAGATCGAGGGGCTGAAGAAGCAATACGACGAGGCCAAGAAGCGCCTCGACGCGCGCTTCAACGACAAGGTCGACAAGCTCCAGCGCGGCGACGAACTGCCGCCCGGCGTGATGAAGGTCGTCAAGGTGTTCGTCGCGGTGAAGCGCAAGCTGCAGCCGGGTGACAAGATGGCCGGCCGTCACGGCAACAAGGGCGTCATCTCCAAGATCGTGCCGGTCGAAGACATGCCGTTCCTCGATGACGGCACGCATGTCGATGTCGTGCTCAATCCGCTCGGCGTGCCTTCGCGGATGAATGTGGGTCAGATTCTGGAAACCCACCTTGGCTGGGCCTGCGCGGGCCTGGGCAAGCAGGTGCGCCAAGCGCTTGAGGCCTACGAAACCACGCAGGACAAGAAGGTCCTCGGCAAGAAGCTCACGGAGCTTTACGGCGATGGGGCCGAACTGCCCACCGACGAAGACGAACTCCACGAACTGGCCAAGAATGTCGAACACGGCATTCCGATCGCCACGCCGGTGTTCGACGGCGCCAAGGACGCCGATATCCGCGCGATGCTGCGGCAGGCAGGATTTTCAGAGAGCGGTCAGGTGATGCTGCGCGACGGCCTCACGGGCGAGCAGTTCAAGCGCGCCGTCACCGTCGGCTACATCTACATGCTGAAGCTGCACCATTTGGTGGACGACAAGATCCACGCGCGCTCGATCGGGCCTTATTCGCTGGTCACTCAGCAGCCGTTGGGCGGGAAGGCGCAATTCGGCGGGCAGCGCTTCGGCGAAATGGAGGTGTGGGCGCTGGAAGCTTACGGCGCGGCCTACACACTGCAGGAAATGCTGACTGTGAAATCGGACGACGTCGCCGGCCGCACGAAAGTCTACGAGGCGATCGTGCGCGGCGACGATACGTTCGAGGCGGGCATTCCGGAAAGCTTCAACGTGCTGGTCAAGGAAATGCGCTCCTTGAGCCTGAACGTCGAACTGACCGAAACGGCCGAGCCGCCGGAAGTGAAATAACATCGTCCTCCCCCGCTTGCGGGGGAGGTGGCGAGCGGAGCGAGCCGGAGGGCCCCCCTTCAGTCCGCCCCGCGGACAGCTTCCCCGGAAACGGGGAAGCACAAGCAACAGGACGACCCGATGAACATGATGAACCAGGATCTGATGAACGTGTTCGGCAACCAGCCGATCGCGCCGGTGTTCGACGAGATCAAGATTTCGATCGCAAGCCCGGATCAGATCAAGTCTTGGTCGTACGGCGAGATCAAGAAGCCGGAGACGATCAATTACCGCACGTTCAAGCCTGAACGCGACGGGCTTTTCTGCGCGCGCATTTTCGGGCCGATCAAGGATTACGAATGCCTCTGCGGCAAGTACAAGCGGATGAAGTTCAAGGGCATCATCTGCGAAAAGTGCGGCGTTGAAGTCACGCTCCAGCGCGTACGGCGCGAGCGTATGGGCCATATCGAACTGGCCGCGCCTGTCGCGCACATCTGGTTTCTGAAATCGCTGCCGAGCCGGATCGGCATGATGCTGGACATGCCGCTCAAGGACATCGAGCGGGTGCTCTATTTCGAGCAATACATCGTCATCGAACCGGGCCTGACGCCTTTGATGGCGCGCCAGCTTCTGACCGAAGAAGATTATATCAAGGCGCAGGACGATTACGGCGAGGACAGCTTCACCGCCTTGATCGGCGCCGAAGCGATCCGCGAATTGCTGAGCGCGCTCAACCTCGAAAAAGAAGCGGAAGACTTGCGCAAAGGCATTGCGGAAGCCACGACCGCGCTGAAGCCGAAGAAGCTGGCCAAGCGCCTCAAGCTGGTCGAAGCGTTCGTCAAATCCGGCAACAAGCCGGAGTGGATGATCCTCACGGTGGTGCCGGTCATCCCGCCGGAACTGCGTCCGCTCGTGCCGCTCGACGGCGGCCGGTTCGCCACCTCGGACCTGAACGATCTCTACCGCCGCGTGATAAACCGCAACAACCGCCTGAAGCGGCTGATGGAATTGCGCGCGCCGGACATTATCATCCGCAATGAAAAGCGGATGTTGCAGGAAGCCGTCGATGCGCTGTTCGACAACGGCCGCCGCGGCCGCGTGATCACGGGCGCCAACAAACGTCCGCTGAAGTCGCTTGCCGACATGCTGAAGGGCAAGCAGGGCCGCTTCCGGCAGAATTTGCTCGGCAAGCGCGTCGATTATTCGGGCCGCTCGGTGATCGTGGTCGGTCCCGAACTCAAGCTGCACCAATGCGGCTTGCCGAAGAAGATGGCGCTCGAACTGTTCAAGCCGTTCATTTACGCGCGGCTGGACGCGAAGGGCCTTTCCGGCACAGTGAAGCAATCGCGGCGGATGGTGGAAAAAGAACGCCCCGAAGTGTGGGATGTTCTGGAAGAGGTCATTCGCGAGCATCCGGTTCTGCTCAACCGCGCGCCGACCTTGCACCGCCTCGGTATTCAGGCGTTTGAACCCAAGCTGATTGAAGGCAAGGCGATCCAGCTCCACCCGCTCGTCTGCGCGGCGTTCAACGCCGACTTCGACGGCGACCAGATGGCCGTCCACGTGCCGCTGTCGCTGGAGGCGCAGTTGGAAGCGCGCGTGCTGATGATGAGCACGAACAACATCCTGTCGCCGGCGAACGGGCGCCCGATCATCGTGCCGTCGCAGGATATCGTGCTGGGCCTTTATTACCTATCGACAATGAAGGACGGCGAAGTCGGCGAAGGCGGAATTTATTCCGACATGGGCGAGATCGAGCACGCGCTGGATGCGGGCCTCGTTTCGCTGCATGCAAAGATCACATCGCGCTTCGAAACCGTCGATGACAAAGACAATCCTGTGCGGCTCACGGTGAAGACTACGCCGGGGCGGATGAAGATCGCCGAAGTGTTGCCGAAGAATGCGAAGCTGGGCCCGGAAGTCGTCAATACGCTGATGACCAAGAAGGAGATCGGCAATCTGATCGACATCGTCTATCGGTTCTGCGGCCAGAAGGCGACGGTGATCTTCGCCGACCGGCTGATGGCGCTGGGTTTTCGCGAGGCCTGCAAGGCCGGCATTTCGTTCGGCATGGGCGACATGATCGTGCCGCGCGCGAAAGCGACGCTGGTCGAGGACACCCGCAAGCTCGTGTCCGAGTATGAACAGCAATACGCCGACGGTTTGATCACCAAGGGCGAGAAATACAACAAGGTTGTCGACGCCTGGTCCAAATGCACGGACAAGGTGGCCGATGCGATGATGGCCGAGGCCGAACGGCCCGAAAAGCACAGGAAGGGCGAGGCGGGCGATCTCAACTCGATCTTCATGATGGCCCACTCGGGCGCGCGCGGCTCGAAGAACCAGATGAAGCAATTGGCCGGCATGCGCGGGCTGATGGCCCGTCCGGACGGTTCGATCATCGAGACCCCGATTATCTCGAACTTCAAGGAAGGCCTTTCCGTGCAGGAGTACTTCAACTCCACGCACGGCGCCCGTAAGGGCCTGGCCGACACCGCCTTGAAGACCGCGAACTCAGGCTATCTCACGCGCCGTCTGGTCGATGTCGCGCAGGATTGCATCATCACGGAAGACGATTGCGGCACCGATCAGGGCATCGAAATCCGCGCCGTGATCGATGGCGCCGAAACCGTGGTCTCTGTCGGCACGCGCGTTCTGGGCCGCACTGCGGCGTTGGATATTGTCGATCCGCGTTCGCGCGAGATCATTGCCCCGGCCGGCGCGTTGCTGGACGAAGACATCTGCGTGGCGATCGAGGATGCGGCGGTGCAATCGGTAAAAGTGCGCTCCGTGCTGACGTGCGAAGCGCGCAACGGCGTGTGCGGCGCCTGCTATGGCCGCGATCTTGCGCGCGGCACGCAGGTCAATATCGGCGAGGCGGTGGGCGTCATCGCGGCCCAATCGATCGGCGAGCCGGGTACGCAGCTCACCATGCGCACGTTCCACATCGGCGGCGCGGCGCAGGTCGCCGAGCAATCGATGATGGAAGCGGCGCACGAGGGCGTGATCCAGTTCACCAACCGCAACACGATCAAGAACGCCAATGGCGATCTCATCGTGATGGGCCGGTCAATGCAGGTTGCGATCATCGATGCCGAGGGCAAAGAGCGCCAGAGCTTCAAGCTGCCGTTCGGCGCCAGAATGAAGGTCGATGAGAAGAAGAAGGTGGGCCGCGGCGATCGCATCGCCGAATTCGATCCCTATTCGATGCCGATCATCACGGAAGTCGCCGGTGCGGTGAAGTTCGAGGATCTGGTCGAGAACGTCTCGACCCGCGACGAGCTGGACGAAGAGACCAACATCTCCTCGAAAGTGATCATCGACTGGCGCGCCAGCCCCAAGGGGATCGACCTCAAGCCCGCGATCGTTGTGATGAATGGCGGCAAGCCGGCGAAACTGTCGAACGGCGCCGATGCGCGCTACATTCTGCCGATGGGCGCGATCCTGTCGGTCGTCGATGGCGATCAGGTCAAGCCCGGCCAGGATCTGGCGCGGATCACCACCGGCGGCGCCAAGACGCGCGACATCACGGGCGGTCTGCCGCGGGTGGCCGAATTGTTTGAAGCCCGCCGCCCGAAAGATCACGCGATCATCGCCGAGATCGATGGCCGTGTGGAATTCGGCAAGGACTATAAGGCCAAGCGCCGCCTGCGCATCGTGCCGGACGACGAGGCCGCCGAGCCGTTTGAATACATGATCGCCAAGGGCAAGCACCTTGCGGTGCAAGAGGGCGATCACGTCATCAAGGGCGATTATCTGCTCGACGGCAATCCGGCGCCGCAGGACATCCTGTCCGTGCTCGGCGTCGAAGCGCTGGCCAACTACCTCGTGGAGGAGATCCAGAAGGTCTACCGGCTGCAGGGCGTGCCGATCAACGACAAGCACATCGAGGTGATCGTTCGCCAGATGCTGCAAAAGGTCGAGGTGATGGACGCCGGCGACACCGAATTCCTGAAGGGCGAGGCGGTCGATAGTCTCGATCTCGAGGATGAAAACGCGCGCGTGAAGGAACTTGGCCTTGCGCCGGCGACGGCCCAGCCGATGCTGCTGGGCATCACCAAGGCCTCGCTGCAAACGCGCTCGTTCATCTCGGCCGCGTCGTTCCAGGAAACCACGCGCGTGCTGACCGAGGCGGCCACCTACGGCAAGACCGACACGCTCGAAGGCCTCAAGGAAAACGTGATCGTCGGGCGCCTGATCCCGGCGGGCACGGGCGGCCAGTTGCGCCGGTTCCAGAAGATCGCGGCGGACCGCGACGCAAAGCTGGCGATCGCGCGCGAAAAGGAAGCCGCCAAGAAAGCCGCGCTGGAGGCCAAGGCCGCCGCCGCGGCCGAGAAGGCCGCTATGCCGGAAGCGACCGACGCCGCCTAGTCGGCGAGAATAAATCCAAAAAGGCCCGGCCCGAGCCGGGCCTTTTTTATTGCTTTCCTGAGGTTGTGGAATATCTTCACGCGGGGAGGAATGTCCGTGCTGCAAGGCGCACTAATTCTCGCTTGGGTCATCTGCGTTCCCCTAGCCTTCATCGCAATCTTTCGGCCTTTTAAGACGTGGCCCATTTTGAGGTCGCGGAAGCGTGCAGCCGTCGCGTTACTGCTCGCCTTTTTCGGTTTGCCTGCGCTAGGCGCTCTAACGTCATCCGGGCGTAAGCCAGCTCTAGCGGTAGCTGAATCCGTTGTGACGACGCCGGTTGCGCCAGCATCGACCGCGCCAGCGGTGCCGCTCGTAGGGGCAGTGAACGCTGTGTCTGCGCGGAACGAAGTTGAAGTAGATTACTCCGGCGCACCGATCGATAAGGCGAAGTTGACCGAAGCAAAGGCGCTACGCTCTCTCGCGCGCAAGAAAGATGATTTCAAGAATACTATTTGTTATCGCTCGTCGAACTCGCCCGCTTATGTCAACCAAAACGGATTCTATCTCACGTTTTGCATACAGGATGACTTTGTCGGTCCACTAACGCTGCACGTTCAATATCATTCGGACGACTGGCTCTTCGTTCAAACCTACGACATCAAGGTCGATGATCAAGTTTACAATCGGCAGGATGAATTTGAGCGCGACAATGGCGTAGACGGCGACGGAGCGTCTATCTGGGAGTGGGTCAGCCGCCCGATTCGTCGGGATGAACCGCAAATACTTCGCTCAATTGCGGCCGGCAAAGACACTAGGATTCGCTTTAACGGCAAAACTACTACGGCGACAGAGCCGTGAGCGCCAAGGCGCGAGGTGCTATCAAGGAGGTTCTTGATGCGTACGACGAAGTTCAGCGAGTGGCTGTGAGGTAGCATCGAGTGCTTCGCTCCCTCCAATGATAGAGATGGTCGGCGCGCCGGCACACAAGTCGTTGGTGGGTAACGAAGCGGGCGACTCTTGCGACGCCGCCCGCTTCCTAACTGCAAAGTGATATTTGCTTAGCCTAGCGCGGCGGCATGGAGGCGGCCAGTTTGGCGCGGGCGTCGGCGCACTCTTTCGACAGCTTGCTGGCGTTATCCTGCATGCACTGGCGCATGTCGGGGCCGTGCTTGTCGGCGCAGAGCTTGTCCATATCGGCCTTGCAGGCCGCGCGCATGGCTTCCATCGCAGGGCTGGGCGGGCCGCTGGGCGGGCCGCCGGGCGATTGCGCAAGGGCAACGCCGGCGACGCCAAAGCTGATCGCGACGATCGCCAGTTTCAAGTTTTTCATTAAAGCGTCTCCACCTGTGTCTCGTCCCTGGGCCGCTGCTAGCAGACTTGCCATGGCGAAAGAATGACAGGGCGCGCATTGGCGGCCGCCAAGGGCTGTGGCCGAATGAGGCCTTTATGCCGCCCTCACCCTTACGCTAGGTTGAGGCGCGGGGGCAGTCATGGCGGTCAGGCAGCACGCGATCTTCATCGGCTACCGGCGCGACGATAGCGCCGACACGGCCGGGCGCATCTATGACCGGCTGGAGGCCAAGTTCGGCAAGGACCACGTGTTCAAGGACGTGGACTCGATCCCGTTCGGGGAGGATTTCAGCACCTACGTTTCCGGCGTCATCAAGCAGTGCCGGATATTCCTGCCGCTGATCGGCCCGCGCTGGCTTGAGGCGCGTCATCAGGGCGGCGGCCGGCGGCTGGACGATCCGGGCGATCTGGTGCGGATCGAGATTGAGACGGCGTTCGCCACGCCAGGCGTGCGGGTGGTGCCGGTGCTGCTGGGCGGGGCATCCATGCCAAGCGCGTCGGAACTACCGCCGTCGCTCCGCCGCCTCGCTGCGATCCACGCTGCACAGGTCCGGCGCGACCCGGACTTCCGCAACGATATGGACAAGCTGGTTCGGGATATTGAGCCGCTGTTGAGCACCCGCGAAACGGTCGAGGAATGGCTAAGGCGTCAGCCTGCAAGGCTTCCGACCCTAGAAGTCCCTCCGCAACAACAGCACAGTGGCGCATGGCGCGCGTTGGCGGCGGCCAGCATTGTCATCCTCGACATTGGCGGCTTCGCCGCCTATAACACTCTCGGGGTGCCAGCCGGTGAATCGGCGGCGCAAGTCGAAACCGTCGTCGCCGAGACGCCGGTGGTCTTGGGTGGGGCACCGACTGCGGTGAATGGGGTAAGCGCGCCGTCTGCCGTGCGCAGCGCAGCGCCAAATGCTGCGCCGCATGCCGCGCCCACTGCCTCGAACGCCGATCGCGAGCCGAAAGTGACTGAGCGGGCGCGCGTTGATACGGTAGCGCCGATCGTTGGGCCGCCCCTGGGCGCTATGTCGGCCTCTTCCACGGTGCCCGCGCGAGCAAGCTTTATACGGCCAACATGGCTTGTCCGACCCTCGGTAGAAACATTGACTAGCGCTTATCCGACCGAGGCGAGAAAGACGGATACGGCGGGGCAGGCTTTGCTGAATTGTGTTGTGCTTGCTGATGGCAAGCTCGCCTGCTCGGTAATTTCTGAAAGGCCAGAGGGATGGGGTTTCGGTAGTGCGGCACTCACCGTTTCGGCTTACTTTAAAGCTGCGCCAGAGCTCCCCGACGGCAGCCTTGCGCGAGGTAAGACGGCGCAGCTTACAATATCGTTTGCACCCGATTGACCTTGACCCTTCGGCGCTTGCCATATACCTAGCCGCCTTCCGTCGGCTCGCCGGGGGATCATATTAAAGCGCGTTCGCCGCTGCTTCCGGACCTGAGGCCGTCTTCGGCAGGTTCGGGGACACGTCGGCGCGCATCCGTTGTTTATACAGGACTGCCCGTGCCGACGATCAACCAGCTTATCCGCAAGCCGCGTAAGCCGCTTGTCGTGCGTTCCAAAACGCCCGCGCTTCAGGGCAGCCCGCAGCGCCGGGGCGTCTGCACGCGCGTCTACACCACCACGCCGAAGAAGCCGAACTCGGCGCTGCGGAAGGTGGCCAAGGTGCGCCTGGCCAAAACCGGCGTTGAATCGCTCTGCTACATTCCGGGCGAAGGCCATAATTTGCAGGAACACTCGGTGGTGCTGATCCGCGGCGGCCGGGTGAAGGATTTGCCCGGCGTGCGCTACCACATCCTGCGCGGCGTGCTCGACACCCAAGGCGTCAAGAACCGCCGCAAGCGCCGCTCGCTCTATGGCGCCAAGCGTCCGAAATAAGAGAGAACCAAGATGTCACGCCGCCACCGCGCCGAAATCCGCGAAGTCTTGCCCGATCCGAAATTCGGCGACGAGACGCTGACCAAATTCATGAACTACGTGATGTACGAGGGCAAAAAGTCGGTGGCTGAAACCATCGTCTATGGCGCGCTCGATATCGTCGAACGCAAGATCAAGAAGCAGCCGCTGGAAGTGTTCCATGACGCGCTGGCCAATGTCGCGCCCGCGATCGAAGTGCGCTCGCGCCGCGTCGGCGGCGCCACGTATCAGGTGCCGGTGGAAGTGCGCCCCGAACGGCGCAAGGCGCTGGCGATCCGCTGGCTGGTGACGGCTGCGCGCGCGCGCAACGAAAACACCATGATCGACCGCCTCGCCGGCGAACTGATCGACGCCTCAAACAATCGCGGCACCGCCGTGAAAAAGCGGGAAGACACGCACCGGATGGCCGAAGCCAACCGCGCCTTCTCGCATTACCGCTGGTAGAACACCCATGCCCCGCGAATACCCGATCGAAGACTACCGTAATTTCGGCATCATGGCGCACATCGACGCCGGCAAGACCACGACCACGGAGCGCGTGCTCTATTATTCCGGCAAGAGTCACAAGATCGGCGAAGTCCACGATGGCGCAGCCACGATGGACTGGATGGAGCAGGAGCAGGAACGGGGGATCACGATCACCTCGGCCGCGACGACCTGCTTCTGGAACGGCAAGCGGCTGAACATCATCGATACGCCCGGCCACGTCGATTTCACCATCGAGGTGGAACGCAGCCTGCGCGTGCTCGACGGCGCGGTGTGCGTGCTCGACGGCAACCAGGGCGTTGAGCCGCAGACCGAAAACGTCTGGCGCCAGGGCGACAAGTACAATGTCCCGCGCATCATTTTCGCCAACAAGATGGACAAGCTGGGCGCCGACTTTTTCAACTGCGTCAATGATGTGAGAGAGCGCCTCGGCGTTCACCCGGTGCCGATGCAATTGCCGATCGGTATTGAAAGCACGTTCAAGGGCGTAGTCGATCTGGTCGAAATGCGCGGCGTCATCTGGAAGGATGAAAGCCTCGGCGCGAAGTTCGACTATGTCGAAATCCCGGAAGACTTGAAGGCGGACGCCGCCAAATACCGCAACGAACTGGTCGAAGCCGCCGTCGAGATGGATGACGAGGCGATGGCCGCCTATCTGGACGGCCAAGAGCCGGACGTGCCGACGCTCAAGAGGCTGGTGCGCAAGGCCGTGCTGAACGGCAAATGGTATCCGGTGTTCTGCGGCTCGGCGTTCAAGAACAAGGGCGTCCAGCCCCTGCTCGACGCGGTCGTCGATTACCTGCCCAATCCAGTCGATCGCCCGCCGATCAAGGGGATCATTCCGGACACGGACGAAGAAGTCGATCGCCCCGCGAAAGACGATGCGCCGTTCTCGATGCTGGCGTTCAAGATCATGGACGACCCGTTCGTCGGCACGATCACGTTCTGCCGCATCTACTCGGGCAAGCTGGCCACCGGCGACGCGCTGGTGAATTCCACGCGCGACCGCAAGGAACGCGTCGGCCGCATGCTGCTGATGCACGCCAACAACCGCGAAGACATCAAGGAAGCGTTCGCCGGCGACATCGTCGCGCTGGCGGGGCTCAAGGAAACGCGCACGGGCGATACGCTGTGCGATCCGCAAAAGCCGGTGATCCTGGAAAAGATGGATTTCCCCGAGCCGGTGATCGAGATGGCGGTCGAGCCAAAATCGAAGGCCGACCAGGAAAAGCTCGGCGTCGCGCTGGCGAAATTGCTGGCCGAAGATCCCTCATTCCGCGTCAGCACGGACCAGGAGAGCGGCCAGACGATCATCAAGGGGATGGGCGAGCTGCACCTCGACATCAAGATCGATATTCTGCGCCGCACGTACAAAGTCGAAGCCAATGTCGGCGCGCCGCAGGTGGCTTATCGCGAGAAGCTCGGCCGCTCCGTCGATATCGACTACACGCATAAGAAGCAGACCGGCGGCTCGGGCCAATTCGCGCGCGTGAACATCCGGTTCGAGCCGGGCGAGCCGGGCTCGGGTTTTGTGTTCGAGAACAAGGTCGTCGGCGGTTCGGTGCCGAAGGAATTCGTGCCGGGCGTCGAGAAGGGCATCGAGTTGAGCAAGGAAAACGGCCTGCTCGCCGGCTTCCCGCTGATCGACTTCAAAGCCACCCTCACCGACGGCGACTACCACGACGTCGACTCTTCCGTGCTCGCCTTCCAGATCGCGTCTCAGGCGGCGTTCCGGGAGTTGAAGGAAAAGGGCAATATCAAGCTGCTCGAGCCGATCATGAAGGTCGAAGTGGTGACGCCGGATGAATATACCGGTTCGGTCATCGGCGATCTCAACTCGCGGCGCGGCATGATCCAGGGACAGGACATGCGCGGCAATGCGGTGGTCATCAATGCGATGGTGCCGCTGGCGAACATGTTCGGCTACGTCAGCCAGTTGCGTTCGTTCAGCCAGGGCCGGGCGAACTACACCATGCTGTTCGACCACTACGAAGAAGTCCCCCAGGCGGTGGCCAAGGAAGTAGTCGCCAAGCTGGCGAGCTAGGCCGGATTTCCCTTTTGTGACGGCTTCGGGCGCGCGGGACGCGCCCGAACGGCAACGTGCGCTTGCCCTTCGCGATAAACACGGTAGCTTTCAAATTCTGACGCGATGAGGGGGATCTCATGGCCGACAATCTATCTTTGGCGTCCGGAACGGCGGACGATTTCACCGACGCGCGCGGCCTCGGCAAGCTCATGTGGGTGCTGGTGGCGGCGCTTCGCTTCGTGGTCGCGTTTCTTGTGATCGCGGCGTTCCTTTGCGGCGTTCTGACCCTGCACAGCCGCTTCCAGGCCGACCGGGCCCTGGCCGGAGACCAGGCCGCGGGCCTGCAATCGCTCGCCGAATTCGGCGGCGGGGCCGGCATTTCTCAGGCCGCCAACAAGGACCTGATGGAAGCGGCGCGCGCCGCCGAGCAAGAGATCACCGCTCGCCAACTGTTGGAACAGCGGGAAGCGGCGACGCTTAAAGACCTCGAAAAATACGCGACGCAATTGCAGGCGCTGGCGGTGCGCGCCGGCTGCTCGGCCGGCGAGATCGATGCGGCGCTCAAATGCAAGCCGGACGCCGCCGCCGACCCCACGCTCGTCGCGGAATTCTTCCAGATGCAGGATCTCTATCGCAACGAACATAAGCTGCTGCTGGAAACCCGCGCCGAGGCGTTGCAACAGAGGCCGACCTACGTGGCGAAATTGTTCGCGCCGGGCGGCGACCTGGCCCGCGTGTTGCCGGCGCTGGACGCCCGCACCGAGATCGAACGGTCCGTGCCCTCCTTCCTGTCCCCAGTGGTGGAATGGTTCTTCGGCCTCCCGCTGCTGGTCAGCAGCATCATCGTGGCGTTCCTGGCGGGCATGTTCGGGGCGGTCGCCGTGCTGCTCGTTCTATTGGCCTTCCCCGCCCACGCGCCGCTGACATTCGGCGGCGGCAAATACTTCTTCCTGCGCATGTTCACCGGCGGCTTTGTCGCGGTGATCGTGTTCATGGTGATCCAGTCGGGCTTGACGTTCGGCGGCATTGGCGACCTGCAGGCTGCTTTCTCGGGAATTAGCGTCGCCGACCCCGTAAAGATCGCGCTGATCGGGATGTTCGCGGGCGGCTTTTCCGAACAACTTGCCGGGGCCGTGCATCGCTATGTGACCCAGACCCTCGGCGGGCGCGACGACGATCCCGCAGACCCCGCTGAGGCCGAGCCCGTCAACCAGTTCGGGGCGATGGGGCCGGGAGCCTCGGCGGGCCATTGAACTGCGGCTTGACGGGCTAGCGCCAAGGGCCTAACTCCGCGCCTTTATTGCGCCGGCGATGCTTCGCCGGTGCAGCGGCGCGCGCGGATTTCTTCGGCGAGACGACCGTTCATTCTAGATTTCACGGAGCGAGGCAAAACCCGTCATGGCGAAGGAAAAGTTCGAGCGGAACAAGCCGCACTGCAACATCGGCACGATCGGTCACGTAGATCACGGCAAGACGACGCTGACGGCGGCGATCACGATGGTTCTGGCGAAGGCAGGCGGGGCGAAGGCGATGGCCTATGCCGATATCGACGCCGCCCCGGAGGAAAAGGCGCGCGGGATCACGATCAACACCGCCCACGTCGAATACGAAACCAAGAACCGCCATTACGCCCACGTCGACTGCCCCGGCCACGCCGACTACGTGAAGAACATGATCACCGGCGCGGCGCAGATGGACGGCGCGATTCTGGTGGTTTCCGCCGCCGACGGCCCGATGCCCCAGACGCGCGAGCACATCCTGCTCGCCCGCCAGGTCGGCGTGCCGGCGCTGGTCGTGTATATGAACAAGGTCGACATGGTCGATGACGCCGAACTGCTCGAACTGGTCGAGATGGAAGTGCGCGAGCTGCTTTCGTCCTACCAATTTCCGGGCGACGATATTCCGATCGTGAAGGGCTCGGCCCTCGCCGCCGTTGAAGGCCGCGATGCTGCGATCGGCGAAGATTCGATCAATGCGCTGATGACCGCCGTCGATACATATATCCCGCAACCGGACCGTCCGATCGACCAGCCGTTCCTGATGCCGATCGAAGACGTGTTCTCGATCTCGGGCCGCGGCACGGTGGTCACCGGCCGCGTCGAGCGCGGCATCGTCAAGGTCGGCGAGGAAGTCGAGATCGTCGGCATCCGCGATACGTCCAAGACGATCGTCACCGGCGTCGAAATGTTCCGCAAGCTGCTGGATCAGGGCCAGGCCGGCGACAATATCGGCGCGCTGCTCCGCGGCGTCGATCGCGAAGGCGTTGAGCGCGGACAGGTGCTCTGCAAGCCGGGCAGCGTGAAGCCGCACAAGAAGTTCGAAGCCGAAGCCTATATCCTGACCAAGGAAGAAGGCGGCCGTCACACGCCGTTCTTCGGCAATTACCGGCCGCAATTCTATTTCCGCACCACGGACGTGACGGGCATCGTCACGCTGCCGGAAGGCACGGAAATGGTCATGCCGGGCGACAACGTGAAAATGCTGGTCGATCTGATCACGCCGATCGCGATGGAAGAAAAGCTACGCTTCGCCATCCGTGAAGGCGGCCGCACCGTCGGCGCCGGCGTCGTGGCGAAAATCCTCGACTAAGCCGGTCAAAGCCCAAGCAAAAGGCCGCCCCCACGGGCGGCCTTTTTCTTTTTGGCGGGCCCCCACGCTTAGGGCTTTAGAGCATCGTGCGTTTAATTGGATGCATATCCGGCGGCTTTGAAGAAGTTCCAGCATTCGTCGGGATCGAACAGGGCGCAGATGTCGCCGAGGGCGGTCCACAGCGCTTCGAAGGTGCGGGCGGCGGCGGCGCGTAGATGGGCCTTGAGCTTGGAGAAGGCCATCTCGATCGGATTGAGGTCGGGTGAGTATTGCGGCAGGAAGAG
>DASZPV010000193.1:0-10884 GCA_035549875.1 Caulobacterales bacterium
GGCGCAGGTGAAAGCGACCGTCGGCAGCGCCCAGCCCTTCTTCAATTTTCGCCTCCTGCAGATTGCCGCGGCCTCCGCAGCAGCGCGGCGGCGTTACGACATGGACGTGCTGATCCTCGTCAATGAGTGCGCCGGCTGCAGCGAGGTCGGTTCGTTGTTCGTAAGAAGCGAACATCGCGTCCACGGCCTGGGGCGTCTTTTGTCGCGCGCGCGGTACATGCTCATGGCCGCCGAGCCAAACCGTTTTGCGCACCGCGTCGTTTCCGAATTGCGCGGCTTCTTCACGCCCGAAGGCGTCTCACCGTTCTGGCAAGCGCTCGGCCGGCATTTCTTCCGCATGGAGTTCGAGGAGGCCGATCACCTCAGCGCGACGACCGACAACCAGTTCATCCTCGACCTGATGCCGAAATATCCGATCTATGTCGATCTGCTCGCGCCGGAGGCGCAAGGCGTGATCGGGCAATGTCACCCCGAAGGCGAAGGCGCGCGTCGCCTGCTTGAGCAGGAAGGCTTTCGCTACGACCGCGTGGTCGACATTTTCGATGGCGGGCCGCTGCTCACGGCCCCGCGGAACACGATCCGCACGGTGCGCAAAGCGCGCATGATGCGCGCGCGGGAGGGCGCGACCGGCGAAGCGCTGGCGCTGCTTGCCAATCCGGATGTGCGTTCGTTCCGCTGCGTCATGGCGCCGGCGCGTCTGGCGGAGGAAGAAGTCATCCTGCCGGGCGAAACGTTGAGACGCCTCGGCGTGGCGCCGGGCGGGAAGGTCTTGGTGGCGCCATGACGGAAAATCTCCTCATTGGCGGTCGCTGGCGCGCCGGTGCGGGCGCGCCGTTCAGCGCCGTCGATCCGGCCTATGGCGAAGCGACATGGACCGGCGCCAACGCCGATGCGCGCGATGTGGATCAGGCGGTAAGGGCGGCGCGTGCCGCGTTTGCCGATTGGGCCCGCACGCCCGCTGCCGCGCGCGATGCCATTGCCCGTGCTTTCGCCGAGGCGATCGGGCGGCGCGGCGAGGATCTGGCGCGCGCGATCTCGGCCAGCATGGGCAAGCCGCTCTGGGAATCGCGCACCGAAGTGGCGGCGGTGATCGGCAAGGTCGAAATTTCGATCCGCATGCGCGCCGAGCGCGCCGGCGAGCGGGACGAAGCCGCGCCGTTTGGCGCGCTGCGCCTGTCGCATCGGCCGCTCGGCGTGATGGCGGTGTTCGGCCCGTTCAATTTTCCGGCGCATCTGCCCAACGGCCATATCGTTCCGGCGCTGCTGGCCGGCAACACCATCGTGTTCAAACCCAGCGAGCTGGCGCCGCTTCCCGGCGCGATGATGGCCGCCGCGTGGACCGAAGCCGGACTGCCCGCCGGCGTGTTCAATCTCATCCAGGGTGGACGCGAAACCGGCGCCGCGCTGCTTGCGCACACAGATGTCAACGGCGTGCTCTTTACCGGTTCTGCCGAGACCGGGCGCATGATCCATCGCCAGTTCGGCGGCAAGCCCGATGTGATGCTGGCGCTGGAAATGGGCGGCAACAATCCGCTGGTCGTCTGGCCGCCGGCATCGCCCGCCGCGGCAGCCAATCTGATCGCACATTCCGCCTGGGCCACATCAGGCCAGCGCTGCTCTTGCGCGCGGCGCCTCATTCTCCCCGCGGATTCGTTTGGCGATGAGGTCATCGAACGTCTCAGCGTGCTGGCGCGCGACATGATCGTAGCGCCCTGGAAACAATCAGACGCCGCGTTTATGGGTCCCGTCGTCACCGAACAGGCCGCTCAGAACGCAGAAAATTTTCTTGCGAATTTGATCAGGCTCGGCGGGCGGACGCTTGCGCCGCTCGACGCCGACGGCGCATTCTTGCGCCCCGCGCTCGTTGATATGACGGACGCCAGCGATGCGCCCGACGAGGAATTGTTTGGCCCGCTACTGCAAATCTATCGCGCCCGCACAATCTATGAAGCGTTTGCGCGCGCGAACGCGACAAAGTACGGCCTCGCGGGCGGCTTGATCAGCGACGACGCGGCGCTGTGGGCGCGCGCGCAACAGGAGATGCGCGCGGGCGTACTGAACTGGAACCGGCCGACAACCGGCGCATCGAGTGCGCTCCCGTTCGGCGGGCCGGGCCTGTCCGGCGATCTGCGCCCGAGCGCGGCCTATGCGGCGGATTATTGCGCGTATCCCGTGGCCAGCCAGATCGCGGAGAAAGCAGCGTCTATCGCCGCGCCGGGCCTGCCGCCGTGAACGCGGTTGAAGCCAATTTCGATGGGCTCGTCGGCCTGACGCACAATTATGCAGGGCTCTCGGAGGGCAATCTCGCTTCCGCGCGCAACAAGGACATGATCGCCCGCCCGCGCGATGCCGCGCTCCAGGGGCTGGAGAAAATGAAGCGCCTCGCCGCGCGTGGCCTGCCGCAAGGCGTGCTGCCGCCGCATGAGCGTCCCTTCATTCCAGCGCTGCGGCGGATCGGTTTTTCCGGCGGCGACAAAGCAGTATGGGAACGCGCCTGGCGCGAAGCGCCGGAGATGGCGCGGCGCGTGACCGCCGCAAGCGCAATGTGGGCGGCCAATGCCGCGACCGTTTCTCCGAGCCCCGATTGCGGCGATGGCCGCGTCCACATCACGCCGGCCAATCTGCACACGATGGCCCATCGCGCTCTGGAGAGCGCAACCACAACGCGGGCGCTGCGGCGGATTTTCGCCAATGCAGAACGCTTTGTCGTGCATGACGCGCTGCCGGCTCATTGGTTGCTGGCCGATGAGGGCGCGGCCAACCATATGCGTTTAAGCGGCGAGATCGGCGCCGGCGGGTTGGAGATATTCGTCTATGGCCGGACCGGAGAGGCGGGCGCGACGCGCCATCCGGCGCGCCAAACACTGGACGCCAGCCAGTCCATCGCGCGCATGCACGCACTTTCGCCGCCGCGCATCGCTTTTGCCGCTCAGGCGCCGGCGGCGATCGAGGCTGGGGCGTTTCACAACGATGTCGTCGCGGTGGCGCACCGAAACGTGCTTCTGTTTCACGAACACGCGTTTGCGGACAAACAGCGGCTACTCGATGACATTGTGCGCGGCGCCGAAGGCCTGTTCGATCCGATATTTATCGAGATCAGCGAAGAGGAAACGCCGCTGGCGGATGCCGTGGCGTCCTATCTGTTCAACGGCCAGCTTGTTTCCCCACCTGGCGCAGATCTCATGACGTTGATCCTGCCTGAAGAGGCGCGTGAGAATCCGAGCGCGCGAAGCGCCGTCGAGCATCTTACGGCGCCAAACGGACCAATCGGCAGGTTCGAGTTTCTCGACTTGCGGCAAAGCATGCGCAACGGCGGCGGGCCCGCCTGCCTGCGTTTGCGTGTAGAACTTTCCCCAGAAGAGCTGGCAGCCGTTACGCCGGGCTTCTTTCTGACCGAGGGTTTGGCTGCGCAACTGGCGTCGTGGATTAGGCGGCATTACCGCGAAACGCTGGCGCCATCCGATCTTCGCGATCCGGCGATCATAACGGAAACGCGCGCCGCCCTGGATGAGTTGACGCGCGTTCTGCCGTTGGGTTCTAACTTCTACGAATTCCAGCGCGACGGCTAATTCAGCACGTATTCGCGCATCGCGTAGCGGCCATTGGCGTAGCCGGCGAACAATTGCTCCGCCTGCGGATGGTTCACGGGCTCGCCGGTTTCGTCAGTCACCAGATTTTGCTCGGAGACGTAGGCCACGTAATGGCTTTCGTCGTTCTCCGCCAGAAGGTGGTAAAACGGCTGATCCTTCGCCGGACGCATCGCCTCGGGGATTGAATCGTACCACTCGTCCGTGTTGTTGAATTCGGCATCGACGTCGAAAATCACACCGCGAAACGGGAAATGGCGGTGGCGGACCACGTCGCCGATGGAGAATTTAGCTTCGCGCATGTTATCCTCCTTTTACCCGATAAATAACGCTTGAGAACGAGATAGGCGCCAATTCCGGGTTCTTCAAGGCCGCCAGCATTTCTGGCGTACGGCGATAAAATCATGGCGCGTTTGAACGGGGCGTGAACCTCGTTGCCTGCAAGCCCGCCTTGAAGTTTCTGGTGATCTTGCCGTCATTTTGACAGAATGTGCGGCGCGGTCGCCGTCGGCGGTCTTGGGACAGTTCAAATGGGGCAGAGCCCGAATTTCGGGGGGCAGCGGCGAAAAGGACACACCCGCCGGGTGGAGCGCGCTTATGCAGCGCTGGACTTGGGCAGCAATAATTGCCGCCTGCTGATTGCCCGCCCGGCCGGCGAGGGCTTTCAGATCGTCGATAGCTTTTCGCGCATCGTGAGGCTCGGCGAGGGCGTCGCCGCGACCGGGCGCCTTGCGGCGCCGGCGATGGATCGTGCGCTGGCGGCGTTGAAGACATGCGCCGAAAAGATGGGGCGCTGGCGCATCGCGGGCCAGCGCTGCATCGCCACCCAGGCATGTCGCGCGGCCGAAAACGGAGAGGCGTTTCTGGCCCGCGTGACCGAAGAGACCGGGCTTGTATTCACCGTCATCTCGCCGCGCGAGGAAGCCGAACTTTCCGTTGTCGGATGCCGGTCGCTGATAGACCCCGCGGCGGAGGCGGCGCTGATCGTCGATGTCGGCGGGGGATCGACGGAGCTTTCCTGGGTGAAGGCCGGAGGTGAGTTGGCCGCGTGGACATCGCTGCCGGTCGGCGTGGTTGCATTGGCCGAAGAATATGGCGACGCCGCCGACAATAGCGATGGCTATGCTGGCGTCATCGAAGCCATCCGGAAGACCATCGCCGGCTTCAGCGGCGCCGATTTCATGCGGCCTATCTTTCAGCGCGGCGCCGGGCAATTGATCGGTACATCCGGCGCGGTGACGTCTCTCGCCGGCGTTTCGCTTGATCTGCCGTATTATCGGCGCGATGCGGTCGATGGCATCTGGCTGGACGTTGAAAGCGCGCGCGGCGCGGCGCGGCGCTTGCGTATGCTAGGTCGTGAAGGGCGCGCGCGGCATGGCTGTATCGGCCCGGACCGCGCCGATCTTGTTGTGCCGGGCGCGGCGATACTTGAAGCGGTATTTGCCGAGTGGCCGGTGCAGCGCGTGCGCGTCGCCGATCGCGGTTTGCGCGAGGGCGTCCTGCTCAATTTGATGGGGCGGGCATGACCGACGAACCAAAACGCCGCTGGCGCGGGCCGGACAAAAACGAAAAAACCGACGCACGCGGCGAAAAGCGCCTCGTGCAGAAGGCGCAGATCAAGAAAAACCGCAAAGCCTCGTCCAAGCAGTGGATCGAGCGGCATATCAACGATCCCTACGTGCAGCGCGCGCAGGCCGAAGGCTGGCGTGCGCGCGCGGCGTTCAAACTGATCGAACTCGATGAGAAATTCGGTTTGTTCAAACGCGGCATGAAGGTCATCGATCTCGGCGCGGCGCCGGGCGGCTGGAGTCAGGTCGTGCTGAAGCATGGCGCAAGCCGCGTGGTTGGCGTTGATCTGCTGCGGGTGGATGCGATGGCGGGCGCCATTTTCATCGAGGGCGATTTAACGGAAGAAGCCGTCGGCGACGAGCTGATGAACCTTCTCGGCGGCAAGGCTGATCTTGTGCTCTCCGACATGGCCGCCAACACGACGGGCCACGCCCGCACCGATCAGATCAAGACCGGCGCACTGGCCGACGCGGCGGCCGATTTCGCGCTCGCGCACCTAGCGCCCGGCGGGGCGTTTGTGACGAAGGCGTTTCAGGGCGGCCTCGACGCAAGCCTGCTGACCAGACTGAAGGCGTCCTTCACGCAAGTCCGCCACGCAAAACCACCGGCAAGCCGCGCCGAAAGCTCGGAAATTTACCTTGTGGCGCAGGGGTTTCGCGGCGCGCTCTAAGGCGGCGCCTTGCCAAGCGCGGTGCGAATCTCTATCCCCCGTCAATGGAAATACGCGACGCGATCACGTTCGACGATGTGCTGCTGGAGCCGGGCCCATCTGAAGTGATGCCGACCGAGGTCGACACCAAGACCCGTCTGACCCGCTCCATCGGCCTCAACATTCCGCTGATTTCTTCGGCAATGGATACGGTCACCGAAGCGCGCCTTGCCATCGCCATGGCCCAGGCCGGCGGGCTCGGCGTGATTCACCGCAATCTCACGCTGGAACAGCAGGCCGAAGAAGTGCGCCAGGTGAAGCGCTTCGAAAGCGGCATGGTGATCAACCCGGTGACGATTTCGCCGAACGCCACGCTCGCCGACGTAATGAAGCTGCGCGAAAAGCATCGCCTATCCGGCGTGCCGGTGGTTGAGGCCAATGGCGCCGGTCCCGGCAAGCTGGTCGGCATCATCACCAATCGCGATACGCGCTTTGCCGACGATCCGAGCGTCAAGGTCGCGTCCCTGATGACGCGCGAAGTGGTCAGCGTGCGCGAGGGCGTGTCGCAGGAGGAGGCGCGCCGGCTGCTGCACAAGCATCGCATAGAGCGCCTCGTGGTGATCGACGATGCGGGCCGCTGCGTCGGCCTGATCACCGTCAAGGACATGGAAAAATCCCTCAGCCATCCGAATGCCGCGAAGGATGAGCAGGGGCGCTTGCGCGTCGGCGCCGCCTCCACGGTCGGCGATGCGGGCTTTGAGCGTTCGCTGGCGCTGATCGAAGCGGGCGTGGATGTGGTGGTGATCGACACCGCGCACGGCCATTCCAAACAAGTGCTCGATGCGGTCGATCGCGTGAAGCGCCATTCCAACCGCGTGCAGGTGATCGCCGGCAATGTCGCCACAACCGCCGGCGCGAAAGCGCTGATCGACGCGGGCGCCGATGCGGTGAAGATCGGCATCGGCCCCGGCTCTATCTGCACCACGCGCATCGTCGCCGGCGTCGGCGTGCCGCAACTCACCGCGATCCTCGATGCGGTCGCGGCCGCGCAGAAGGCCGATATTCCCGTGATCGCCGATGGCGGGATCAAATTCTCCGGCGACCTGGCCAAAGCGCTCGCCGCCGGCGCGGAAGTGGCGATGATCGGCTCGCTGCTGGCGGGCACGGAGGAAAGCCCCGGCGAGGTGTTCCTGTATCAGGGCCGCTCATACAAATCCTATCGCGGCATGGGCAGCATCGGCGCCATGGCCCGCGGCTCGGCCGACCGCTATTTCCAGAAAGATGTCGCCGACCAGATGAAGCTGGTGCCGGAGGGCATCGAAGGGCGCGTGCCGTTCAAGGGCCCGGTCGAGCCGATCCTGCACCAACTCGTCGGGGGCTTACGCGCCTCGATGGGCTATACCGGCGCCGCCAGCCTCGCCGAGTTCCGCAAGCGCGCGCGCTTCGTGCGTCTCTCGGCCGCGGGCCTGCGCGAAAGCCACGTCCACGATGTCGCGATCACCCGCGAAGCGCCGAACTACCCGCTGGGCGGCTAATGTCCTCCCCCGTTTACGGGGGAGGTGGCGAGCGCGAGCGAGCCGGAGGGGGCTTGCGCGCCCTCCACATTGCTCCCCCTCAGTCTCGCTTCGCTCGACAGCTCCCCCGTAAACGCGGGAGCATGGAAGCACATCATGCGTGAACCCGGCCGCGCCGCTGCGGCGATTGAAATTCTTGCCGACATCGAAGCGCGCAAGCGCCCCGCATCCGAAGCGTTGAAGGATTGGGGAACCGCGCATCGCTTCGCCGGCTCGGGAGATCGCGCCGCGATCGGCAATCTCGTATTCGACGCCTTGCGCAAAAAGCTCAGCCACGCCGCGCGCATGGATAGCGATACGCCGCGCGCCATCGTGCTCTCCGCACTGCGGCATGATTGGGCGCTGAGCGTCGAGGAGATCGCGACGATCTGCGAGCCGGACGTGCATGGCCCCGAACCTTTGAGCGATGCCGAACGCGCCGCGCTCGCGCGCGATACGTTCGATGCGCCCGATCACGTGCGCGCGGATGTGCCCGAATGGCTGTGGCCGAGCTTTCAACGCGCGTTCGGCGCCGATGCTGTGGCCGAGGGGCAGGCGCTGGCGCAGCGTGCGCCGGTCGATCTGCGCGTCAACACGCTGAAGGTTGGCCGCGCGAAAGCGATGATCGCGCTGGCGGCGTACGGCGCAGTGGAAACGCCGCACGCGGCGACGGGGCTGCGCATCGCTGCGCCCGTCGGGCCTGCGCGCACGCCGCATGTCGAGGCGGATGCTGCCTTCCTCAAAGGCTGGATCGAAGTGCAGGACGAGGCGAGCCAGATCGCCGTGGCGCTCGCCGGCGCAAAGCCCGGCATGCAGGTGGCCGACGTGTGCGCCGGCGCCGGCGGCAAGAGCCTCGCGCTTGCAGCCGCGATGGAGAACAAGGGCCAGATCCACGCCTACGACAAGGACAAACACCGCCTCGCGCCGATCTACGACCGCGTCAAACGCGCCGGCGCCCGCAATGTGCAGATACACGCGCCGGGCGCGGGGCTCGACGATCTCGCCGGCAAGATGGATTTGGTCTTCGTCGACGCGCCCTGCACCGGAACCGGCGTCTGGCGCCGCCGCCCCGACGCAAAATGGCGCCTGCGCCCCAACGCGCTGGAACAACGCCAACGCGACCAGGCCGAAGCGCTGGCGCTCGGCGCAGCGCTGGTGAAGCCCGGCGGGCGGCTCGTGTACGCGACCTGCTCGGTGCTGCCGGAGGAGAATGAGGATCAGGTGAGTGCGTTTTTGGCTACTGACGCTTGGTCACAGGCTTCGCTAACGATCGAGTGGTTGGGAAATCAGACTGGCGCCGTCACTAACAGACTCGTCGGACACAATAGCCGCGTGTTGCTGAGCCCGCGGCGAACCGGGACGGACGGATTCTTCCTGAGCGCTATCCAACGACCGAGCGGGTCGCTCGGATATTAGCGTCTGCGCAGTTGAAAAAAATGCACCAAGCACAAAAACCCACGCACCTATGCGAACCGATGCATCCGGGTGGTCGCGTAACAGGTACATAACATTTGCAGACATCGGATATTTGAGCCTGATCATAAAACGGTCGGTATCTGCATAGAGCCTCCGTCCTTCGCGCCTAAATAGTTCGACTGCGTACTTATCGATTTGATTGCGCGTCTTTTCGTCGATGGCGACTTGGCCACCGTTATCAGGCTCCCGCTTATACGAATGATCGTAGACGTTCGCGCTATTTCGATCGCGAATTTTCACCTTAAGCGGAAGGTCCGCGGCCAAATATTTGTCCAACGGCTGGTTAGGTATAATTGCAAAGAATTGCACGCGCGGTGCTCGACCAAAGTGTACGGTCCGGTCTTGAAAATGGCGCGGTCCAAACTCGATTGTGTTGTCCTGGGTATCCATCTCGAATGTCAGCGTGACAGCCTTGTCTAGGCGCTCGTCCGATGCGCCCGCCCGGTAGACTAGCGAAATCGCTACCAAAACTAGAAAAATGAATCCGAAAGACAGGACGAGGTAAGTGCCGTGCTCGACGAACCAAGTTATGATTGGCCCCGCTATGGCGGCGACGGTTGGTAACAAATCCTGGGTCATTGCCCACACCCCTGTGAGGCGAATGTTAAGCAACCCCCCTTTGCTTCTGCAACCCACGGAGGAGGTTTATTTTCGTCCGACCTTCGTTTCAGGGTTAAGCCTGCCCGCCATCCTGCGCAAATGATCGGCGCGCCCTTCCATCTTGCCAGTTCTCCCGCCGCGCCGCACATTCACCCAATGACCATCACGCTCCCCCCCCGACCTTGAGGCAGAACTCCGCGCCGAAGTCGCGCCGGGCGGGCCAAGAGCGTGGATTCGCTGGCCGCCGCCGCGATCAGGGCGCAGCTCCATGAACTGGCTGAGTTTCGGGCATCGCTGGATGCAGTCGAGGCCGAGGCCGACAGGGACGGCTGGGTGTCTTTCGACGACGTCAAGCGGCAGCTGAAGCGGCGAGCCGGCCGTCCGTGAGCCGGGAGGTCACGTTCTCCGAGGCAGCGATCTTTTTGAGATTGAAGATTATTTGGAGCGCGAGGCCGGCGCTCGCATTGCTCAGGCGCAATCCAACCGGATTCTGGAAAAAGCTCAGACTCGTAGGGATATGCCGACTTTGGGCCGGCGGCGGGACGATCTGGGCGCAGGCCGGCGGTTAGCCGTCGTGACGCCCTATGTTATCCTCTACCGCGAAACGGGTGGGCAGGTGCGGGTGCTCCGGATCGTTTACGGCGCGCGCGATGTGCCAACCCTGCTCCGCGATGCGCCGGATTGACCTCCGCCCCGACGCCCCTCATTTCAAGGCATGGCCCAATCCGCTTCCGCGCAGACAGCGCCCGCAGCCCCGCCCGCTAGCCATGATCACGTCCTGATCATCGATTTCGGCAGCCAGGTCACGCAGCTCATCGCCCGGCGCGTGCGCGAAAACGGCGTCTATTGCGAAATCCACCCCTACAACAAAGCCGCCGAAGTGCTCGCCGCCGGCTACAATCCGAAAGCGGTAATCCTCTCCGGCGGTCCGGCGAGCGTGATGGAGGGAGAGAGCCCGCGGGCGCCGGACGAGGTGTTCCGCCTCGGCGTGCCGGTGCTGGCGATCTGCTACGGCCAGCAGACCATGGCCGTGCAGCTCGGCGGCGTGGTCGAAGGCGGGCACGCGCGCGAATTCGGCAGAGCCGACGTGGAGATTTTGCGCGACAGCCCGCTGTTCGAGGGCTTCTGGGAAGTCGGCGGCAAATATCCGGTCTGGATGAGCCACGGCGACCGCGTAACGAAACTGCCGCAAGGCTTCACCGTCGTCGGCGCCAGCGAAAACGCGCCCTTCGCCATCGCGGTGGACGAGCAATACCGCTTCTATTCGGTGATGTTCCATCCCGAAGTCGTGCACACGCCGGACGGCGCAAAGCTGCTGAAGAATTTCACGCACAAAATCGCCGGCTGCAAAGGCGATTGGACGATGGCCGCGTTCAAGGACGAAGCCATCGCCCGCATCCGTGCGCAAGTAGGCAAGGGCCGCGTGATCTGCGGCCTCTCCGGCGGCGTC
>DASZPV010000194.1:0-5311 GCA_035549875.1 Caulobacterales bacterium
CGCCTCCTTCACCACCGCCGCCCCGGCGGTCAGGCGCG
Organism: Caulobacterales bacterium; assembly: GCA_035549875.1. Lineage (GTDB taxonomy): Bacteria > Pseudomonadota > Alphaproteobacteria > Caulobacterales > Aquidulcibacteraceae > JAKFWI01. The sequence goes on from DASZPV010000194.1 coordinate 39, forward strand.
GCGACACTGTTGTGATGGTCTACGTCGCGCCGGGCGTGCAACTGACCACGCGCGGCAAGGCGATGAACGATGCGGCGATCGGCCAATCGGTAAAGCTCACCAATCTGCAATCCAACAAGACCGTCGATGCAATCGTCACCGCGCCGGGAACGGCGGCGGTCAGAGCCGCGCAAACATTCTGATATTGGACACGTAAATGACTTCGTCCCGCGCGGCCCCCCTTATCGCTCTCATCGCGCTTGGCGGCTGCGCCAGCGTCAGCGAGGGCCTGCGCGGCACGCCGCAATTATCGCCAGTCGGCAGCGTCGAACCGCTGACAACGCCGGCGCCGACCGGCCTGCCCATGCCGCCCGTGCAGGAAACGCACTACGCGCCAAATTCGCTTTGGCGCGCGGGCGCGCGCACATTTTTCAACGATCAGCGCGCCGCCCGCATCGGCGATCTGCTGACCGTGAAAATTCAGATCGACGATAGCGCGCAGGTGACGAATTCGACCGATCGTTCGCGCTCCTCCTCGGCCTCAACGGGCGTGACGAACTTCCTGGGCCTGGAAAAGACCCTGGGCCGGGCGTTGCCGACGGGCGCGGTCGATACGGCCAATCTAATCAACGGCCAGGGCGACACGAGCATGAAGGGCGACGGCGCCGTCAACCGTCAGGAAAAGATTGAACTTACCATGGCCGCGATGGTGACGCAGGTGCTGCCGAACGGCAATCTGGCGATCGCTGGCCGCCAGGAAGTGCGCGTCAACAACGAATTGCGCGAGCTTACCGTGGCCGGAATCATCCGCCCCGAAGACATCGCGGCCGATAACACGATCCGCAACAGCCAGATCGCCGAAGCGCGCATTTCCTATGGCGGGCGCGGCACGATCTCCGCGATGCAAAAGCCCGGCTGGGGCCAGCGCATCGGCGATGCAATCGCGCCGTTCTGATTTGAGTGGCGGCGTATACGCGCACGATGCGATCGGCGCTCTTACTCTCACGCCGCGTCGAGATGGATTGCCGCGAATGCGCGCTTTTTGTTCGGCGTGACGACAATATCGACTTCACAGCCAAGACGAGTAAGCAGCACCATTAACCGTTCGACGGACAAGTCTCGAAACTGCCCTCTGAACATGCGCGATACATCAGGCTGGCTAACACCCATGAGTTCCGCGGCGCGCGCTTGGGTTAGTTTCCGATCCTGAACAATTTCGCGCACCCGACTGACGAGTTGCGCCTTGATCAAATGCGTGTCGGGGTCGGGCACGCCCAAATCCGCAAAGACGTTACCGCCGGCCTTTTTTGCAACGCTCTTGGTCTTGCTCATCACTCGCCTCGGTTTGATTTGTGCAGGCCTTCCGCCACTTTCAGACGCTGCTTTACCAATTCGATTTCCGCCTTCGGCGTTCTCATGCCTGTCTTCGACTTTTTCTGAAACGCATGAAGGACGTAAATCGCGCTGGCGAACTTGACCGTATAAACGGCCCTATAGGTATCGCCGTCATGATCTTCGACAACTTCAAGAACGCCAGCGCCGCCGAAACCTTTCAGCGGCTTTACCGAACCATGCTTCTCGCCAACTTGGGCAAGGTAAAGCGCGTAGCCGACTGAATCCCGAACTTCTTCAGGGAAGGCGCGGACATCCTTCAAACTCGCCCCAACCCACTCAACCGGCTTGAGGCTTTTGACGCCATATTTTGATTATGGTTGTTCAGCCATATCTTGTCAAGAAGCGCCGCTTCAACGGGCGGTCGTCTTACCCGATCCCGCGCGCCATCAGCGCTGCATTGATGACGATCAGCACGATCAAAAACGCCTGCACCAACACAAGCCGGCGCACCGCCTTCACCTCCCCCGGCGGCGGGACGAACGAGGCATTGGCCTTCGATGCGCGCGACCAGGCCAAAATCCTGATCGTCGGCCAGATCGAAACGATCCCGGCGAGCGCGAAGACGCCCATCTTCGTCCAGAACGAATGCAGGTGAAAATAATAGGTCTCGTCCTTCAGGCCGAAGAACACGCGCGAGACGCCGGCGGCGATGAGCAGAACGGCCGCTATGCCATAGCCGCGATCGGCCATCGCCAATTGCCTGACGCCTTCCGCGCCCAGCGGCCCGCGCATGACAAAGAACTCGGCCGCCAGCATGCCGACGAGTAGAAAGACAGCGGTGAAATGGGCCGTGGAGAGCAAGGCGTCGGCGATCATCGCGCCGCTTTAGCCCAAAACGGCAGCGGCGAACAGCGCCGCCCTATTCGTCGCGATGGACGCGTTCGCGCCGCTCATGGCGCTCCTGCGCTTCGAGCGACAGCGTCGCGATCGGGCGCGCTTCCAGGCGCGACAGCGAGATCGGCTCTCCGGTCTCTTCGCAATAGCCGTAGGAGCCATCGTCGAGCCGGCGCAGCGCGTCGTCGATCTTAGCGATCAATTTGCGCTGACGGTCCCGCGCGCGCAGTTCGAGCGCACGGTCGGTTTCGCTCGTCGCGCGATCGGCGAGATCGGGCTCGGACACCGTTTCGTTTTGCAGATTGGCGATCGTCGCGCGGGATTCTTCGAGGATCTCGTCTTTCCAGGCGATCAGCTTGCGCCGGAAATACTCCCTCTGCCGTTCATTCATGAACGGCTCCTTCTCGGACGGACGATAGGTGTTTGACGCGGTCGAGCCCATGGAGATGTTTCCCATCCGTCTGGATCAAACTGGCGCGGCTTATAGCGCCCGGCTTTTGGGGCGGCAATGAAGCAAACCACAGGCCAGATTGCCTAGAACGCGAATATTTTTGAGGATGGCGGCGCCGATCAGCGGCTGTTTCGGCTCCGATCGGCCATTTCGAGCTTGGCCAACTCAACCGCGGCGCGCACGTCGATCTCGTCCATCACCGAATCGAGCGCGTGATCGCCGGTTCGTTCCACATCTTTCTGTAACGCCACCAGCATCAGCCGCTCGGCATGCGGCGGCGCCCCTTCGAGGTGTGCGCGTGCGAGCGCTTCGAGCGCGTCGAGCGTTTTTGCGCCGCGGCGCACCTGCCGGCCGCGCCGGTGCGGATCGAAGCCCAGCGTTTGCAGCGCCATGATCGACTCAAGCGAGGCGGCCGCGCGCACGCCTGACGCGGGCGCCGCTTCGCTGGCGCCGTCGGCGGGCAGCGAAAATCCGGCGCCGGCCGTTCCACTGGCCTTGCGCGGCGCGCCGGCGGCGCCGATCGATCGCGGGCCTTCGATCTTCATGCCTGAAAACTAGGCCGATGCGCTTGCCTGATGGTTAACGCTCCCAGCCGGAACCGCCCGGCCTCCCTGCCGTTTCACCAACGAAACAAAGGAGAGCTTCATGAGGGCGATCATTAAAGCCGCGGCTGTTCTGGGCCTTGCGGCGGGCCTGTCTGCGTGCGGCCATAATATGGAGCAAAAGGCCGCGACAGGCGCGGCGACCGGCTTGGTGATCGCCGGGCCGGTTGGCGCGGCGGTGGGCGCCGGGGTCGGCGCGGTGACGCAGAAAGCGGAAGATAAGGGCGCGGTCCCGAAACAATAATTACCTAGACGCAGCGTCCGACCCGGCAAATTTGGCCGGGTCGAATCAGCCCATCGCCGTCAACGCCAAGGCGGCCAAGGGCTTGTAAACGGCCCGTTTCTCGCATGTTCGCGCTTATGGTTAATGCAGGCGCGAAAGAAAAGGCCCGGTTCGGACTAGGCGCCGCGTGCGCTGCGGCCCTGCTCGGCGCCCTGCCCGGCGCGGCCGCGGCCGCCTCCCGGATCAAGGATATCGCCGACGTTGAGGGCGTCCGCGACAACCAATTGGTCGGCTACGGCCTAGTCATGGGTCTGCAAGGCACGGGCGACAGCCTGCGCAATTGCCCCGGCACCAAGCAGGCGCTCGCCGCCATGCTGGAGCGCCTCGGCACCAACACGCGCGACGGCAATCTGAACACCAAGAACGTCGCCGGCGTGATGGTGACGGCCAACCTCCCCGCCTTCGGCGCCCAGGGCGCGCGGATCGACGTTTCGGTGTCGGCGCTGTGCGACGGCAAGAGCCTGCAGGGCGGCACCCTGTTCGCCACCTCTCTGCTCGGCGCCGATGGGCAGACCTACGCCGTCGCGCAGGGCTCGGTCTCCATCGGCGGCTTCTCGGCCGAGGGCTCTTCCGGCTCCTCTGTCACAAAAGGCGTGCCGACAGCAGGGCGCATCGCCTCGGGCGCCCTGATCGAACGCGAACTGCATTACGATCTGGCCGGCCAGCAGGAAATTCGCCTGTCGCTGCGCAATCCGGATTTCACCACCGCCGAGCGCACCGCCGGCGTGATCAACAATGCGATCGGCGCCGGCGCCGCGCGCGCCACCAATCCCGGCACGGTCGTGCTGTCGCGTCCGGCCACCTACACCGGCGACATGATCGCCCTGCTCACGGCAGTGGAGCGGCTTGAGGTCGAGCCAGACCAGCCGGCCCGGATCGTGATCGACGAAAACTCCGGCATCATCGTCATGGGCGAAAACGTGAAGGTCGCCACCGTGGCGATCGCACAGGGCGCGCTGACGATCTCGGTTTCCGAACAGCCCGCGGTGAGCCAGCCGGCGCCGTTCTCGCGCCAGGGCCAGACCGCCGTCGTGCCGCAAAGCCAGGTGAAGGTCGAGGAAGGCAAAGGCGGCCTGGCTATGGTCAGGGGCGGCGTGCCGCTCAAGCAATTAGTCGACGGCCTCAACGCGCTCGGCGTGGCCCCGCGCGACATGATCTCGATCCTGCAATCGCTGAAGAAAGCCGGCGCCATCGAAGCCGAAATCGAGGTGATGTGATGGCTGACGCGATCTCGCCCCTCTCCGTCTCAACGCTCGTGCCGAAAACAGTTCAGCCGGAGCCTTCGGCGGAGATAAAAAAGGCCGCGAAGGATTTCGAATCCATGCTGATCGGCCAGTTGATGGCGCCCATGTTCGAAGCGCTGAAAACCGACGGCATGTTCGGCGGCGGTTCGGGCGAAGAAATGTTCCGCCCGATGCTGCTCGAACAATACGCCAAGGGCGTCACCAAAGCTGGCGGCCTCGGCATTTCGGATTCCATCGCGCGCGAAATGATGCGCCTGCAAGCCGGCGCGACCGCCCCGGAAACGCCAATGGAGGCCGCCGATGGCGCTGCTGGCTGAACACGCCGCCGACCGCGCCGAGCAGATGCTGGCGCTGACCGTGCGGCTCACCGCTTTGCTTGAGGCCGAAACGAAACTCGTCGAAGCCCACCAGCCGCCGCTTTCCGGCCCCGAGGGCGAGGAAAAAGCGCGGCTGGCGAATGTCTATCGCCAGGAACTGACGCGCAT
>DASZPV010000195.1:0-11656 GCA_035549875.1 Caulobacterales bacterium
CCCGCCGGCAAGCGCCACCGCCTGATCAGCCACAACGCCAAGTACATCCGCCAGAACCGGGGCACCTCGCCCCTGGCAGAGCCGGACGCCAAACGCGTCAAGCTCTGGACGCCCTACGGCCTCGACTGAAACTGGACGGAGATTGAACCATGGCGCGCGTTAAAGGCGGCGTGACAGCTCACGCCCGGCACAAGAAAGTCATCAAGGCCGCGAAAGGGTATCGCGGCCGGCGGAAAAATACGTTTCGCACCGCGAATGCGGCGGTCGAAAAGGCCGGCGTGTATGCGTACCGCGACCGCAAGGTGAACAAGCGCAATTTTCGCGCTTTGTGGATCCAGCGGATCAACGCGGCGGTGCGCGAGGAAGGCCTCACCTATTCGCGATTTATCTCCGGCCTTCTGAAGGCTGGCGTGCTGGTCGATCGCAAAGTCATGGCTGACATCGCGATGAACGAGCCGGCGGCCTTCAAGGGTCTGATCGAAAAAGCCCGCGCCGCGCTGGCGTGATTTCCTTCTCCCGCGTCGCGGGAGAAGGTGGCTGAGCGCAGCGAAGCCGGATGAGGGCCCGCGTGCATAGCGCTGGTTTCTCTCACAATCCCTCATCCGTCTCGCGGCTGACGCCGCGATCCACCTTCTCCCGCATGCGGGAGAAGGATTGAGGATGAGACATGGACACTGAAGCCGCCACCGATCTGGACGCTCTCGAATCCGCGCTGCTTTCGCGCATCGCGCGCAGCGATGACGAAGCCGCGCTCGAAACCGTGCGCGTCGAAGCACTGGGCAAGCAGGGCGTGATCTCCGGCCTGATGCGCACGCTGGGACAGATGAGCCCGGAACAGCGCACGCAAATGGGCGCCCGGCTCAATGGCCTGAAGGATCGCCTCAGCGAAGCGCTGATCGTGCGCAAGGCCAGCCTCGCGGAAGCCGCCCTCGAAGCCAAACTGCGCAGCGAGAAGGTGGACGTGTCCCTGCCCGCCGCGCCCGCGAGCCTCGGTGCGATTCACCCGGTCTCGTTCGTGATGGAGGAGATCGCGCAGATTTTCGGCGAGATGGGCTTTGCGCTCGAAGAAGGTCCGGACATCGAGACCGATTTCAACAATTTCACCGCGCTGAATTTCCCGCCGAAGCATCCCGCGCGCGACATGCACGACACGTTCTTCATGAACACGAGTGAAGGCGCCGAGCGCATGGTGCTGCGCACGCATACGAGCCCCGTACAGGTACGCACGATGTTGAAAGGCAAATTGCCGATCCGCATGATCTGCCAGGGCCGCACCTATCGGCGCGATAGCGACGCCACGCACACGCCGATGTTCCACCAGATGGAAGGCCTCGTGATCGACGAGACCACCAACATGGCCGACCTCAAAGGCGTGCTGATGGCGTTCATCCGCGCTTACTTTGAAGTCGATGACGTGGAGGTGCGCTTTCGCCCGCACTTCTTCCCGTTTACCGAGCCCAGCGCGGAAATGGACGTGCGCTGCGACCGCAGCGGCGGCCAATTGAAAATCGGAACCGGCAGCGATTGGCTGGAAATTCTCGGCTGCGGGATGGTGCATCCCAACGTGCTGAAGAATTGCGGCATCGATCCGGAAAAATACCAAGGCTACGCCTTCGGCATGGGCGTCGACCGCCTCGCCATGCTGAAATACGGCATGACCGATCTGCGGCAATTCTTTGAAGGCGATACGCGCTGGCTGAAGCATTACGGGTTTAGCCCGTATCTGCTGGCGGGCTTGGCGCAGGGGTTAGGTTGATGAGCGCTCTCAAACAAAAGCGCCTTCCCCGCGGAAGCAATAGGGCCACTGCGTTGATGACATGCGCCTACGCGCTCCCTCCCCCCTCGTGGGGGAGGGCTGGGGTGAGGGGGAACGACCGATCGTCCTGGCTCTACGTTGAGTCCCGTCGATCGTTCGTCCCCCCCTCCTCTATCTCCTCCCCACGAGGGGGAGGAGAAGCGCTTCTTCTACAAGCGCGTCGCAACAAGCCTTTGCTTACGAGCGCACCACAATGAAATTCTCGCTCTCCTGGCTGAAAGATCACCTGCAGACGGACGCTTCGATCGACGCGATCGTCAGCGCGATGACGATGGCTGGGCTGGAAGTAGAAGACGTCCACGATCCGGCGGAAGCGCTGAAAGCCTTCAGCGTCGCGAAAATCGTCGAAGCCGTGCAACATCCGAACGCCGATCGCCTGCGCGTCTGCCAGGTCGATACCAAGGATGGGCGCAAGGAAATCGTCTGCGGCGCGCCGAATGCGCGCGCCGGGCTTGTCACGATATATGCGCCGCTGGGCACCTTCGTCCCCGGCCTGGGCGTCACGCTCGAAGCGCGCCCCGTGCGCGGCGTTGTTTCCAACGGCATGCTCTGCTCCGCCGCCGAATTGCAGCTCGATGGCGATTCCGACGGCATCATGGAATTGCCGGAAGATATTCCCGTCGGCACGCCAGCGGCGACGGCGTTCGCGCTCGACGACGCGGTGATCGATTTTGAAGTAACCCCAAACCGGCCCGACTGGCTCGGCGTGCACGGCATCGCGCGCGATCTGGCCGCCACGGGGATCGGCGCCTTCCGCGAAATCGCGGTCAAGCCGGCGGCGGGAAAATTTGCTTCACCGATCGCCGTGCGCACGGAAGACAGGCAAGCCTGCCCGCTGTTCGCCGGGCGGATGATCCGCGGGCTGAAGAACGCGCCCTCGCCCGATTGGCTCGCCGCCCGCCTGCGCGCCATCGGCTCCAAGCCGCGCAACATGCTGGTGGACGTGACGAACTATCTGTCGTTCGACCGCGCCCGCCCGCTGCACGTTTACGACGCAGACAAAGTGCGTGGCGATCTTGTCGCGCGACTCGGGCGCGCCGGCGAAAGCTTCGTCGCGCTCGATGGCAAGACGTATGAGGCAACGCCGGAAATGTGCGTCATCGCCGACAATACCGGGCCCCTCGGCCTCGGCGGTGTGATGGGCGGCGAAAGCACCGGCTGCTCGGACGCCACCGTGAACGTCATCATCGAAAGCGCGCTGTTCGATCCGCTCCGCACGTTTCAGACCGGCCGGGCCACGGGTATAAATTCCGACGCGCGCTACCGCTTTGAACGCGGCGTCGATCCGCAATTCACCGTGCCGGGCCTCGAACTGGCCACGCGCATGATCCTCGATGTGTGCGGCGGCGAAGCCTCTGAGGTCATTGTCTCCGGCGAAATCCCGGCCGCGCCCGCGCCAATCGTGTTCGATCATGACCGCGTGAAGAAACTCGCCGGGCTCGATATTTCGCTGGCGCGCGTGAAGGCCATCCTGAAAGCGCTCGGCTTCGTCGCCGCGCCCGCAGGCCAAAGCGGCAAGAAACTGCTGGTGACGCCGCCGAGCTGGCGCGGCGATGTCGGCGGGCCCGCCGATCTGATCGAGGAGGTCGCGCGGATCGAGGGGTACGACAAGCTTCCCGCCCCGGCGCCGATCGCCGGCGGGATGCGCCGCCCGCCCGCCTCCATCGGCGAAAGCCGTGCGCGCATCGCGCGGCGCGCGCTCGCCAGCGCGGGCTATCTCGAAGCCATCACATGGAGCTTCTGCGATCAGCGTGCAGCCGAAACCTTCGGCGGCGGCGCGGCGGAACTTAAGCTCGCCAACCCGATCGCCGCCGATCTTTCGGTGATGCGGCCGAGCGCGCTGCCGAATTTGCTGCGCGCGGCGCAACGCAATCTGGATCGCGGGTTCGGCGACGCGAAATTGTTCGAATGCGGCCCGGCCTATGCCGGCCCCGGCGAAGACGGCCAGCGCCGCAGCATCGCCGCGGCGTGGCAGCCGCAGCCGAAACGCCACTGGCGCGCCGCACCCGCGCCGGACGTGTTCGACATCAAGCGCGACTGCCTCGCCGTGCTCGAAGCCATCGGCGCACCGGTCGCGTCGCTGCAAGCAGCGCCGGCAACGGATGCGTGGTGGCATCCGGGCCGCGCCGGCGTGCTGAAAATCGGCGCCAAGGCCGTCGCGGCGTTCGGTGAAATTCACCCGCGCGCGCTTGAGACGCTTGACGTTGAAGGTCCCGCGCTGGCGTTTGAAATCTGGACCGACGCCCTGCCCGCGCCGCGCGCAAAGGGCACGCGCGTCAAGCCCGCGCTGGCGCTTTCCGATCTCATGCCGCTGTCGCGCGATTTCGCTTTCGTGGTCGATGAAGGCGTGCCCGCCGCCGATCTGGTGCGCGCCGCCGCCGGCGCCGACAAGGCGCTGATCGCGGATGTGTCGCTATTCGACATTTATCGCGGCGCCGGCGTTCCGGAGGGCAAGAAGAGCCTGGCGATCGAAGTCATCGTGCAGCCGAAAGATAAGACGCTGACCGAGCCGGAGATTGAGGCGCTGAGCCAGCGCATCCTCGCCGCCGCGGCAAAAGCCACCGGCGCGGCCTTGCGTGCTTAGGCGCGGGTGATTTACTAGCCCTCCGGGGTCGCATTCGTGCCGCTGATCAAACGCAAACACGCAACGGCGAAAGCCTACGCCCACGACTGGCTGGAGCCGGACGAAGGCGGCGGCTTCAACGGGTTTTCGTTCGCCATCGTAACGCTGGTCATTATCAGCCTGGCGTCTCTGGCGATGGAGACCGAGGCGAGCCGGCCCGATACGCCGCTCGATCCCGCCTGGAACCAAATCGTCGATACGATCAACTCTATCGTGGTCTGGGTGTTCGCGGTCGAGTTTGCGCTCCGGTTTTGGTCCGAAGGGGAAAATCCGAACCACAAGGGCGTGCTTGGCCGGCTGAAATTCCTGACCACGCCGCTGGCAGTTGCGGACATTCTGGCATTTCTTCCCGAATTGCTGGCGATGCTGTTTTTCCCGCATGCGGCGGGGCCTTTGCTGCGGGGCCTGCGGGCGCTGAGGCTGTTCCGTCTGTTCAAGCTGGCGCGGTACGTGCCGGCGTTTGGCATAGTCGGGGCGGCGGTGAAGCGGGCGGGACCGCCATTGCTGGCTTCGCTGTGCGTGGCGGCGGCGCAGGTCTATGTCGCGGCGCTGATGCTGTATTTCATCGAGGGCGATACCAAACCGCAACAATTCGGTTCGGTGACGCGCGCGCTCTGGTGGGCGGTGGTGACGCTGACCACGGTGGGCTATGGCGATGTCTATCCCGACACCGTGCTCGGGCGCGTGGCGGCGGCTTTGGTGGCGCTGGCCGGCATCGGCATCGTGGCGATGCCGACGGGGATTTTAGCCTCTTCCTTCGCCGAGGAATTCCGCGAGCGGTATGAAAAGCAAAAGGCGCTGAAAGCCGGCGAGCGCGCGCACGCCGAATCCGCGGCGGATTCAACCCAGGACACGCCGGCGGAATAAACCGCGGGGTTAGCGAACAGCTACGGGCGTAGCGGTGTTATTCAAATTCTTCAGATCGTAGCCGCCCAGGGCGAGGCGGACGTTGTTGCCCGGGCCCTCGGTGTCCATCTGGTGCCACATCATCGGCGGGGCGTACAACACGTCGCCTTCGACGGCGTGGAATTCGCCAGTGTTCTCGAACTTGCCGCTGATCCCGCCCGATTGAACGATCCACCACTCGGCCGGAACGGCGTGCATGTGGCCGAAAGTCGATTTCGGATTGAACGCCGCGGGCGCCGCCGGCGCGGGCGCTGCGGCAGGCGTTTTGTTGCACTTGTCGCCGGGCGGATAGGTGATGAGCGGATTGGCGTAGAGGTGATCGTCAGCCGCGCGCAGCCCCGCCCGCTCGCACGCGGCGATCGCCGTGAACAGGTTCCAATGCGGCGTGTTCGGCGCCTTGTAGGCGCCGGGCGTATGACTGAACCAGACCGTGACAATCTTGCCGCCGCGCCTGGGCGCCGGCTGCGGCCCCGAAGACGGATAAAGCGTTATGTAATTTATCGGATTGATTTCGACCCAGAGCGCACGCTCGGCGCCCGTGACCTCGGCCGAATAGATTGTGCCCTTTGGAACGTTGACGATAGAGCCGCGCACGCCGACGATCGGCGCGGCCTGGCCTTCGATGTCAAACGCCACGGCGCCGGCGATCACCACGAACAAACTGGCCGTATCCGGTTTGATGCGCGGGGCGATCTTGAAGCCCGGCTTGCCGGAATTGTACGTTACGTCCTGTTCGGCATCCTTGATGATCTGCTCGGACCAATTGTCCTGGCCGGCATGCATCTTCTTCAGATCGGCGAGGCGCCAAAGCGGGCGCATCGGCGCCCGGTACGCGCCGCCGGCGGTCTTTTCGATCCACCAGGTCTGCGCCGGGCCTTGGGCTGAGGCTGGGGAAGCTGCGAGCAGCGCGAGCGCGCCGGTGAGCGCCAACAAGGCTTTGGCTATATCCATTGTTTCCTCCCCAGTCGCCCTCCCCGTGCGGCGAAACCACCGGGGCTCAAGCAGCAACAGCGGTAGATAAGGGCCTATAGCCGGCGGCGCCGTCAACTATGCGGGCTGTCTGCGCCCAAGCACGATCACGCAGCGATGTCTTCGGCGTTTCTTGGCGAACCCATGATCAGGGGAAGGCGCACCTTGACGATCGTGCCTGACGCTTGCGGCGCCGGCGCGATCATCCTGCCGCCAAGCTGGCGCACGAAAATCGCCACGTAGTCGGCGCCGTGTTTTTCCGGCGCCCTGACCAGCGCCGCTTCCGGCGTGCCGATACCGTCGTCGGCGACGGTCAACTCGATCTCGTCCCCGATTTGTTCGATGCACAACACGATATGCCCTGTCCCATCCGGGAAAGCGTGTTTGATCGCATTGGTCACGAGTTCATTGACCAGAAGGCCAAACGGAACGGCGCGGTCGGAGTCGATTTCCAGTGCTTCAGCCTCAATCCTGATATCGATGCCGGAGCCGCCGCCCAGCAGGCTCGCCGACATCGCCTTGGCGATTTCACGAAGGTAAACATCCACCGCGACAGTGGGCCCGCGGCTCGACTGAGATATGAGATCGTAAAGCTCGGCGATGGCCCCGATGCGTCCTTGCATCGCCTTATAGCCCTGCACGCAGGGCGCCGCCGTCCATTTAGCCTCGTAGGCGATCAACCCAACGACGATCTGCAAATTGTTCTTTATCCGGTGGGAGATTTCGTTGGTAAGCATGGCGGCGTCGCGCTCGCGCTGCTTGCGATCGGTGATGTCTTCAAAGACAAGAAGCATGCGGTGCGCATGATTTCCTGGTTGAGAGACTTTCCGGGCGTTCAGATTGAACACCCGGCGGCCGAGGCCGGGAAAATCGTTTTCGATCTCGAAGCTCTCGATCGGCGCATCTTCCGGGAGCACTTTTTCCATCAAATTGCGCAGCGCGGGCACATCCCATTGATGCTGCCCCAGGTCGGACACGCGCCGCCCGCGGGTTTCGGCCTCCGTTGTTTCAAACATTGTCAGGAAGGCTTTGCTGGCGATCACGATCGTCATGTCCGCTTCGACGAGCGGATCGCGGATCGTGTCGACGATGCTTTGGGTTAGCTGCCAGATCCGTTTGCTCTCGGCGCGCGCCGCCCGTTCTTCGCTGACATCCTCGATCGCAATCAGGATCGAGCCCTCGTGATCGCCGGGGCTAAGCACTTTTCGCGCGTTGACCAGCATTGTGCGCCGGCCAATGGTTGGAAAATCATGCTCCACCTCGAAGCCTTCGACTAAGGCGCGATGGGGGATAACGCTCTCCAGCAAATTGCGCAGCGCCGGAATATCCCACTGACCGTTGCCGAGGTTGTAGATGAGGCGCCCCTCGGTTTCGCCAATGCTGGTGCGGAAGGTTTGGTAAAAGGCGCGATTGGCCGATGTGATGATGAGATTTTTGTCCAGGATGATCAGCGCGCTGGGAACGGTTTCGACAATTTCACTGGAAGCAATCTCAGTCATGTCGCGGCCATTTCTCGCTCAGTGAGCGATCAAGTTTTCTAGCGCGAATTTGAGCTGATCCGGCGAATATGGCTTTGGTATGAAGCTGGCGCCAGCGACGAATTGCTCCTTAAGCGTGTTCGAAGCGGCGTTGCCGGTTGTGTAGAGAACACGCAGCGACGGCCGAAGCCTGCGGGCTTCGCGCGCCAAATCACATCCGCCGTTGACGTCATCCTTGAGATAGATGTCGGTGAACAGCACGCTGATGTGCTGCGGGGAGCGTATGATGGCAAGCGCCTCGGATACATCGCTAGCGCACGTCGGGTGATACCCCCAGTCCTCGGCCATCATCATCGCGATTTCACGCGTGAACAGCTCGTCTTCGACGATCAGCACTGGGCCACTATAGCCATCCTGGCCATCCAATATGATAGCGCGTCTTAGGCGCGCCATCGTTAATGCATTGGCCTGTTAACCCGCCATTACGGGTCAGGTTCCAATGGCTATGAAGTTATTTTTACCCCGAAAAGAAGGATCGGCCCTCATTGAGCCGTATAATCCCATTGCCGGGAGCCGGGCGTACGGCTTTAGATACTGGCCGCCAGAAAAACAAATCCTAGGGAGTCCCATCCATGATCCGCAGGCTTTTGATCTCCACCCTACTGGCGACAGCGCTCGCGGCCGGTCACGCCGCCGCGGCGGCCGAAAAGACTCTCAAGGTTGTGGAACTCGACATGGAGGGCGGCGGCGGCACTCTTTATGTGACGCCCGAGGGGATTTCGGTGCTGGTCGATACCGGCGTTCCCGTCAGCCCCTATTTCCCCACGGGCCTCGACGGGGCCAAGAACGGCCCCGACCGCATCGTGGCGGCGGCCAAATCCCTGGGTCTCAAGAAAATCGATTATGTGATCATCACCCATTACCACGGCGACCATGTCGGCGGCGTGCCTGACCTCGTGGCCCAGTTCCCGGTGGGGACGTTCATCGACCACGGCCCGAACCGCGAATTCCTATCCGGCACGACCCCCGGCCAGGCCTCGGGCACGATCGGCATGTACGAAAAGTACATCGAGGCCATCAAGGGCCACAAACGCATCACCGCCAAGGCGGGCGATGTCTTCCATTTCGGCTCGCTCACCGACACGATCGTCATCAGCGATGGCCAGACCATCGCCAAGCCCCTGCCGGGCGCGGGCCAGAAGGGCGGCGCCGAATGCGATCTGCCGCCGATGGCGGCCGACGGCGGCATCGAAAACGCCAAATCGATCGGTTCGATTTTCAGCTTCGGCAAAGTCAGGATTTCCGCCATGGGCGATTTGACGTGGGACCGGGAGCACGATCTGGCTTGCCCGCTCAACAAGGTCGGCAAGGTCAACATCCTTATCGTGGATAATCACGGCCTCGGCGTCAGCACCAACCCCGCCATCGTCGCCGCACTCGATCCGCAGATCGCGGTGTTCGGCAATGGCCCGAACAAGGGCGCGCTGCCCGAAGTGGTCGAGCACGTGAAGGCCGGAAAGCGCCTGGAAGCGGTGTGGAAAGTCCACGCCAATCTGAAAAACCCGGAGGTCGATGGCGATCCCGACTACGTCGCCAATCTCGGCCCCTCGCCCAGCCGCGGCTACGCGCTCACGTTCGACATCACGCGCGATGGCAAGATCACCGCCAGCAACGGCCGCGGCTTCAGCAAGACCTACCAGGCCAAATAGCGCGCCGGGCGGTTAAAACGTCTGGCGCAGTTTGATCTGGAGCGACACGTCGCGTGTGGTCATGCGGCCCTCCACGAACGATAAAGGCGCGCCGCCGCGCCGGCCGAGGTAGACTTCGCGCGTGCGAAACCGTTGGCGCGGCCCGAGCTGGAAAAACGAAGCGCGGATCGCCGTCGATGGGCGCGGCTTCCACTCGCCCCAGAGCGTGTAGAAGAACCCCTGCATCGTCGTCTGCACCTGATCGAACCGATAGATGCGTTCGCGATAGCCGATCATCGACTCCAGCCCGAATGTCGATTGGATTTCCGGGCGGTCTAGATAGAGGTTGATTTTCCCGCGCCATTGCTGACTGCCGGAAATCCACCTTTTCGTATGGGTGAACGGATCGATCGCATCCGAGGCGTAATAGATCGGCAAAACTTCCAGCCGCCCGCCTTTCAGCCCAAGCCGATCGAGCGCCACCTTCATGTCGAGCGTGTAGGTGTCGCGCGCGCCATCGCCGATATTGCCGTGCCCGTCGCCGGCCAGCCCGACCGGGCTGTAATCGAGGACCTCTTCAACCTCCTCATGCATGTAGGTGAACACCAGCGCCGAGCGTTCCCACAAACGCTGTTCGATCGCCGCTTCGTACACCCAGGCGCGTTCGGGCTGCAGCGCGGCGTTGCCGGCGCTGGCGGACGTGTCGGTATTGCCGGTGGACGCGGCGAAATCGCCGAAATCGAGCTGTTTGACATCGCGCTCAAACCGCAAGCGCACCTGAAGGCCCGAACCGATGTCGATCGCGGCGATCGCGCGCGGCTTCAGAAAGCTGAACGAGCGCTCGGAATTGGTGTCGCCGCTCTGGCTGATCGTGGAGGTCTCGTAGCGCAGCCCAAGTTCGAGCGCGAACGGCGGCGACACTTGCCAATTGAGCGTCGCGTAAGGCTGGGCGCGGCGCTCTTCGACCCGCACATTGGCGTTGGCGGTGGTGAGGGTGGATTCCTGGTCGAGGAAATTGAACGCGCCCTCCGCGCCAACCTCCACCGCCAGCCCCTCATCCCGCCGCCAAGTCAGCGCGCCGCGCAAAATGGATTCTCCGCCCGTGGTCTCCGTCGTCGCCAGACGGCCGACCCGCCCGGCGGTGCGGGTCTGGGCTTCAAAGTTCTGCAGCAGATCGAGCCGCGCGGTCAGCCGCGGCGAAAATCGCCGCTCGATATTGCCGCCCGCCTCAACCTCCGCGTCGTCGTCTTCGACGACAAAGCGCTCCGGCACGGTCAATAGCGACGTGTCTTCGCGGTCGGTGCGTTCCACTTCGAGCCCGAAATTGCCGCGCACCAGCGTTGCGCCGGTTCGATATTCGAGCGCGCCATCGGCGGTCAAAGTCTTGTCCGTCGCGTCGCTTATGTAATCTCCGGAGTCGAGCCCCCGGCCGGCGCCGTCGCGGCGCGCCAAATAGCCCCGGCCGGTGTCATCGGCCCGGCCGCGGCGCAGTTCGGCAACGCCCGCGAGGAGCAAATCGCCTTTGCGCCGCGAGCCTTCGACCCGCACGCCGTAGTCAACCGGCACGGGTTCAACGTATCCCTTTACATCGATTTGCAGATCGACTTGCGAGATCGCGCCAGCAAGGCGCACGATGTTCGCCACCACCGGAAATCCCAGCATATCGACGCCGCCTGCGCCGCCGCGGACGATGTCGATGCGCAGCACCTGGCTTGCGGGAATGCGCGTCAGCGCGTCTTGCAGATTGACCGCCTTGGAGGTCTGGGGTTGGCCGTCGATCAGCACATTGCCGGCCGCGCCCGCGAGGCCGCGGACATCCTTGCCGCCATTGAAGGAAAAGGCCGGCGTGCGTTGAATCATGTCGAACGCGGTGTTCGGGCGGGAGCTGGCGAAAAACGCCGCGGGATAGGACACGATGTTCTCGGCGTTCGTATCGCCGCTTTCGTCGCCGGACTCAGGGGCGCGCGCCTCCGTCTGCGCGCGCGCCTCGGCCACGGGGCCGCCAAACGCAAGCACCGCCAACCCGCACGCGGCGCAAAATCTCGTCATGCCTTCCCTCGCCGCCATCCGCCGCCTGGCCGCTCGTCTAGCATGCAACGCTCGGGCTGCAGTTCACTTGCGCGTCAGCGAGGCTCTCGCGTGCATACAGGAAAACCATTCAGCACAGCCATATCCG
>DASZPV010000196.1:0-21312 GCA_035549875.1 Caulobacterales bacterium
CACCCATTTGCCGCGCAGCACCGGCGAGGTGCGGTTGGGATAGGAGGTCGCCACCAGCAGCGCGCCCTGGCCGAGCAGGCCGCCGCGCGGGCTGTCGGCCGGCAGATCGACGCGCCGGAACCGCGTGCCAAAGACGCCGGCGATGCCGTAGTGCCTGGCGAGGCGCTCGTTGAGGAACGTATAACGCGCGCGCAGCAGATCGACGACGCCCTGGTTGCCGCGCAATTGATCGTCCACGAACAGAGTCGTTTCCTGCGCGAATGCGTCGCGTAGCGCTTCATCAAAATCCGGAAAGAGCTTTTGGTCCGGCTCCGCATCGCGGATATTGCGCAGCAGCAGCCATTGGCCGACGAAATTATCAACGAGGGCCCTGCAGCGCGGATCGGCGATCATGCGCTGTACTTGTTGGTCGAGCACCGCCGGCTTGTGCAATTTGTTCTTCGCGGCGAGGTCCGCGAGCGTGGCGTCGGGAATGCTGCTCCAGAGGAAAAACGAGAGGCGCGATGCCAGTTCGAGATCGCTGATCGGGTAGATTGCGCCCGGCGCGGCGCTGCGGGGTTCGCGTTCGATACGGAACAGAAAGTTGGGCGAGGCGAGGATCCGCGATAGCGCTACCTGCAGACCGGCTGTGAAATCGCCATCGCGGCGGCCGTCGCGGTAGAAGGCCATCAGGGTCTGCGCCTCATTACCCGTGATCGGCCGGCGATAGGCTTGCGTCGCCAATTCTGAAAGAATCCGCCTGGCGCATGGTGCCTCCTCGGCGGCCGTGTTCGGCTGGCATACGAGAATTTTGCGCAGGCTGGGTGATTGCGGGGGACCGGGAACGGCAGCGGCGAACGGGCCTGTGATCGCTATGCTGTCCACAGCCTGCGGGCGCGTCTCGTCGCTTGCCAAAAAGGTCGATGGGCCGAGGCTGCGAGTCAACGCGTCCTCGGGTTTGATGAAATGGTCGGCAAACGCAACGCCCACGACTCGCGGCCCGGCCTTCACCGGCAGGCGCACCTGGAGTCCGGCGTCGGCGTCGTGCCGCCATCTTTCCCAATTCTGATCGCCGAAGATTTCGCCGGCAAAACTCGCCGCTGCCGCCAGGCCATGGTCCTCGCCGCCGATTTTGAAGGTTTTGACGCGCTTGCCATCAATGCGAATGTCGAGTTGCTCGGGCTCTTCGAGGCCCGTGATGTAATCGTAGAGCTGGCGGCGCAAGCGAACCGTGATCACGTATTCGCCGTCGGCCGGGAAGTTGTAATGAATCGCCGCGCCGCCGCGGCTGCCGAACGGCAGCCCTTCGGCCTGGTAGTCCTGCGCCGAGAGCTTGGGGACCTTGATCGTGTCGGCGACCGGACCCGATGGCGGCAGCGCCAACGCCAGGCGGCTCAGCCGCGTGGCCACGATCATGTATCGTTCCAGCAGCCCCGGAGGCACGGTCAACAGGCTGGCGTTATTGTCGAGGCCGTGCGCGTCGGCGTCGTCCGGCGGGAGCAACGACGTCGTGTCGATCTCAAGCGCCAGCAGGTCGCGTATGGCGTTGCCGTATTCGGCTCGATTCAGCCGGTGCAGAGCCTGAGTGCGGCCAGGGTTTGGATGCAGCGCGGCTTCGCGGTCGAGTTGGAACTCGATCGCTTGAACGAAGGCGTTTGTCGCCTGCTTGTCGGGGCGCGGCATGTTCGGCGGCGGCATCGCCCCCATGCGGAGTTTGCGGATTACCTTTTCCCATACCTCGGCGTCAGCGCCGGCATGGGCGATATCCTTGGTGTCGAGTGCGAGGCCGCCGACGCGGCTTTTGCTGTTATGGCAAGTGAAGCAATATTTGCTAACGAGGGCGGCATTGGAATCGGACGGCGATCGCGCGGCGGGCGCCTGAAAGCCGCTGGTTTGCGCAATGGCCAAGCCGCTTGCGACGAGCGCGACAAGCATTACAGCGATAAGTTGCGCCCACCTCATATGTTTCCTCTGTTACAAGTATTCGTAAGGAGTAGGGCTCTGTCAATTGACCCGCTGGACGATCGCGCTCTGAAGTATAGTATAATCTGCTTAGACCTTAACGGGAGTCGTCAGCATGCTTGCTTGGCGGGTAGGCGTGGCCTGCTTGACCGCAGGGCTTTTGTTTGCGCCCCTCGCAGTGGCGGAGGAAGGCGCCCTTCGGCTGATCGAGGCGAGCCGGCGCGATGATGCGCAGGCTATACGCGCCCTTCTAGCGGCTGGGGCCAATGTTCGCGTCTCAGCCGAAGACGGTGCTACGGCGCTGCATTGGGCCGCACAAAATGACGATCTGGCTGTAGCGGACGTTCTCATCCGCGCAGGCGCCCCGGTTGATGCGACGACCGACCTTGGCGTAACGCCGTTATGGATAGCCGCGACTAATTCCAACACGGCGATGATTGCGCGATTGCTGGACGCCCATGCCAACCCGAATATCGCCCCGCCAGCAAACAGCCCGCCCTTGATGGTCGCGGCGCGGCGGGGCAACGCCCAGGCCGTCAAGGCCCTGCTTGCTCACGGCGCTGACGCGAACGCCGCAGAACTCTCGCATGGTCAGACCGCTCTGATGTGGGCGGTGGCCGAGCGCCATACCGAGATTGTACGCCTCCTGATCGAGGCTGGCGCGGATGTGCATGCGCGGACGAAGACATGGACACAACGCGTGCTGCTGTGCTGCCAGTATTATGAGGGCGAATCCGACAGCGCAGCGGTGGTGAACAGAGGCGGGCTTACGCCTCTACTGTTCGCCGCCCAGGACGGCGACCGCGAGTCCGCAAAACTGCTCATTGCCGCCGGCGCAAATGTGAGCGACGCGTCCGCCGACGGCGCCAGCGCGCTGGCTGTCGCCGCCCATGCCGGGCAAGCGGACGTAGCCTCATTGCTGCTCGAAGCAGGCGCCGATCCCAATACCGCCAACACAGGTTATACGGCGCTGCATATCGCCGCCACGGCGGGCAATGTGGCCCTGGCGCAAGCGCTGCTCAAGCACGGCGCAGATCCCAACGCACGCCAACAAAAGGGCAGTCCAACCAAGCGCATGCCGAGCGGCCACGCGCTTGATTTCAAGATGATCGGAGCGACGCCATATTTCCTGGCCGTCCGCGCTGGCCAGTTGGATATGATGAGATTGCTCGTCGCCAACGGCGCCGATCCGACTATTCCTCTCAAGGACGGGCGCTCCGCCCTGATTGTGCTTGCCGGCTTGAAGACCGTGGAAGGGCCAGCCATTTCCGACGAGCAGGCCGCGGCGGTCGTCAAACTGGCGGTTCAACTGGGAACCCCTGTCAATCGGGCGGATTCGAAGGGAAACACCGCGCTGCATGTCGCCGCCACCAAGCGGCGCGATGCGATCGTCCAGGCGCTGGTAGATAGCGGCGCCGCCCTGGCGGTAAAAAATAGCGACGGGGAGACGCCCTTGGCTGCGGCGCTCAAGCCGCCGCCGGTGACGGGCACCGGGATGGTGGACGATTACGAATATCTGCTCAAGCACACCGAAACTGCGGCGCTGCTTCGTAAGCTCGGTGCAAAGTCCTGATCCTGGCTTACAACGCCTGAGCCGCCGCATGGGCGCTGGCCCAGGCCCATTGCAAATTGTAGCCGCCCAGCCAGCCTGTCACATCGACCGCCTCGCCGATAAAGAACATACCGGGGACGGCGCGCGCCTCCATGGTCTGCTGCGACAGATCGTTTACATCGACCCCGCCCACAGTGACTTCGGCTTTCGCGAAACCTTCCGTTCCGGTTGGACGTACTGGCCATGATTTCAATCGCGCGCCGGCCACCTGCAGCGCTTGATCCCTGATCTCGCCTAGCGCAGCCCGCGGCAGCCTTGCGCACAGCGCGTCTGCGAGGCGGGCAGGCATCAGTTCGGCAAGGGCGGTCTTGATGTGGAGTTTAGGGCGCTCTCGCTTGGCGCCGATCAGCACGTCGGCAGTGAAATCGGGTAACCAGTCCACGTTTAGTGGTTCGCCATTTTGCCAATACGAAGACGCTTGCAGGATCGCCGGACCTGACAAACCGCGATGCGTGAATAGAAGCGCTTCACTGAACGCTGCGTCTCCACTGCTGACGATCGTTTTCGCGCTCACGCCGCTCAGCACGCGCATCCAATTCAGTTCATCCGCGCTAAACGTCAGTGGTACAAGACCGGGGCGCGGCTCTACTACCCTCAGGCCGAATTGGCGCGCCGCCCGATAAGCAAAATCGCCGGCGCCAAGCTTTGGAATAGAAAGCCCGCCGGTGGCGATAACCAGCGCCTTCGCCGCAAAGGCCCCTTGGTCGGTATCGACGCGAAACACATCGCTACGCGATATGGCTGAGATGTTGCATCCGGTGCGGATTTGTACGTCCGGGGGATTTTCGACGAGCAGGCGGACAATTTTGTGGGCCGCGCCGGCTCCCTCGCAGAACAGTTGGCCAAGCGTTTTTTCGTAATAGGCGATCCCATGGCGCCGCACGAGGCTGACAAATTCAGCGGGAGGATGGCGGGCGAGGGCCGAGCGGCAGAAATGCGGATTGGCCGAAAGAAAATTTTCCGGCGCGGTGTGAATGTTTGTAAAATTGCACTTTCCCCCGCCTGAGATCAGGATTTTCTTGCCGACCTCGCGATTGTGTTCCAGCACCAGGACCTTCCGGCCGCGCCAGCCCGCGGTGCGCGCGCAGTACAGCCCCGCAGCCCCCGCCCCCACGACGATGCAATCGTAAACCATGAGCCTACCTTAGCGGCGATCCGGTAAAATTTTGCACAGCGGCGCGATCCGCGGCGTCTACCGAGCTGGACGCATTGCGGGAATTACGGACCCCGCGTAGGAGGGGGTCGGTTCGGGAGGTGTTTGAATGGTGAAGAAGCTCCGCTCCGGCGCGGCCGAGGCCCTAGAAGGATTGCTGTTCGACGGCATGACCATCATGTCGGGCGGCTTCGGCATGTGCGGTGTTCCGGAAAACCTGGTGACCGCCCTGCGGGAGAGTGGCGTTAAGGGCCTAACCGTCATTTCGAACAACGCTGGCGTTGATGAATGGGGCCTTGGACTGCTCCTACGCACACGGCAGATCAAGAAAATGATTTCCTCCTATGTGGGTGAGAACAAGGAATTCGAGCGTCAATACCTGGCAGGCGAGTTAGAGCTTGAGTTCAACCCGCAAGGTACGATGGCCGAACGCATACGGGCAGGGGGCGCCGGCATAGCGGGCTTCTATACAAAGACCGGCGTTGGCACGCTGGTGGCCGAGGGCAAGGAAGTCAAAACCTTCAACGGCGAACTCTATGTATTGGAAACGGGGCTTGTTGCGGATCTGTCTATCGTCAGAGCCTGGAAGGGCGATGCGGAGGGGAATTTGATCTACCGAAAAACGGCGCGCAATTTTAATCCAATGATGGCGACGGCCGGAAAGGTATGCGTCGCGGAGGTCGAGGAGATCGTTCCCGTCGGGGCGCTTGATCCGGATTGCATCCACACGCCAGGCATTTTCGTCGATCGGATCATTCAGGGCGCTTCCGAAAAGCGCATTGAGCATCGCACCGTGCGCAAGCGGGAGGCTGCCTGATGCCTTGGACGCGCGATCAACTTGCCGCGCGCGCAGCCAAGGAGTTGCGCGACGGGTTCTACGTTAATCTCGGTATCGGCATCCCCACGCTGGTGTCGAACTACATTCCGCCCGGCATGGACGTCACGCTGCAATCAGAAAACGGCATGCTGGGCATGGGTCCGTTTCCGTATGAGGACGAAGTCGATCCTGATCTGATCAACGCCGGCAAGCAGACGATCACGCAACTGCCGAAAAGCTCATATTTCTCTTCGGCCGATTCATTCGCGATGATCCGCGGCGGACATATTGATCTGTCGATCCTGGGCGCGATGGAGGTCTCGGAAGAAGGCGACCTCGCCAATTGGATGGTTCCGGGAAAGATGGTCAAGGGCATGGGCGGGGCGATGGATCTTGTCGCTGGCGTCAAGCGTGTCGTGGTCGTGATGGAGCATACGGCCAAGGACGGTTCGCCAAAGCTGCTGCACAAATGCCAATTGCCGTTGACCGGCGTGAAAGTGGTGGATCTCGTCATCACCGATCTCGGCGTTTTCGCGATCGACGAATCCGGCATGCGCCTAACGGAACTGGCCGAGGGCGTGTCGGCCGATGAAATTCGCGCAAAGACACAGGCGAACTATACGCTGGCGTTAAAATAAAACGCCGCCGGCATTGCTTCCGGCGGCGTTCGTTGAGTCAACGGTCCCTAGGGATAGGGCTGTCCGCTCTCATAGTAATAGCGATTGGCTTGCGGATCGTAGAAATAATACCGTCCGCTGCGCTGATCGAAATACTGCCGCCGATTGACGTCGCTCGAATACGCCGGATCGCGCGGCGTCGTCGCTGCGCCAACGCCCGCGCCAATCGCTCCGCCAATCAGGGCCCCCGTACCCGGATGGCCATTCGTGTTGTTTGCGATTACCGCCCCGGCTGCGGCGCCGGCGAGGCCGCCTGTCACGGCCCGCTCACCAGGTGTTGTTCCGCAAGCCGCGGCCAGCGTTGTAAGCGCCGCAATGGCTAAAAATTTCAGCTTCATAGGTGTACTCCTTGTCCTGGTCCTGCTTCCAGAACGCCGCCGAAACGGGGAGGTTCCGCGATTGAACGCCGTGGAGACGGCTGCTAGGCCGTGCCGCGCGGGAAGGGTGGCCGAGTGGTTTAAGGCAGCGGTCTTGAAAACCGCCGTGGGCGCAAGTCCACCGTGGGTTCGAATCCCACCCCTTCCGCCACGCGCCGCCTCGCACGCCATCCTGGTAAACCGCAATTCCCCTAAAATGCGCTTTGTTTAGAGGCAGGGGCGACCGTCGTATCTGCGCGTGAGCGCCCGTGATGACGACGCCTCCACTCAACCTGAAATGAGCCTGCGAGGCGAAGCGGTTTTTCGCAAAGCGTCCAGGCTGGCACATCGCCGCAAACAAATCTGGACGATGCCGCGCGCATCGATACTATGCTTTGTCGAGCCGCGCCGCGATCTGCACGGATCGCGAGAACTGCAGGTGCTTTGGGGGGCGTTGCATGAAATCTTCGTTCCAGGCGCGGATAGCGGCTCTCGCATGCCTCGGGGTTCTCGTCGCCGTTTCCCTGCCTTCCCGCGCGGCGCAGGGAACCGGCGCCGCGGCCGCTCCCGCGCAGCCCTCCGCCGCGCCCCCGCCGGCGGCTCCCTTGATCGATCAGTACTGCTTGGGCTGCCACAATGATCGTTTGCGAACGGCGGGGCTGTCGCTCGCTGCGCTCGATGTGGGACATGTCGCCAATGACGCCGCGACTTGGGAAAAAGTGGTGCGCAAGCTGCGCACAGGCGCCATGCCTCCGGTGGGGGCGCGGCGCCCGGATCGGGCCGCGGCCCTCGAATTCGTTTCCGCCATCACGGCCCGGCTCGACCGGGCCGCGGCCGCTAACCCGGACCCGGGGCGCGTGACGCTCCATCGCTTAAATCGCGCCGAGTACGCCAATGCGGTGCGCGATCTGCTCGGCGTAGAGATCGACAGCCGGGCGCTGCTGCCGCAGGACGACTCCGACCTCGGTTTCGACAACATGGCGGACATCCTTTCGGTGTCTCCCACGCTACTCGATCGCTACATCTCGGCCGCGCGAACCGTTTCCCGGATGGCCTTGGGTCTGGAGCAGAAGGTCGGGCTGGAGGTCTTCACCGTTCCGGAGTTCAAATTTCAGGACGCCCGGATGAGCGACGATCTGCCGTTCGGCTCGCGGGGCGGGATCGCGATCCAGCACTACTTCCCATTCGACGGCGAGTACGTCGTCAAAATCCGGCTGGCTCGGCAGCTCTACGAATACATCCGTGGTCTCGACGAGCCCCAGCAGATTGACGTGGGCCTTGACGGTCGGAGGGTCACGCTCTTCACCGTCGGCGGGGCGGCGCCCGGACGGGCGGCGCCGCTCACCTACGCGGGCGAGTTACGTGGCGATCCGGAGTGGGAGCGCTACCTCCGCGAGGCGGACGACGGGTTGGAGGTGCGCCTGACCGCCACACGGGGCCTGCACAAAATCGGCGTGTCGTTCATCGACAGGCCCTGGGAAGCAGAGGGGCCCCTTCAGCCAACCGATTCGCGGCGAAGATTTTCCATCGATCAGAACACGTCCTCCTACTCGTGGAAGCCGGAGGCGGCGATCCACAGCGTCTCGATCGCGCCTGCAGACGGCGCGAACCGGTCGCAGGCCTCCTTGGCCGTGGACCTCAGTGCGTCCAGCTCCGGAAAGCTCCAGATGTGCGGGCAGCTCTGGCCGAGCAACGAAGAGGCCTGCGCGAAGAAGACGGTCCGCACCCTGGCTCGACGCGCTTTTCGACGGCCGGCGACGGAGGCAGACGTCGTGGCGTTGATGACCCACTACGCGCAAGGTCGTCGCGAAGGCGATTTCTGGACGGGCATCGGCCGGGTCATCGAATACATTCTCGTCGATCCAGAGTTCCTGTTCCGCATCGAGCCAGATCCCGCTGTTCCGCCGGGGACGGTGTATCGCATGGGCGACGTGCCGCTCGCCTCGCGCCTGTCGTTCTTCCTCTGGAGCAGCATTCCCGACAACGAACTGCTCGGTCTCGCCGAGCGGGGAAAGCTGAGCGATCCGGCGATCATGGAACAACAGGTCAGACGCATGTTGCGGGACGAGCGCGCCCAAGCGTTCATCGACAACTTCTTCGGTCAATGGCTGACGCAGCGTGCGCTGGAACGCGTCGCACCCGTCCCAGAATTATTTACGGACTTCGACGACAATCTTCGTGAGGCGTTCTCGCAAGAGACGCGGCTGTTTTTGGAAAGCCAATTGAGGGAGGATCGCAAGGCCATCGAACTGGTCACGGCCGACTACACGTATGTCAACGAACGTCTGGCGCGGCATTACGGAATCCCGAACGTGTACGGCAGTCGCTTCCGTCGCGTGACGCTGCCCGAGGGCACGCGCGGGGGCGTGCTGGGCCAGGGTAGCATCCTCACCGTCAGTTCGTACGCCCACCGCACGTCGCCCGTGATTCGGGGCAAATGGCTGCTGGACAACATGTTCGGATCGCCGCCGCCGCCGCCGCCGCCGAACGTGCCGGCGCTCCCCGACGCTACCGAAGGGGGGAAGTCCCTGTCGGTGCGCGCGCGCCTGGAGCAACACCGCAAGAGCCCCGTGTGCGCGGCGTGCCATGCGCGTATGGACCCGCTTGGCTTCGCGCTCGAGAATTTCGACGCGATTGGAGCATGGCGCACGCTCGACGGCGGCGCCCCCATCGACACCTCCGGGTCGTTGCCGGACGGCACGAAGATCGACGGGTTCAAGGGACTTCAGCAGTTGTTGGCGAGCCGCCAGGACGATTTTGCCACAACCGCCACCGAGAAACTGATGACTTATGCGCTCGGCCGCGGGCTCGATCCCTCGGACATGCCGTCCATCCGCGCAATCACGCGCCGCGCGGCCCGCGACGATTACCGCTGGTCGACGCTGATCCTCGGAGTCGTTAACAGCATGCCGTTTCAGTACCGGAGGTCAGCCTCATGATCGTCACCAAGAAAGCGATCCGCCGTCGGACGGTTTTGCGTGGGATTGGCACGACGTTGGCCCTGCCACTGCTCGACTGCATGGTGCCTGCGATGACCGCATCCGCCAATACCCCCGCCGCGCCGATCAATCGATTTGGCGTCGTCTATGTTCCGAATGGCATGGTCATGGAGCACTGGACCCCAGCGGCGGAAGGGACGGCCTTCGACCTGCCGGCGACGCTGCAGCCGCTGGCCCGGTTCCGATCACAGATGCACATCATTACCGGCCTGCAGAACAAGGGGGTGGGAATTCATGAGAATGGATCGACGCGGTTCCTGACGGGCGTGGCGCCTCGATCGACCCAGGGGTCCGATCTGCACGCCGGGGTGTCCGCAGATCAGCTTGCCGCCCGAGAACTCGGCAAGCAGACCCAACTGGCCTCGCTCGAACTGTCGCTCGAGGTCGGCGAATCCACGGGAACCTGCGGCACCGGTTATAGCTGCGCTTATACGAACACCCTCTCGTGGCGCACACCGACAACGCCGCTGCCGGTGGAGGACAATCCCCGGATTGTCTTTGAGCGCCTGTTTGGCGACAGCTCCAGCACGACTGCCGCGTCGCGCCAGGCGTTGAATCGCGAGACGCAAAGCGTCATCGACGGCGTGTTGTCGAAGGTGGCGCGCCTACAGCGCGCCGTCGGCGCGCGCGACCGCGCCAAGCTCGACGAGTACCTCGAAGCCGTGCGCGATGTCGAGCGCCGGGTCCAGAAGGCGGAGCAGCAGAGCGCCGCCGAGTTGCCGCGTATGGATCGGCCCGCGGGAATTCCCGACACGTTCGAAGGGCACGCGAAGCTGATGTTCGATCTCCAGGTGCTCGCCTATCAGTGCGATCTCACCAGGGTCATTACCTTCATGTTGGGACGTGAGTTCAGCGGCCGCACCTATCCCCAACTCGGCATCACCGATCCCCACCATCCGCTCTCACATCATCAGAACAAGCCTGAGAGTCTGGACAAGCTCGCGAAGATTCAAGCTTACCATGCCGGCGTCTTTGCCTACTATCTCGACCGGCTGCAATCGACGCCCGACGGCGACGGCTCCCTGCTCGATCACCTGATGCTGATCTACGGCGGCGGCTTGAGCGACAGCCAGACCCACTCGGCTGAGGACCTGCCGATCGTCTTGTTCGGCGGCGGCGCCGGGACGCTCAAGGGGGGCCGTCACACGAAGTACCCGGGAACGACGCCGATGCCCAACTTGCATGTCGCACTGCTTCAGAAACTCGGCCTCCCCATAGAGCGGCTTGGCGACAGCAGCGGGGCGCTGGGCGGCCTCAATGGGTAGGCGCCGACGCTTCGCGGTGCGGGCGGCCTTCGGCGCACTCGCAGTCTGCCTGTTCGCCTCGGCGGCGGCGGCGGGCGACACCGCCTTGATCGACGCGGTCAAGCGGGGAGAGCCGACGGCGGTTCGCGCCCTGCTGAAGAAAGGCCTCGACGTCAATGCTCCCTTGCCGGATGGAACGACCGCGCTTCACTGGGCTGCCTATCTCGACGATCTGAAGACGGTCGAGGCGCTCCTGGCGGCCGGGGCGAATGCGAGCGCGACAAACGACTACGGCGTGGCCCCCCTCCACCTGGCCTGCGAAAATCGGAACGCCGCCATCGTCATGAGACTCCTGGCGTCCGGCGCGGACCCGAACCAGGCGGCTCTACCCACCGGCGTAACGGTGCTGATGGCCTGCGCGCGCACCGGCAATCCGGATACGGTCCGCGCGTTGCTGGCGCGAGGCGCGCGCGTCAATGCCAGCGAAAGGGCGCATCGCCAGACCGCTCTGATGTGGGCGGCGGCTGAGCGGCGCCCCGATGTCGTGCGCGTGCTGATCGAGGGCGGCGCTGACGTCAATGCCCGTTCGGCCACCCGTAAAGTGGCTGCAACTGTCGGCTTCCAACCAACGGCGCCCGACAGCGAGAAGCTGAAAAGCGTGTTCGAACTCGATCAGGGGGGGTATACGCCGTTGCTCTTTGCTGCCCGGTCGGGAGACGCAGGTTCGGCCAGGCTCCTCCTGGACGCCGGCGCCGACGTCAATGACAGCGCGCCGGACGGCACGAGCGCGCTCGTCGTGGCGACGCTCAGCGGCCAGAGCGAAGTCGCTAAACTACTGCTCGACAAGGGCGCCGACCCGAACGCGGCCGCAGCGGGATATGGGCCGCTCCACGTGGCGGTGCTGCGAGGCGACGCTGCCTTGGTCACGGCGCTGCTCTCCCGCGGGGCGAAGCCCGATGCCGCAATCGTTAGAGGCACGCCAGTTCCGCGCTATTCAAAGACGTTCTTTCTGTCGGGGAACATGGTCGGCGCAACGCCATTCTTTCTAGCCGCCCAGTTCGACGAGCCCGAGATCATGCGCGCGCTCGCGCAGCATGGAGCGAATCCGCTGCTGACCAAGCCGGATGGAACGACGCCGCTGATGGCCGCCGCCGGCGTCGGCTGGGATGACGACCGGCGGGAGCGTCTGGTCGATCCGGCCGAACGTGAGCTGGCGCAGCTCCAGGATCCCGATTCCCGCACCCTCATGGAAAGCGGCATTAGGGCGGTCAAGGTGGCCGCCGAACTGGGCGGCGACGTCAACGCGACGAACGAGGCTGGCGAGACCGCCATGCACGGCGCCGCCCGGCACGGGTTCCGGACGGTGATCCAGTTCCTGGCGGAGAAAGGGGCCAAGCTAAATGTCCGCAACCAGCGCGGTCAGACGCCCGCCATGGCGGCGGCTGGCGCCGGCGAGAAGGAGCGCGCTGGCCTGGAAGAATTATTCCGAAAGCTCGGCGCGCGTTGATCATACAGTGATCCGAGGCCCAATGCGCCCTGGTGGCTCACGGTTCGACGGGGCCCGTTCGCCACGCACCTTGGTTTCGGTGACCCTGAAATCGCTTTGACAGCCTTTAGGTCGTCGTAGATCGTAGGCGTCCCAATAACAGCGCCGCGGCGTAAGCGCGGCGAAAAGAGCGATGGGGGGAAACGTGGTCAAGAAATTCGGAGTTATTGCTGGGATCGGCTTGGCTATTTTAGCGGTCGGCTTTGGCTTGGGCGCTTTGCTTACAGAACGCGTAGCTGCGCAAGAAAGCGTTGCCGTAGAGGCGCCGTGGCCTAAGGACATCGATCCCCGCACCGGCTATCGCCTGCCCTTGCCAACGCGTGAGGACATGCGCACTGACGAAGATCGCCAAATCTACGATGAGATGACGAAAGGGCGGGGCCCCGTCTTGTGGCTCTACAATCCCAAGCTGGCCAAGGCCATGACCGCCGTGCATGCCTATCTGAAAAACGAGAGCGCGCTTGACCAACGGCTTGTGAAGATCGCCGTGCTTGTAACATCGCGCGCGCATAACAGCCAAATTGAATGGACGCTGTGGGAGGGGTTTTCACGCGCCGGACAACCTGCGGTCGAGCCCGCGATTATCGACATAATCAAATATTGCAAGCCGGTCAGCGGACTCGGTCCAAAGGAGACGCTCATCATCAACTTTGGACGCGAATTGCTTGGCCGCGACAAGAAGGTCTCATCGGAGACATTCGCTGAGTCGGTGCGCCTGTTTGGTCGCGCGGGCACCATCGACCTTGTCGATCTGATGGCTATCTATGGCGTCACCATTACCGAAATGAAGGCCTATGACGCGCATCTGAAGCCAGGCCAAAAGCCCTTGCTGCCGCCACTGGCGAGCACGCCGAATTGTGCGCAGTCATGAGGCAAAACAACCTGATCGCAGCGGCAGCGCTGGTCATGACGCTAGGCGCCGCCCACGCGCAGGCGCCGACAGAGCGGCCGTTCGCTGGAACGGGCGCCTTTCCGGCGCTGTCCGAGCCGATCGCCAATCTGCCGACCCATACGATTTATCGCCCGAGCGACGTGCGCGCACTGAAGGGCGCGAAGCTGCCGATCATAGCCTGGGGCAATAGCAATTGCGCGAACGACAATAGCTTTTACCGGCCGTTGCTGACCGAGATCGCATCGCACGGTTATGTGGTCGTGGCGATCGGCCCCTGGAACGAAAAGGCGCCTGCGCCGCCCGGTGCGCCGGCGCCCGGCGCGGCAACGCAACCTTCGCAACTGATCGACGCCATAAACTGGGCGCAAGCCGAAAACGTGCGCAAGGGGAGCGCCCTTGAAGGTGTTCTTGATACCGAAAAGATTGCTGTTGCAGGCCATTCCTGCGGCGGCGTACAGGCGCTTTTCGTCTCTCCCGATCCGCGCATCAAAACCAGCCTGATCATGAACAGCGGCATAAATGGCCGCCCCTCCGGCGCCAGGAACGTCCAGATCACCAAGGACACGCTAAACCAATTGCACGCGCCGATCGCGTATCTGATCGGCGGTCCCAGCGATATCGCCTATGCAAACGCGATGGACGATTTCGCCCGCATCGATCGCGTGCCGGCGGTGATTGCCAACTTGCCGCTCGGCCACATGGGCAATTATGGCTTGCCGATGGGCGGACCCTTCGCGCCGATTGCGATCGCCTGGCTGGATTGGCAGTTGAAGGGTGACCGAAAGGCCAAGGCGGTGTTTGCCGGCGCGCGCTGCGGGCTCTGCGGCGATCCGGCTTGGAGCGTGCAGAGCAAGAAGCTGCAAGAGGTGAAGTAACTACCGTGCCGTGGGCTGAGCACGCGGACGTCATTACGCTGCGCGGATTCAGGCGTGCGCATGACGTTCGAGCGGCAGGTCTACGCCGACGTTTGATGAGACCTGCCGCTCGATCACGAGGCTTGGATTTTCAACGACGCGCGCCTACTTCGCCCGCCCGGTAAATTTCTGGGAGATCATGCTGACCCTGAACAGATTGCCACGCCCGACGACGTAGAGCGTTTTGCCGTCCTTGCCGCCGAAGGCCAGATTCTGCACCTTTATCGGCATGGGAATTACGCCCAGGGCTTTGCCCGTTTCCGAGAACACTTCGATACCGGCATGGGTGATGACGTAGAGGCGCCCGTCATTGTCGATGGCGATCCCATCGACGCCGGGATCGATTCCCTTGTCGGTTTTCTTCACACCCTTGAGGGTCGCGAAATTTCTGCGGTTCTTGAGCGTGCCATCGCTCTGCACATCGAATGCGTAGACGTATTCCGCTTTGGAATCGACCGCGTACATCGTTTTTTCATCGCGGCTGAGGGCGAGGCCATTAGGGCTCGCGATTTGGTCGGTCGCGAGGATAACTTCGCCCGAAGGTTTGAGGTAGAACATGCCGCGCGTGCTTTTCGCGCCTTGTTCAGGCGATCCCTGGTCGGTGAAATAAATGGAGTCGTTCTTGGCGACGGACATGTCGTTTGGCGCGGCGAAGGGCGTGCCGTTGTAGGCTTCCGCCAGGAATTTCGCTTTGTCGGCGGGATAGATGATCGCGATGCCAAACTTCGTGGCGGCGCGGCGGGCAGCGAGCAGTTCGCCCTTGCTGTTCATGCCCAGAGACGGCATCCGCCAACGCTCGCCTTTCGGATCATCGACTTTTTGCGCGTCGAAAAACAGCGTGACCGCGTCGGACGGATCGACCTTGTAAACCTTGTTTACGGTCGGCTCGGTGAAATAGACGCTGCCGTCAGGACCGGCGACGGGCCCTTCGGAACTGGTCAACCCGCCCTTGATGAACACGACCGGGCTGCCGGCGGCGACGACGCCGGGAATAGCCGTCGCAAAGACTGGACCGCCGGGGGTCTGGGCCAGACCTTGTGTATTGATCGGCGTCTGGGCAGCCGCGGCCCCAAGCATTGTCGCGATGACGGCGGCGGCGGCGAGGCCGGACACGCAGCGCATGGCCCGGCTACAGCGCAAGGCCGCACAATTGGCGTCGTTAGACATGAATTGTTCTCCCTTAGGGCGGATTGTCCACCACGCAGCGCCGAAAACCAAGCGCGATAACCCCCGGTTCAAACTCACGCTGTCGTTATCACTGGCGCTTGTAGCCTCTTCCGGATGCGCGCCTGAATGAAAATTAACCCTGTCGTTTGACTGGGTTGAAACGTCCCTGCTCTAATCTGGGCCTGCAAACCAGAAGGGTGGGCGCGTGCGCGGGGTGGTTCTGTTCGTTTTGGCCGGCGTGCTGGCAGCGCCGGCGCATGCCAAACCTCTGGCCGCCGGCTACGGCTACGGCCGGACACAAGGCGATTCCGCGGCGCTGCTCGATCTGCGCGGCCTGCTGCCTCCAGGTCCGGACGCCAAGCCGCTTCTGCCATCGACAAAACCGGCGCCTGCCGCCCCCGCTGACAACCAGGCGAGTTTTACCGGTCTCACCGCCGCCTGTTACGATCCCGTCCGCGAAGGCGGCCAAACCGCGAGCGGGGAACCCTACAGTCCCACCGTACTCAGCGCCGCCCATCCCGACATGCCGCTCTCATCCCTGGCTCTGCTCACCAACGTCCGCAATGGCAGGGAAGTGATCGTACGCGTGAACGACAGGCCTGCTCCAGGCGCGGGGCTCGAAGTGTCGCCGGCCGCCGCTGAAGCTCTGGGCGCCGAGGAGAGTTGCCGCGCGGTGGTGGCCGTGCGTCGCCTGGGCGCCGCCCCTTACGCTGCCCCTGGCGGCAGGCCCTACCGCCAGGCCAGTCCCAGTCCGACGCCCAGCCCGACGCCCAGCCCGACGCCTTGGCCATTGGCGGCCCAAAGCGGGTATCTGGTCCAGGTCGGGGCTTTCGCTCAGCGCGCAAACGCCGAAGCAGTCCGCGAACAGGCAGCCTCCGCAGGGCCGGCGTCGATAGAGCCGGCCATCGTCGGCGGGGTGTCGTTGTATCGGGTTCGGCTTGGCCCCTGGCCATTGAGAGAGGAGGCCGAGGCGGCCCGCGCCGCCGCCGAGGCGCTGGGCTTCGCCGGCGCCAAGATTACCACGCCCTAGCCCTCAACACGCCGCGGGGGCGCCTAATGCTTCGCCTCGGCCGGGCGTAGCCTTATGCTGCTCGGTGAGTCGGTTGGAGCCGCCGCGCATGCGTTATCTCGCGTTCTTTGCCTCTGTTTGTCTGGCCGCCACTGGCGCCTTCGCGCAGGCGCCTGCGTTCGATCCGGTGCCCACGCCGGCCCAACACGTAGCCATCCTCGACTATAAGTCCGGCCAATTGCTCTACTGCAAGGATTGCGAGACGCCGATGCCGCCAGCCTCGATGAGCAAGCTGATGACTGTGCTGGTCGTCGCCGACAAATTGAAGTCGGGCGCGATCAAGTGGGACACGCAGTTGCCGGTCAGCGAAAACGCATGGCGCCACGGCGCTCAGTCGGACGGCTCGCACATGTTCCTGGAAATCAATTCCACGGCCAGCGTGCGCGATCTTCTTTCCGGCGTGGTGATCGTTTCGGCGAATGATGCTTGCATCGCGCTTGCCGAAGGCATCGCAGGCTCGGAAGAAAATTTCGTTCAGTTGATGAATGCGCGCGGCCAGCAATTGGGATTGAAGAGCGCCCATTTTGCCAACGTCACAGGCCTGCCTGATCCCACGCATGTTATCTCGTCGGCGGATCTGGCGCGGCTTTCGCGCTTCATCACGCAAACCTACCCGGAGATATACAAACTCGATTCCCAGCCGTCGTTTACCTACAACAAGCACACGCAGGAAAACCGCAATCCGTTGCTCGGCGTGTTCGAGGGCGCCGACGGCGTCAAGACCGGCCACACCAGCGATAGCGGCTACGGCATGATCGGCTCGGCTTTGCGGGGCGGCGAGCGGCGCATCGTTGTGTTCAACGGCTTGTCGTCGATGGCTGCACGGCGTCAGGAAGGACTCCGCTTGATGGGGTTAGCCTTCGCTTCATTTGAAGCAAAGCGACTATTCGAGAAAGGCGCGCCCGTCGGTGAAGCGCAGGTTTGGCTTGGCGCGAAGAAGACGGTGAAGTTGCAAGCCACCGCGCCGTTCGATGTCGCCTATCTGCGCACGGCGAAGGATGGGTTGAAAACCTCGATCGTCTATGAAGGTCCCGTTTCCGCGCCGATCAAGAAGGGCGATATCATCGCCAAGCTGGTGTTTGAAGGCCCGGGTGTCGCGCGCCAGGAAATGCCGCTTGCGGCTGGCGAAAACGTTGGCGGGCTCAATCCGATCTCCAAGGCGCTTGTCGGCGCCAAGCAGATGTTCGGCGGCTCGTGAGCCGCGGGCAGTTCATCACCCTTGAGGGCGGCGAAGGTGCGGGAAAATCGACCCTGCTGCGCGGTTTGCGCGTCGCATTGGAGGCCCGCGGGCTGAAGGTCATTGGCACGCGCGAACCGGGCGGCACGCCGGCTGCGGACGAAATCCGCGATCTGCTAGTTCGCGGCGAGCGCGACCGCTGGAGCGCGCTCAGCGAAGCGTTGCTTTTCACGGCCGCGCGCAACGATCATCTCGATCGCGTCGTGCGGCCGGCGCTGCGTGACGGCGCATGGGTATTGTGCGATCGCTACGCCGACTCCACATGGGCGTATCAGGTCGCCGGCGGAGGCCTACCGGAAGAGACGTTCGTGACGTTGCACAAATTAATCAGCGCCAATCGGCCAGACCTGACGATCGTTCTCGACGTCGATCCGCAGGCGGGCGTGGGCCGCTCGCGCGGCGGCGAAACCGGTGAGGCGCGGTTCGAGGCGATGGATATGGCTTTTCATACGCGCGTGCGCGAAGCGTTTCTTTCAATCGCCGCACGCGAGCCGGATCGCTGCGTGGTGATTGATTCCGGCGTCGCAAAGGAAGACGTACTCCATGCTGCGCTGAACGCGATCGACAGGCGGCTGCTGAAATGACCGAGCCCGTCGAGCCCGATCAGGCGCCAGGCGCCTCCCATCCCCGCGCGACATTTGAGTTCTACGGCCACGAAGCGCAGGAGCAGGCGCTCGCCGAGGCGCTGGCTGGCGGGCGCATGCATCACGCATGGCTGTTTGGCGGCCCAAAGGGCCTGGGCAAAGCGACGTTGGCCTATCGGTTCGCGCGCCGGCTGCTTGGCGCGAAACAGAACGGCGCGCGTCCGCTCGATGTCAGCGCGGACGATCCGGTTGCGCGTCGCATCGCTGCCAACGCTCACCCTGACATTTTTGTGCTGCGCCGCACGATGGGAGACCGCGGCAGGTATCGCCGCGAGATCATTGTGGACGATGCGCGCGCGCTCGGAGAATTCTTCTCGCTGATGCCCGCCGAGGGCGGATGGCGCGTCGCGATCGTCGACGCCGCCGACGAACTCAATAGCAATGCCGCGAATGCAATTTTGAAGACGCTGGAGGAACCGCCGCCGCGTTCGGCGCTGATGCTGGTGTGTCACGCGCCCGGAGCCACGCTGGCGACGATACGCTCGCGCTGCCGGCGTTTGAATATGCGCCCGCTCGATGACGCGCTCGTCGGCAAAGCCGTTGAGCGCGCGACCGGCGTCAATCCGGACGCGGCGGTCTTGTACCTCGCGGCCGGCCGGCCAGGGCGTGCAATTGCCTTGCAGGCCTCCGGTGTCGGCGACATCGCAGCGACCGTTCAACGAGGCATGCAGGACGCGCCGTTCAAGGGCATTTCCTCACTCTTGCCGCTTGCGTTTGAACGCGGCGGCGCCGATCGCCTCGATCTTACGATTGATGTCGCGCAAGACTGGCTGGCGCAGCAAGCGCGGGCCGGCGCCGATGCGGGCAAGAATGAAGATCGCCTGGCCGCGGCCTGGTTTGAACTTGAGGACGTGCGCCAGCAAGCGCAGGAACTGAACCTAGACGCCACGCACGCGCTTGCGCGCACTGCG
The DNA here is from genome assembly GCA_035549875.1 of Caulobacterales bacterium. GTDB lineage: Bacteria > Pseudomonadota > Alphaproteobacteria > Caulobacterales > Aquidulcibacteraceae > JAKFWI01. Next base: position 19,180 of record DASZPV010000196.1, read on the forward strand.
CACATACTCACGCGCGCAGTGCAGGCGAAATAATGCTGATCGACAGTCACGTGAACCTGCATTCGGAGGCCTTCGCCGCCGATCGCGAAGCGGTTATTGCGCGCGCGCGCGCGGCGGGCGTGGTGCGCATGGTGACCATCTGTGATCGCCTCGCCAGCGTACCGGCCGTGCTTGATGTCGCTGAAGCGCATGACGATATCTGGGCCAGCATCGGCCAGCACCCGCATAACGCCAAGGAGGCGCCGGATATCCTGGCCGAAGACCTGATCGAACTTGCCGCGCATCCGCGCGTCTGTGCAATCGGCGAAACCGGGCTCGATCGGCATTACAACCTCAGCCCGGTGGAACAGCAGGTCGCGAGCCTGCGCGCGCACATCGGCGCGGCCCGCGCGCTCGATCTGCCGTTGATCGTTCACACGCGCGAGGCGGACGATCTTATGGGCGACGTGCTGGAGGAGGAGGCGGAGCAGGGGGCTTTCCGCCTGCTCATGCACTGCTACACCAGCGGCGAAAATCTCGCCCGGCGAGCCCTCGCCCTCGGCGCCTATTTTTCGCTCTCTGGGATACTGACATTCAAGGCGGCGCACGATGTCCGGGCGGTCGCGCGGCAGATTCCGCTGGATCGCATCATTCTCGAAACCGATTGTCCGTATCTGGCGCCCGTGCCGCATCGTGGCCGACGCTGCGAGCCGGCGTTTATCGCGGATATATACGCCTTCTTCTGCGCTGAAAGAGAACTCGCGCTGGAGCAGGGGGCGGCCATTGTTGCGGATAATTTCTTCCGCCTGTTTCATACGATCCCCCGATGACGGGCACACGACGCATCACCTTGCTGGGCGCGGGCTCGTCGGCGGGCGCGCCGCGCATCGGCGGCGATTGGGGCGCATGCGATCCGAACGAACCGCGCAACCAGCGTTCGCGCGGCGGCCTACTGGTGCAGCAATGGCGGGGCGCGCCGGGCGACCCGCTGCAGGCGACAACCGTGCTGATCGACACTTCGCCCGATCTTCGCGCACAATTGCTGGCCGCGCAGGTGAAGCGTGTCGATGCGGTGCTCTACAGCCATGACCACGCCGACCAGACGCACGGGATCGATGATCTGCGCGCCTTCTACATTACCCACCGTACGCGCATCCCGGTCTACATGGACGACGTTACGCGCGCGTCGCTGCACCACCGTTTCGGCTATTGCTTCAAAAGCGAGAACGGCTACCCGGCGATCCTGGACGACGCGGGTGGGTTAACCCCAGGCGTGCCGCTCTGCCTGAGCGGGCCTGGCGGCGACCTCCAGGTTTTACCGCTCGCCCAGGACCATGGCGGCGTGGTCTCGTTAGGCTTCCGCTTCGCGCAGGCCGCATATTCCAACGACGTTGTCGCGTTAAGTCACGACGTGCTGGAGGCGCTCACGGGACTCGACCTCTGGATCGTCGATGCGCTGCGCTACAAGCCGCATCCAACGCACGCGCATCTGGCGCGGACATTGGAGTGGATCGGGCAGGTCAGGCCCAAGCATGCGGTTCTGACAAATATGCACATCGATCTCGACTATCGGACGCTAGCGGCCGAGCTGCCGCCGGGCGTGGAGCCAGGTTATGACGGCTGGCGTATCGACTTGGCCGTTGCCCCGTAGCTTATTTCCCATAATCTATCTTATGCGAGTTAGTTGTGTCTGCGGCGCCGGTGCGTCACCGGCGCCAAACGCCATCTCTGACGCGGCGACAGTAAAAGGGTCTTGCTTAGGGCGCGCGAGGCTGCGGCCGGCGCAGCGACGCGCCCCTTCCCCCGGTTATCCGGATGAGGCTTGCGAAGGGCTGTCAGGCCGACAGGGTCGTTCTGAACTGAATGCTTCCGGCGTCTTCCGGGGTGACAACGCCTTCGCTCAGGGCGCGTTTCCACGCCTCCTCAAAGCAGTCACGCGTCGAGCGAACCTCGCGCCCTTCGGCAGTTTCAATCACGCCCCCCAGACGACGACGTTCCCTTGAATCAAGAAACCTTCGCGGCCCATGCATTCGGTTATCAGGCCTCAGATGACATTCTTAACCTTTAGCCCCGGCCTCGATGGCTGCGAGGTTGTTGTGGATCGAATACAGGCAGTGTGAGCCAGTCTTGTCGTGCGAAGCGGCGGCGACATGC
>DASZPV010000197.1:0-2309 GCA_035549875.1 Caulobacterales bacterium
AGCCCAACTCGACAAAGAGGCCGCGCTGCACCCCAACCCGGGCCGCACCCAGCCGCTGCACCGCCTCAACCGCGCCGAATACAAGAACGCCATCCGCGATCTGCTGGCGTTGGACATCGATGCGGCGAACCTGCTGCCGCCGGACGACGCCGATGCTCATGGCCTCGATAACAACGCCAGCCTGTTGTCGCTCTCGCCAGCGCGGCTTGAGCGTTATCTGATCGTGGCGCGTCAAGTGAGCCGCCAAGCGCTGGCGCTGCCGCCTGCAAACCCCGCGACGGACACGCTAACGGCGCCGAAGCTCGCACTCCAAGACGAGCGCATGGACGATCTGCCGTTCGGCTCACGCGGGGGCGCGGCGTTTAACTACAACTTCCCGGCGGACGGCGAGTACGTGATCAAGCTCCGTATGCGGCGTTCGCTGTATGAATATATCTTCGGTCTAAAGGATCCGCTGCAGATTGACCTGCGCATCGACGGCGAACGGGTCAAGACGTTCAAGGTGGGCGGCGAGGACCACGGCCTTACGGCGCCGGACAGTTTCGGCGGCGAGCTTTACGGATCTCCCGACTGGGAGAATTGGCTGCACACCGCCGACGCGAACCTGGAAGTACGTCTGCCGGTGAAAGCCGGCCCGCGCGTGGTGAGCGCGTCGTTCGTAGGCCGTTTCACTGTGCCCGAAGACGCGCTGATCAGCGCGCCGACGGCACAGCGCCGCCTGCTCCTCTATGACGAAAACCGCATTGCAGGGGTGGAAAGCCTCGCCATTAGCGGCCCGTTCGGCGTCAGCGCCGCGACCGATACGCCCAGCCTCCGCAAGGTACTTCTGTGCCGCCCCGCGAAAGAATCCGAGGAAGAGGCGTGCGCCAAGCGGATTTTGTCCACGCTGGCGAGCCAGGCTTATCGCCGGCCGGTCAACGGCGAAGAGGTGCAGGCGCTGTTAGCGTTCTACCGGCAAGGCCGCCACGATGGCGATTTCAAAGCCGGCTTGCAGATGGCGCTAGCGGGCATACTTTCGTCGCCTAATTTCCTGTTCCGGCTCGAAGAGGACCCGGCGCGCGTAAAACCCGGCGCGGCTTACCGCGTGAGCGACCTGGAACTGGCTTCGCGCCTGTCGTTCTTCCTCTGGAGCAGCATACCCGACGCTACGCTGACGAATCTGGCGGTGAGCGGCAGATTGCATCAGCCCGCCGTGCTCGATCAACAAGTGCGCCGGATGATCGCCGATCCGAAGTCGGAGGCGCTGATCGACAATTTCGTCGGGCAATGGCTGTTGTTGCGCGACATCCGCGACGCGGAGCCCGACCAGCAGATATTCACCGCCTTCAGCGATGAAATTCGCGCCGCCTATGAGCAGGAAACCAAGCTGTTCATCTACGATCAACTGACGCGCAACCAGGGCGTCGTCGATCTGCTGAGCGCGCGCTACACGTTCCTCAACGAACGTCTGGCGAATTATTACGGAATCCCCGGCGTTTACGGGTCCCGGTTCCGCCGCGTCGATCTGCCGGCCGACAGCCCACGCGGCGGCCTGCTCGGCCAGGGCAGCCTGTTGGTGGTGACCTCCTATCCCAACCGCACCTCGCCGGTGCTGCGCGGCAAATGGGTGCTCGACAGCCTGATGGGCACGCCGCCGCCCCAGCCGCCGCCGAACGTGCCGGGCCTGAAGGACACCGGCGCCGGCGGCAAGCCCGCTTCGGTCCGCGCCCGGCTGGAGGAGCACCGCAAGAACCCCGTGTGCGCGGCCTGTCACGCGCCGATGGACCCGCTTGGTTTTGCGCTGGAGAATTTCGACGCCACCGGCAAATGGCGCACCACCGACGCCGGCATGCCAGTGGACGCTTCCGGCGTGCTGCCGAACGGTACCGCGTTCACAGGCCCGATCGGCCTGCGCGACGCGCTGCTGGCGCGCAAGGAACAATTTGTCCAGGCGATGACGCAGAAACTCCTCGCCTATGCGCTCGGGCGGCAATTGGAAGCCTACGACATGCCGACCGTACGCAAGATCGTGCGCGACGCGCGGGCCGACGATTACCGCTGGCAATCCATCATCGGCGGCATCGTCAAAAGCGGGCCGTTCCTGATGCGCACCGCGCCGACCGAAACCGCCGCGGCGCCGGCGCCGAAAGAAGCGCATGTCACGCCCGCATCGGATTTGAAATGAGGCCCCTGCCATGATCATCAGGAAACTCTCCCTGCACCGGCGCACATTGCTGCGCGGACTGGGCGCAGGCTTGGCCCTGCCGCTGCTCGACGCGATGACGCCGGCGCTCGCCGCCGCGCCCGCGCCGATAAAGCGCCTGGGCGTG
>DASZPV010000198.1:0-4594 GCA_035549875.1 Caulobacterales bacterium
GAGGGTGGCGAAGGCGAAGCCTGAGCCGGGTGGGGTGCTGCCGTGAGTTTCGCGATGTGCCTCCAGCGGCTCAACCCAACCTCACAGCCACACCCCACCCCCGCCGCTGGCGCGGCGTACCCTCCCCGTTGAGGGGAGGGATGGAGTTTTTACTTTCGCGCGGGCGGCGGAATGTTCGTGCGCTATCCACGCCCTTCGCGCTTGGCCCCCATGCAAAACAGAAAACTTATCCGCCCCACCCCGCAGCGCCCTTAAACTGCTCCCCATGAACCGTGAGCCGTTTTCTCTTCAGGATGCGTGGCAGGCGATGGGCGATCTTTATGCCGCGATCGTGTCGCTGTTTGGCGCGCCGTTCGACATCGCGATGCAGTTGATTCTCGTGCGGCAGAACCGGCGCGATATTCTGGCCTGGCTCGGCCCGGTGGAAGCGCTGGCGCGGCGGTTGCTGCTCTTAAAAGCGCTGAGCCTGCCGACGCCGAATGACGCGCCGGCGAAAACGCCGCCGGGGCGCATGGTCATTGCGTTCGCGGATCGGCCGATTGAAGACATTCATCCGGATTCCGAAAAATGGCGCGTGCGGTTTTGCGTGATGCCGCATGGGGTTTTGCGCGCCAAGCGCAACGCCGAGCCTAATGCCGGACTTGGGGCCGACCAGCGCGGCGGCGCGATCAACTTCAACGCCCTGCCGCTGGCGCGCCGGCTGGAAGCGCTCCGCCGCCTGCTGGAAAATCCGCAACCCGCGCTGGCGCGCCTGCGCCGCCTACTGGCCACGCAGCGCGCCGCGGTGGAATCTGCATTCCGCCCCTACCGCCCGAGCGCGACTTGCGTGCAAAGTGCGCTGAACGATGCGCAAAGGGAAATTGATCTTGCGCTCAACACGTCGTGACGCGCGCAAAAAACCCGGATCGTCCGCACACGGAGCTTCCGCCCGTGGCTATCGGCGTTCCCTCTCCCGCGTGCGGGAGAGGGGCAGGGGGGAGGGAGACCGCGCAGGGCGTCGGCGACGGCGCGTTTTCTGCTTTTCCGGCTTTGCGCAGGGGCCTAGCTTTTCCCAAAGGGGGAGAAGGGCTAAGCGCTCGGGTATGACGCTGCCTAACCCCAACGCCTTCGCCTGTTCGCCGCTCGACCGCGCGGCGCATTTGCGGCGGGATGAGTCCTGGCTCTCTGCGGCGCGCGCTGCGCCCGACGCGCGCTTCGCAGTTTTTCATACGCTCCGCCCATTGCTGCGCGATCATCGGATCGGCTGGCTGATGCGCGAACAGATTTCAGCGCCGCCGCCGCCGCTTTTCCTTGGTCTCGAAGATGGCGCGCCGCGTTTTGCAATAGAGACGGCGGAAGATGCAGATTTCGATGGCGCCTTCGCCGACATGCGCGCCGCGGCGATGCGGCTATCGCAGGGCGAAAGCGCGATGCTTGGCTGCGCTAAAAGCCTGTTTGAATGGCATGCAAAGCATGGATTCTGCGCTAAGTGCGGTACGGCTTCAAACGTCGTGGAAGCCGGCTGGAAGCGCATCTGCCCGTCCTGCGCGGCCGAGCACTTCCCGCGCGTCGATCCAGTCGTGATCATGCTCGCGCTGCATGGCGGCAAGTGCCTGCTTGGCCGGCAGGCGCGGTTTCCGCCGGGGATGCATTCGGCGCTCGCCGGTTTCGTCGAGCCGGGCGAGAGTTTCGAGGAAGCCTGCGCGCGCGAATTGTTCGAGGAGGCCGGCGTGCGCGCCACGGCCGTGCGCTATCATTCCAATCAGCCCTGGCCGTTTCCGTCCTCGCTGATGATCGGGCTTTATGCCGATGTCGAAAACGACGCGCTGACGATCGATGAGCACGAACTGGAATCGGCCCGCTGGTTCACACGCGATGAAGCGCGCGCGGCGCTGGAGCGGCGCGGGGAATTCTCAACGCCGCCGCCGCTGGCGATCGCCCATCAACTGATCCGGACGTGGGTAGAAAGCTGACGCGCCGCTTATTTTTTCGTGCGGAAGGGCGCGCCGGGAAACACGCCGAGCAGGCGGAATTCGTCGCAGTAGAATTGCAATTCCTCCAGCGCGCGCTTGAGGCCGATATGGTCCGGATGGCCCTCGACCTCGGCATAGAATTGCGTCGCGGTGAACGTGCCGTCGATCTGATAGCTCTCCAGCTTGGTCATGTTCACGCCATTGGTCGCAAAGCCGCCCATCGCCTTGTAAAGTGCGGCCGGCACGTTCTTGACGCGGAAAATGAAGGCGCTGACGCAGAGGCCATTGTCGGCCGGCGGCCATTCGGCGTCCTTGGCCATCAGCACGAAGCGCGTCGTATTGGTGTGATCGTCCTCGACGTTTTCGGCCAGCACGTCGAGCCCGTAGATTTCCGCCGCCGCGGGCGGGGCGAGCGAAGCATGCGCCGGATCGCCCCGTTCGGCGATTTCCCGCGCCGAGCCAGCGGTATCGCCGGCCACGACCGTTTTCGCGCCGAGCTGCTTGACGATCTTCCGGCACTGGCCGAGCGCATGCACATGGCTGTGCACGAATTTCACCCCCTCCAGCGTCGCGCCTTTCGGCCCCATCAGATGGAAATGGATCGGCATGAAATATTCGCCGACGATCGAAAGCCCCGATGTCGGCAGCAAATGGTGGATGTCGGCCACGCGGCCGGCGAGCGAGTTTTCGATCGCGATCATCGCCAGGCCCGCCGCGCCATCGCTGACGGCGGCGAACGCGTCCTCGAACGTGGGGCAGGGCAGCGTCACCCAGCCGGGGCGCGCCTGCGCGCAGGCCATATCGGAATTGGCGCCGCGTTCGCCCTGGAACGAAATGACGTGTCTCATGCGCGGGCCAGAAGCGCGGCGCGCGCCGCTTCCAGATCGGCGGGGCTGTCCACGCCCTTTGGAAAATCCGCGACGACGCCCACTTCGATGCTCATGCCCATTTCCAGCGCCCGCAATTGTTCCAGTTTCTCGCGCTGTTCCAGCAGCGAGGGCGGCGCGCCCACGAACCGCGCCAAGGCTGCGCGGCGATACACGTAAAGCCCCAAATGGCGCCAGACCGGCCCTTCGCCGGACGGCGCCGCCGCACGGGTGAAATAGAGCGCGCGGCCGCGCTCGGGCGCCGAAAAAGCGATCACTGCCTTCACGACGTTGGGATTGTCGCGGTCTTCCGGCGCGGCCGAGGGCGAGGCGAGCGTGGCGATGTCTGCGCCGCTGGCGGCGAGCAGATCGACCGCGCTGGCGATCATGCCGGGATCGATCGCCGGCATGTCGCCCTGCAGGTTGACGATTGCCTCGTATGCGCCGTCGCGGTCGAACGCGGCGGCGGCGGCGTAAACACGGTCCGTCCCCGAGGGCAGGGCCGGGTCGGTGAGAACGGCGTGCGCGCCGGCGGTCTGGGCGGCCTCGGCGATCTCGGCTTCCCCGGCCGCGACCAGCACGGGGCCCAGCCTGGCGCGCAGGGCGGCTTGCGCCACCCAGGCGATCATCGGCCGGCCGTGAATATCGGCCAGCGGCTTTCCCGGCAGGCGCGTGGCGGCCATGCGGGCGGGAATCACGATCAGCGTGCGCATTGGCGCTCCTGGCCCCTTGTCAAAAGCTCATGCGACGGTTCGCCGCGCGCGACGATATCGTCTGGGCCTGCACGATTGGAAAACTTGGCGCGGCCCGCTTAGCAAGCCATAAGGCGGTGCGACAAGCGTCACGTCGATTCGGCGTTTGCAGGCGGGAACGGACGGATGAGCGATCTCAGGGTCAACACCATAGCCGGCGCGGTGCTGGGCTCGTTTATGGCGGCGCTCGGCCTGCGGATCGTCGGGGAAGACCTGTTCGCTCCGAAATTCCCGGAAAAGCCGGGTTACGACATCGATATTTCCGCCTTTACCGGCGCTGGCGGCGGGGGCGCCGCCCCGGCCGAACAGGCAGGCCCGGTCGATTGGGGCTTGATCCTCGGAGATCCCGCCCAGGTCGCGGCGGGCGAGAAGGTCGTGGCCAAGTGCGAGTCTTGCCACACGTTCACGAAGGGGGGCGAGAGTCTTATCGGTCCAAACCAGTGGAACCTCGTCGGCCGCGTGGCGGGCAGCCAAGGCGGCTTCAACTATTCGCCGGCGATGAAGGCGTTCGCCAAGCCGTGGACCTACGATGAACTCGACGGTTTCATCCAAAACCCGACCGCGCATGTGAAGGGCACGATGATGTCGTTCGTCGGCGTGAAGAAGGCCGAGGACCGTCACGCACTGATCGCTTATTTGCGCACGCGCGCCGATTCGCCGGCGCCGATCCCGGCGGCTCTGCCGCCTAAGGCGGAAACGCCGCCGCCCGCATCAGCAACGCCGCCGAGCCCCTAGCTCGTCTTCGCGTAGCGCTTTTTCAGAACCGCCCAGCACGCGCGCAACGTCTGCGCTTCGCCGCCTGCCGGCCGCGACGGCTTGTCCTTCGGCGCCCATGCGTAAATATCGAAATGCGCCCAGGCCGCGGCTTTCACAAAGCGCCGCAAGAACAGCGCCGCGGCGATCGAGCCGGCCATCGCGCCGTCGCCGGTGTTTTTGATGTCAGCGATGGCGCTGTCGATGTCGGTCTCGTAGGCGTCCCATAGCGGCATGCGCCACAGCGGATCGGCCTGTTCGCGCGCGGCCG
>DASZPV010000199.1:0-3731 GCA_035549875.1 Caulobacterales bacterium
AGAAAGCCGTGTCCCTGCCGGATGAGGCGGCGCACGAAACTTTCGCCGCGCCCTTTCAGCGTGCGGAACGCCAGCGGCGCGACGAAAAAGCAGAGGCACGCCGTCCAACCAATGGTCAGCGAAGCGAGCGCCAGGGCGAGAGCTTGGGCGACGGGGGTCATGATTCGGCTGATTAACGCGATTCGGCGTGCGCGCCGGGCAGATGCTCACAGCCGCACGCCGTGGGCCTTTTCCATTTCCTCGGCATAGCGGCGGGTGGCGTAGGCTTCTTTCAGCGTGCCGAGCAGTTTGCGGTGCTGCAGATCGTCCAGCACGGCGAGCGTATCGCTTTCGGTTTCGTCGAACACGGCCATGGCTTCTTTTATCGACATGCTGGCGAGCAGGGCCTGGTCGTTGTCGTGGGCGATGCTCATCACCGGCATCGCATCGTCGAAACCCTCGGCATGCGCTTCGGCGACGACGACGAGGCCGTAGAACCTACCCTGTTCGTCGGTCAGCGCGACGCGCTGGCGCGAACCGAGCGGAAAGCGCTCCTGGAATTCGCCAATGTTCAACGTGTGCGGCGCGACAGCCGGATCGCGGCGCATCAGCCGCTCCACCGTCAGCGCGCGCACCCAGCCGACGTCCCGCGCGCTGCGGATGGTTTCCCCGCGCAGGTGGAAGCGCCAGGTGGAGAAGGAATAGCCGAACGCCTCGCGCACGATCATGTTGGCGGTGATCGAGGCGGCCAGCACGGCGCCGGTGAGCGCGTAATCGCTGGTGGTTTCCAGCACCAAGAAGCTCATGGTGAGCGGCGCGCCGATCACCGCCGCGGCCATCGCGCCCATGCCGACCAGGGTGAAGGCGGTTTCGTCCGGCATGATGTTCGGCGCGAAGGTTTCCACGATCAGCGCCAGCGCCCGCCCGATCAGCGCGCCAACCAGCAGCGAGGAGAAAAACAGGCCGCCGCGAAAGCCGGCGCCGAGCGAAATCGCCGAAGCAAGCAGCTTCAGCGCCGCGAAGATCAGCACGGCGTCCAGCGCCATATGCGAGAACAGCACGGTGGAAATCGCGCCATGCCCGCCGGAAAGCGTCTGGATATTGACCGCGCCGAGCAGGCCGACCAGCGCGCCGCCGGCGATCGGCCGGACGAAGCGCGAGACGCGCGCCATGCTGAGGCCGCGCTCGATCAGCGGCACCATGCGCATCCAGCCGATGCCGATCACGGCGCAGAAAATCCCGAGCAGGATGAACCACGGAAAATCCCAGGCGGTCACGTTGTGCGTGGTCTGTATCGCCAGCGAAAACGGCGCGCCGCCGAAAGCGCGCATCGCGATCGTCGCGGCGATCGAGGCGGCCATCACTGGCGCGACAAAACCGATCGCATATTGCGCCAGCACCAGTTCGAACGCGTAGAACGCGCCGGTGAACGGGCCGTTGAAGGCCGCGGCGATCGCGCCCGCCGCGCCGCAGCCGACGATGACGCGCAGATCCTCGCGCCGCAGTTTCAGCCATGCGCCAGCGCGCGAGGCGGTTCCGGCGGCGATCTGCGTGTAGCCGGCTTCAAGGCCCACGGAGGCGCCGAAGCCGTTGGAGATCAGCGTCTGCAGCGCCAGGATCGCGCTGTCGCGAAAGCTCATGCGCCCGCCGTGGATCGCATTGGCCTCGATCGGATCGACCACTTCGCCGCGGCCGACGCGCGCCCACACCCACATGGTAAGCGCCAGCACGCCGCCGCCGACCATCGGCCAGAACACGGAGATAGGCTGGTCGAGTAGCGTGACGCCGCTGAGCCGGTCGCCCGGCTGAAGCGCGAACAGCGCGCGGTGCGCGGAATCGGCGATCGCGTTCATCAGCGCCACAAGCGCGGCGGCGGCGATCCCCGCGAATGCCGCCAGAATCGTCAGCGCCCATTCGCGCGTGCGCACCAGCCGCCGGAAGAACGCCGGCGCCAGCATCGCGCCCGCGCCGACGCGGCCCAAGGCTGGGCCGAGCGCGCGGCGGGGCGCGTTCAGAACGCTAAGCGGGTCGCTCGTCAAAACGCACCCTTTGTCCCACGCAAGGGCCGGCGCCCGCCGGCGGTTCGCGGAAGCAATTCTCGCCTCCGCGCCGCTTTAAGCAAGGGCGCGCGGTCGTGCAGATCATGAACTATCGGCAAAAGCGGCCAACACAGCGTCAATCTGCGCCTGCGCGAGGTCGACAACGCTTCGGGCGCAGCGCGCCTGTGGAGTATCGCATGGGTTTGGGGTGGGTCGGATTGGATGCGGGATGGCAGGCCATCGCTGCAACACTTTGGGCCTGAAAACGTGGACTCGCGCAACAGATGACCCGCCGCCGCCATTGTGCTAGGCCTGAACCATGAACGCGTCCGCCGCCACTCTCAGCGAAATCCGCGCCGATCCGGTGCTGGCGGCGTTCCGTGACGAGCTGCGCGCGGCTTATGGCGAACGATTGCACCGCCTGATACTGTTCGGTTCGCGCGCGCGCGGGGAAGCGCGTCCCGATAGCGACTATGACCTCGCCGTCGTGCTGCGCGATTTTCGAAGCTTCTCGCAAGAGGCCTTTCGCCTTGGCGACCTCGCTCAACCGCTCATCGTGCAATTCGGCAAGGCCATTCACGCCCAACCGTTCCGGCCTGACCAGATCGACGCGCGAACGCCGCTGATGCACGAAATTCGCCGCGAAGGCCTCGACGTGTGAGCGCGCGCCCATGAAGCCGGAGGCGCAAGCTACCTCGACTCCGCTGAACAACATCTCGGCTACGCCGCCACCATTTTCGCCGCCAACATTCCCACCATCGCCGGACGCGAGGCCTATATGGCTGGCCTGCATGCCGCGAATGCGCTGATTTTCGAGCGCACCGACGCACCGCCAAAAGCCCACCGCGGCGCGAACATCGTGTTTGCCCGTCTCGCGCAGGACGAACCTGCCATTTCCGAACACCTGCGCGGCTTTCTCGGCCGCTATTATGTTCTCAAGGATGTCAGCGATTATGGCCTCGCGCCCGGTTCGAACATCACGCCGGACGCGATCCAGGAGGTTATCACCGACGCCCGCTTGCTTATTGACGCCGTGCGACAGGCCCTCGTCTAAGTCAGCGAACTATTTTAATCACGCGGCAACGACGCGAAAGATGAATGTATCGGACAAGACGCGTGGCTTCGCCCCGGATGAAGGTTTGGACCCCGCCGCGCCGCCGCCGTTTCAGGGGGCGGATTCGCCAGTGTTGCGTTCACTTGCACGCAATTTCTTGCTTTCGCTTCTTAGCTGGCCGCAGGCGGCGAGGATGTCTCTGCCGCGGGGGGTGCGGATGGGGGAGGAATAGCCGGCTTTGTTGAGTATGGCGGCGAATTCCTCGATCGTCGCCCAGTCGGAGCATTCGTAAGGCGCGCCGGGCCAGGGGTTGAACGGGATGAGATTTATTTTTGCCGGCACGCCGGCAAGCAGTTTCACCAGCGCCTTGGCTTCCGGCAATGAATCATTGACGCCTTTCAGCATCACATATTCAAATGTCACGCGCCGGGAATTGGCAAGGCCCGGATAAGCGCGGATCGCGGCGAACAATTCGGCGAGTTTGTATTTCCGGTTCAGCGGCACGAGTTTGTCGCGCAATTCATCGTTCGTTGCGTGCAAGGAGATGGCGAGCATGGCGCCGGTGCGGGCGCCGAGTTCGGGGATGCGCGGGGCGACGCCGGCGGTGCTCACGGTGATGCGGCGGCGCGAGATGGCTATGCCCTCGCCGTCGGCGATGA
>DASZPV010000200.1:0-15113 GCA_035549875.1 Caulobacterales bacterium
CCAGAACAGCATAGACGAGCAGGAATCCCCAGAGCATCGCGGTCATGAAGCCGTTGAGGAATTCCATCATCTCCTCGGTATCGCCGGAGGGCACGATCTGCACGCCCTTGGGCAATTGCCCCTGCACGGTCTTGCCATCGAGCTTGATCTTCTCGCTCACCGGATGTGCGGCCGGCAACGCGCTGACCTTCTTCAGCGCCGGCTCTATCGCGCCCTTGGTGACGTTGGCATAGACGGTGACTTCGCGTTGGCGATCGCGACGCGATACGGTGGATTCGCCGACGTTGAACGTGACATCGGCCACCGCATCGAGGCGAATCGTATCGCCCGTCGCCGCGCGCACGCGCAGCGCCTTGATCGTATCCAGATCGGAGCGCGAATCGGCGCGCAGCAAAACCCGGATTGGAATCTGGCGATCCAGCAGATTGAACTTGGCGAGGTTCTGATCGACATCGCCATTGGTGGCGATGCGCGCGGCGGCGGCGATATCGGCCGCCGAAACGCCGAGGCGCGCGGCTTCGTCCGCCCGCGGCCTAATCTGGATTTCAGGGCGCACGGCGCTAGCCGAGGAAAATACGTCCGCCAGTTCGGGAAACGCCTTCATCTGCGCCACCAGCCGCTCGGCCGCGGCGGTGACGAGCTTGCGGTCCTGACCGATGAAGGTGAGCGTAATATCAGATCCGCGCGAGCCGCCCTGCGCATTCTGAAAACTAAACCGCACATCCGGAATGCTGCTCAGCAGCGGCCGCAGGCGCTGTTGCACGTCGTATGCGGTGAAGCCGTGGCGCTGCTCGCGATCGACCAGTTGGAAATTGACCGAGCCGGTCGTGGCTGCGCCTTCGGCGCCGGTGATGGAGATGAAGACGTCCTTTACTTGCTTGATATCGCGCGCGCGCGCGGGAATATCACGAAGCAGCCGGTCAGCCTCCATCAGCGGCGTGCCGGGCGCGAACTCTGCCTGGGCCTGCACGGCGCCGGCGTCGATGCGCGGAATGAACGCCTTCGGGATTTTCGCTACGAGCGCGACCGAGAGAATAAAGATCACAACGCCCGCAAGCACCGTTTTCCACGGATGAAGAATCGCGTAATCGAGCGTCTTTTCGTATGTCGCGCGCAGGCGGCCGGGCTTTTCCTGCGCCCCTTCATGCGCACGCAGGAAATGGGCGGCCATCATCGGCGTGATCAGGCGCGCCACCAGAAGCGATATGAACACCGCGACCGCAACCGTGATGCCGAACTGGCTGAAGAACTGCCCGGTCGTCGTGGCGCCCATGAAGCTGGTGGGCAGAAACACAACGATGATCGTCGCCGATGTCGCCACCACGGCGAGGCCGATTTCATCGGCCGCTTCCATCGAAGCCTGATAGGCCGATTTGCCGCCGCGCATATGGCGCACGATGTTTTCGATCTCCACGATCGCATCGTCCACCAGCACGCCCGCCACAAGGCTCAGCGCGATCAGCGTGATCATGTTGAGCGTAAAGCCCAGCGGCGCCATCACGGCGAAGGTCGGGATCGTGGCCAGCGGAATGGCGCAGGACGCGATCAGCGTGGCGCGCCAATCGCGCAGCACGAGAAACACCACGAGCGTGGCGAGCAGCGCCCCTTCAAGCAGGGACATCAGCGACGATTCAAGCATCGCCTTGATGAAATCGACCTGCGCTGTGCTGATCGGCCTGAACGTCACCACGCCGGTCTTCTCGATCGCCTTCAATTTAGCGGCCATCGCATCGAACGTATGGACTTCGCTGGCGCCCTTGGCGCGGTTGACCATGAAGGAAATCACCGGCTGGCCGTTAAAGCGCGCGATCCGCGTCAACTCGCTGGCGCCGTCGCGCACATCGCCGAGTTCCGCGAGGCGCACCGAGCGCCCGCCGGGCAGCACAATGCGTTTGTCGGCCAGTTGCGCGACGGTTTCGGCGCCGCCCAACGTGCGCAAGGTCTGCGCCTGCCCGCCGACTTCGGCGCGTCCGCCGGGCAGATCGACATTCGAGGCGCGGAGCTGCCGGCTTACCTCGTCGGCGGTGATGCCAAAGCCGAGCAGAATTTGCGGATCGAGTTCGACGCGCACTTCGCGATCGACGCCGCCAAGCCGGCGGACCTGGCTGACGCCAGGCACGGCGAGCAATTCGCGCGACAGATCGTTATCGATGAACCACGAGAGGTCGGCATCGCTCATGCCTTTGCCATCGACGGCGAAATAGCCGATCGGCTCGGCCGCAACGTCGAGCCGCTGGATTGCCGGCTCCTGCATGTCGGCCGGCAATTCCGAACGCACGCGGCTGAGCGCGTCGCGCGCATCTTCCACCGCGCGCCCCAGGTCGGCGTTCAGATGCAGCTCGACCATGGTCTGGCTCGCCCCCTGACTGATCGTCGAGGTGACGCGCTTGACGCCCTCGACGCTGGTCAGCGCCGCTTCGACGCGTTGCGTGACCTGCGTTTCCATTTCCGCAGGCGCCGCGCCGGGCTGGGCGATGCTGACCAAAAAGCCAGGAAATTCGAGGTTCGGCAGTTGATTGATCGGCAGCCGGAAATACGCCATCGAACCTGCCAGCATCAGCGCGATGAACAGCAGGATCGGCGGGATTGGATTACGGATCGCCGTGGCGGAAATATTGAACGCCACGAGCGTCAGCCTCCTTTTTCGGCGGCGGGCTTGGCGGCTTCAGCCGGTGCGACCGGCGCCGCCGGGCGCACCAGATCTCCATCCTGGAGGAAGGCGGCGCCCGCCAGCGCCACGCGTGCACCGGCCGAAAGGCCGTTCTTGATCATTACGTTGTCGCCGCCGCGATCGCCCAGCGTCACGGACGCGCGCCGGGCGCGGTTTTGTGCGTCGATCACAAACACAAACGCCTGTCCGTCGGCGTAGCTGACAGCCTCTTGCGGAACGGCGAGCGCCTCGATCTGCGGCAATTCCACTTCGCCGCGCAGAAACATCCCCGCCCGCAGCCTTGGATCGCGCGGCAAATCGAACAGGGCGGTGCCGGTGCGTGTGCGGCTGTCGATCGCCGGCGGCGGACGACGCAAGATCGCGGTGATCTGCCCCTCATCCGCCATCCGGAACGTCGCCTTCTGCCCAACCTTTAACGCGAGCATATCGGCTTCGGCCACCTCCGCCGCCACTTCCAGCGCGTTATCGGCAACGATGCGAAACAGGGTTTGCCCATCGACGGATTGACCCAACACGGCGGGCCGTTCGATGACCAGACCGGCGCTTGGCGCGCGAACATAGCCGCCCTGCGTGCGGGCGCTCCATTCGTCGTAAACCGCCCGCGCCTGCGCCAGACGCGCCTTGGCGGCCTCGGCATCGGCATAACGCGAGGCCAGTTGCTCGGCCGAAAGCGCGCCGGAATCCTTGATCGACTCGGCGCGATTGTAGGCGCCGACCGTGCGCACCTCGGCGGCCTCGGCTTCTTTCACTGCGGCGAGCTGGGAGGCGCCCTGCGCATCTATCAGCGCCGTATCCAGCCGCGCCAGCGCCTGGCCCTTTTTCACGTAATCGCCTTGCTCGACGAGCAATTCCAGAACGCGCACGCCCTGCGCGGGCGCAAACACGCGCACATCCCTGCGCGGACGCGCTTCGCCCGAGAGCGCGATGCGGCGTTGGAACGGCTGGGGCTGCACGATCGCAACGCTGACCGTCTGCCCGCGCGTCGCATCGTCGGCCTGCGTCGATGCTTCGACATTCTCCGTGGAAACGGCGGCGTAGACGCCAAGCGCCGAAGCGGCCAGCGCAACGCCGCTGACCAGCAGCGCGTTTCGTTTTCGCGGCCCAATCTGGGGGAGCTTCATCCTGCAATCTCCCTGCGCGATTCCGATGACGTTTTCTTCCGCCCGGCGGGCTTTTCGCCGCTTGGCCGCCGAGGCGCGACGGGCGACAGCACGCGCCGCAATAATTCACGCACATCCGCGCCCACCTGTTCGCGCTCGCGCTCGCCGCACATCACAACGCGCATGCAGAGCCCATCGACGCCGCCGAAAATGATCCGCGCCGCCTGAGCCGGATCGAGCGAGCGGTCGAATTCGCCGCGCGCTTGACACGCGGCGATCTTTTCCACCAGACGCGCGCGAAACGGCGCCGCGCCCTGGCGAAGCAGCGCCGCAAGTTCCGGATTGCGCATGGCTTCGGCCACAATATCGCCCATCAGTGGCGCGCCGCCGCGATCCAAAATCCTGGACACGAACGCCTCGGCGCTGACGACAAGGCGTTCGACGAATTCTTCGCCGCTGGTAATGCCATCGAACATCGCCTGGCGATCTTCGCCGTCGGCGTGAATGATGGCGGCGATGATGTCAGTCTTCGATGGGAAGTAACGATAGATGGCGCCGGCGGAGAGCTGCGCTTCCGTGCAGATTTCCTGCATCGATGATTGGTGAAATCCCTTGCGGCGAAAGCACGCCAGAGCGGCGTCCATAATTTGCCGCTTGCGGCGCTCGGTCAGGTCGGGATCGGCGACGCGCGCCATTGGCTCATGCTCCGCTCCGGCGAAACGTTGACGCGCCGGATCTGGCTCAATATAAAGCGAATGATCGTTCTTTAAATGTTAACGGCTTGCCGGTCAACGTTCCGCCCATGAGTTCGTCTTCCTTCCGGCACGCGATGCTGATCGCTGCGGGCGCGACCGTGTTGAGCGGCTGTTCGTTGCTGCCCAGAGAGCGGCCGACGCCCCCGCCCCTGCCTGGCGCGTTTCCCACCGCCGCGTCGGAAACCGGCGCACCGCTCGTAGCCGCGTCGTTGACCAATTGGTGGAAGGGCTTTGACGACGCCACGCTTGACGGGCTGATCGCCGAAGGGCTCGAGCGCAGCCCGGACGTACGCCGGGCGATGCTGCGCGTACGGATCGCGCGCGCTCAATCGCGCCAGACCCTCGGCGCGTATTTGCCAGACCTGAACGCGACCGGCCGCGCCGGTTACACCCGCTCGATACAGGGCCCGGGCCTGTTCGGCTCGACGCTCGGCGGCGTCGGAAGCGTTGGGGCGACGCCAACGCCGGAAACCGAGCAGGCCATCGGCAGTTATGGCCTTACAACGTCGTGGGAAATTCCCCTGTTCGCCCGGCTTGAGGCGGCAATTGTCGGCTCACGCGCCAACACCCGCGCCAGCGACGAGGACGTCCGCGGCGCGCGCGTTACGCTCGCCGCCGACATCGCCAATTCCTATGTCGATCTGCGCACCGCGCAGAACCGCCTCATCGCCCTGCGTCAGGGGGCGGACATCGTTCAGTCGCTCGCCGATATCCTTAAGATCAGCGCCGACGCCGGGATCGCCTCCCCCGCGGAGGCGGCCGATGCGCGTCGTCAAGCCGAAAGCACGCGCGCCGCGCTCGCCGATGTCGAAATCGGCGCGCGCCAGTCGGCCAATACGCTTTCAACCTTGCGTGCGCGGGCGCCAGGAACCGAACCTGCGGAAACCGCGGCGGCCCTCGCCAAACTCTCACCCGTGCCGACGATCCAACTGGCCGGCGCGCCGGCGGCGCCTGCCGATCTCGTGCGCCTGCGGCCCGATATCGCGCGGGCCGAAGCCAATGCGATCGTCGCGGCGGCGCAGGTCGGCGTATCGCGCGCCGACCTGCTGCCGAGCCTAAGCCTGACCGGTTCTCTGCTCACCTCCGAAAATATTCTCGGTTCGGCGCTCAGCCAAGTAACGACGCAGGCGCAGGTGACGCCGGCGATTACCATCCCGCTCCTCGACTGGGGCAAGCGCTTCGCGGCGGCCGATGTCAGCAAGAGCCGGTTCAAATCGGCGCTGATCGATTACGAAACCGCCGTGAACCAGGGCGTCTCGGAAGCCTCGCTGGCGCTGACGCAACTGGAACAAGGACAGTTGCGGCTGGATCGGGCGCGCGCCGCGGAAGCAGCCGCCCAGATCACCGCCAACGGCATGCGCGCTTCTTATGGCGCGGGCATCGCCAGCCTGTCGGACCGTTTGCGTTCGGATCAACAATTCCTCGATGCGCAATTACAGCGCATCCAGGCGCAAGCCTCGGCGGCGAAAGCGGCGATCGCGGTGTACCGCGCGTTTGGCGGCGGACCGCCGGAACTGACAGGAAAGCACTAGCCGGCGGCGGCGACACGCAGCGCGGCGGGCGCTGTTTCGCGGTCGCTCTCAACATCCCACGTCCACGCATGCGGCGCAGCCAGCAGCGCACGAACGAGTTGAGCGTTCAGCGCGTGGCCTGGCTGATCGGCGACATAACGGCCAATGATTGGCGCGCCGGCGAGCGAAAGATCGCCAATCGCGTCAAGAATCTTGTGGCGCACGAATTCGTCGCGATACCGAACGCCCTCCGGATTAATCACCCGGCCGTCATCGATCACCAGCGTGTTTTCCAGCGAGGCGCCGCGGCCGCGGCCGGCCGCGTGCAGCCGATCGACATCGGCCAGAAAACCGTAGGTGCGCGCTTCGGCGATTTCTTCCATGAATGTCTCGGGCGACAGCGCAAAAATGCGCCGCTGCAGGCCGATCGCCGCGTCGTCATAGCGGATCGTCACGTCGAATTCGGCGCCGGCGGCCGGTTCGAGGGCGGCGCTCTTGGTTCCCGCGGTCACCGCCACCCGCTCGCGCATGCGGATCGCGCGGCGCGGCGAAGCCTGTTGTTTCAAGCCGGCGCCGAGCAGCATTTCGGCGAACATCAGCGCAGACCCATCGAGAATGGGCATTTCCGGTCCATCGACCGCGACCAGGAGATTGTCCACGCCAAGCCCCGCGCATGCGGCCAGCAAATGCTCGACCGTGGCCACTTCCGCGCCGGCGGCGTTGCGCAGCGTCGTGCCGAGATTGGTCGCGGCGACGAAATCGATGTGCGCCGGAATGCGCCCGTCCGCACCCTGAACGTCGCTGCGAACGAAGACGACGCCGCTATTGGCCGGCGCGGGCGAAACATGCAGCCGCACTGCGGCGGCGCTATGGATACCGACGCCCTGGCAGGCGGCGGCGTGCTGTATCGTCTGTTGAGACCGCATCGATCCGCCCCCGCGCACGCTCCCCCCGGAGCCGCCCTTGAGCTATGCCTTCGCCCTTCGGAGAACAAGCCAAGTTCTATTGCACAATATGACAGCGTCCCGCCGGCGCGCTCAGTCGGCGTATCGCGCTGTTCTTGCCTGCAAATTCGCCATGACCGCTTCGATCTGGTTGGGTTTGCCGATGAGGCTTGCCTGCGCCTCGGATTCAGCACGCAGAAGCGTCGAAAATGACGCATCGGCGGCGAGATTAATGAGCGCCTTGGCCGCCCTGATCGTATCCGGACTCTGGGCCGCAATCTCGCCGGCATGGGACAGAGCGGCGGCGCGCGGCTCGCCGGCCAGGCGCGTGGCGAGGCCAAGGGCCAGCGCCTCCTCGCCGCCGACCACGCGGCCCGAATAGACCAGATCGCGCAGCACGTCGTCGCGCACCAGGCGGCGCAGACATCCGATGCCGCCCAGGTCAGGCACGATGCCCCACCGGATCTCCATTACCGATAACTGCGCATCCGGCGCAAGAATCCGCATATCCGCCGCCAGCGCCAGTTGCAGGCCGCCGCCAAACGCTTGGCCCTGTACGGCCGCGATCACCGGAACGGCCATTTCGCGCCAGACGGCGATCGCCTGCTGGAGGCGGTTGGCCCCGCCGGCCGTGCGCGGCCCCTCCAGCAATTCGGCCTCGCCGCCGCTCCGGTCGAGCCCGGAGCAAAATGCGCGCCCCTCGCCGGAAAGGACGATGGCGCGCACGCCCGGCGCCCCGCCCAGCGCCTCGCCCGCCTCGGCCAGGGCGGAGAACATGGCTTCATCCAGGGCGTTCAGCTTATCGGCCCGCGTGAGCCGCACCTCCGCAACGGCGCCCCTCGTCTCGATCGTCACCCGGTCATTCATCGGCGTTGCCTCCCCGGCGCATTACCGGCGCCTTTATGCCCGGTTGCGCGAAACGGCGCCTGCCTCTAGGTTCCGCGCCTCGCCGGCTGTCCCTCGCGGCCGCCGGCAATGCGCCCGTAGCTCAGCTGGATAGAGCACCAGACTACGAATCTGGGGGTCAGGAGTTCGAATCTCTTCGGGCGCGCCATTTAATCTATTGAAAAACAAGAAGTTTTGCGAGCGCCGCCAAACGAGTGAACTGGCGGAAGGCACTTCGAGTCGCCACCGAGTCGCCGCAGACGAAGTTAATCCCGCCCTCACCAAGCGGCGTCGATCTTGCTTCGTCACCGCGTATGGAAGTTGAGCTTGAGCCCTTTGAGGAAGATGAATTCGTCAACGAGATGGCGCGCCTCGCGCTGACCGATGACGAAACTGCGTTGGCGCGTATTGAGGAAGCCGACGAAGCTGGCGGACACAATGGGGCTATGCGCCATGCGTACATCCGGCAGGCGGCGGGCCTCGCTCAAGCGCAATTTCAAATGTTCATGAATTCCGGCGGCGGCGAAGAGTTAGCGCGGCTGTTGGCCGAGTCTGAGAAACCGAAACGGAATCGCCGGGGTGGTATCATCCCTCAGCGGGCGCGCAGAAACCGGAGGTCATAAGGCGAGCATCCGGCCCGGCAAGACTTTGGTTCCGGCAAATGTTCGCAATTCTGCGCCGATTTGGGCGGGCCTTAGGGTCCGCCCTTTCGTTTGGCGTGGCGCGAAAATCGCGACGTGAATTTATCTAGCCAGCCCGACGCTTCCTTGCCGGTCGTCCCACCACACGATCAACGGCCGCACGCACATCACCATAATTCACAAACGTGGCGCTATCGGACGATGCTCGGCGACGCATGATCTCTGCATGAACGCCTTGAACGCCTCGCTTTGCGATTTCGGGAATGCGCAATAGCCCCTCAACCTCATCCTCAATGCTGGCCTCAGCGGCAGCACCTCGTGCGAGAGGCAGTATGGTTTGCCTAGACACTTGCGCAGGTTTTTTCAGGCTCATCACCACGTCAAAGTGCGCAACATCTTCGTGACCTTCGCGGCCCTTGTACCCCTTGTGGCTTTGCTGCTTTCGGTCGAGAGAGGTTGCCTCGTGAAACTCGAAACCGGCGGAGGCCGCCGCTGCTTGGATCGCCGCCCACACAGCTGCGTCGGTGTTGTGAAAGACGACCGTAGCCCAGCCTCCCGGCTTTAGAGCGCGCGCCATCTCTTGCATCGCATCGGTCATCAACGCCTTGTAGTCATCGAGACTCTTGCCTCCACGCGCTTGCGGCAGCGAGCGATTGACCACCGCTTCCAAGGTGGGATCGGTTACGCGTCCAAGCCACGACTCCCAAATCAGGTTGCAGTCGGCGTAGAAGATGTTTGAGCCGAACGGCGGGTCCGTGAAAATATAGTCCACACTGCCATCGCGCACGCCTTGTAGGTTCGTCGCGCTTCCCAACACGACCGCCGGCTCGACGCCGCTCGCGTTTAGCGTCGAATAGAACTTGCAGAGTTGCTTGATCTTGTTCCGCATTACCTCAAGCACATTTGCTTCGGAGGAAAGTTGCGGAACGTAGAGCGTACCCGTGAGCGGCCGTTGACCGCCGCGCGCATTGAACCTGCGCATCCTCGTCCCATGCCACGCGGTATTCGTGAATGCGAACGCCAGCGCACGTTTTAGCCTCTCGTCCGGTTCTGCAAGAATCTCGGACCAGATCAGCGACAGAGCCCGCAAGTTTCTCGGTGTGTAGAGGTCCGCGACAGACTCGATAGATTGCAGATGAAGCGCGCATCGCTGGTACATTTCGCGGTCTGCGCCTAGCGGCACATCAGGGAACCATGTCGGAATTTGCGAGCGCTCGAATGAGCAGGCTCGCTTAATGTCCCGGCTTGTCGCAGCGCGCTCGCCACGCGAACCGTCCTTGCGTTCAAAGGCTATCCACGCCGGCCTACTGTCCACCACGGTGAACCGTCTTCTATCGGCGGACTCGTCGCACTTAGGGCATGTCATGGACCGGCCAAGGCGGCCGGACTCACGATCCATGACATCCCAAAGTGAAAACTCAAACGCACACGCCGGGCAGCGATGAATTGTGCTCCACAACGTCCAGTGAATGAGAGCAGCTTTTCCCTTGTCGTCCACGGTGCTGTAGAGGCGGTCAAGCTCTTTGCTCACCCGCGTTTCGAGCGCGTTGAACCTAAGCGCCAGCTGCTTCGGGTCACAAGGATGAGTGTGGTTCCACGCCAGATGCGCTGCGGCGGGAGATAGATCGTTGAGGATCGACCGGCGGCCCAACGCACTCGCGGCAACGCCGGTCATTCCAGAGCCGCAAAACGGATCAAGCACTACGTCGCCCGGCCGTGAAAAGTTTTCAATGTACGGCGCTATGGCCTCGGGCGGGACTTTGGTGTGGTAGCTATGCGCGAGATAGGCCGGAGAATTGCGGCCACCTTGAACTGGGCGGAGTTCTTTCGGAGACCGCTTTGCGTCCTTGCCGTCTTTTGTGAAAGGGAGCGCAGCTGGTGAGGTCAAATAGCCAGCAACAAAATCGCCAGCGTTTGCGATGGCAGGCGGCTCTCGTCGCCAAATACCGTCCACTTGTGTGGCGCCCATCTCCAGACAACGAGCCGCAATGGCTTGCATCGTAATGCCGCGAGCAGACAATCCGGCTGCCAAAGCGCTGCGCAGCACTGACGAATAGACGGCGTCGGTCGCGCCGCCACCGATACGCAGAACTTCCGCAATCTCGGCTTCGATAAACTCGCTGGACGCGGCGGCCCTTTGCGCGTTGGCGCTCGTCCGCGTTTTTTCCAAACACAACACCAAATCAAGCCGAGTGACATTCTCTTTGCCGAGCAGTCCCTTCACGCCCTTGATTGATGGCTGCCCCTTGTCAAGCAAATGCACGGCAGAAACACCAAGGCCGGCGTCGGAGAGGGAATCTTGGATCGCTTCCCACACGGCATCGTTTGAATTTGAGAACGCTAAGACGCCGCGCCCGCCCTTCCGAACAACGCGCGCCACTTCGCCGAATGATTGACGCATCAGATCGGCATACTCGGAAAGGTCTTTCGCTTCCGCGACACGTTTGCGGTCTGTGCTGACTACCATCTCGGACGCTCGTGCAGTGAGCGCGCCAAGCCAAGCCTCCCATAACAAAGAGCTATCCGCATAGAAAATGTTGGAGCCAAACGGCGGGTCCATGAACACCATGTCCACCGCGCCGTCTTCGAGGCAACTTAGATCGGTAGCTGATCGCTGAAAAACCTCTACGCTGGCGTCGGTTTTCGCGAATGACTGATAGTATTTCAGAACGTCAGCGGCCTTGCGCCTAAACAGGCTCCAGACATTCCATTCATAGCGTAGCGATGAGATATACAGCGTGCCAGTCATCACATTGGTCGGCCGCTTCGCGTTCCATTGGTAGCGGCGAGAAGCGCGATTGACCGACGCCGTGAAAGCAAACATCAGGGCTTCCCGAGCGCGTCCGCTGGAACACTCGAATATCGCATGACGGAGCGCGGCCAGCGCGTGGAGATTTCGGCGCGTAAAAAAATGTGCGGCGTCGGTAATGCCCATTGCTGAGTGCGATGCGCGCCACATCTCTCGATCAGGTCCAAACTCCGCAGTGGGTGTCCAGTAGGGAATGGGTGCGGACCCAACCTCATCCATAAGCGCGATGTCGGCGGCGTTCGTCGAGCGACTCTCGATCCGGTTCTTTCCGCTTGCGACATGCGTCTCGACAGGGATTTCTCCCTTCCAGATCAGGTCAGATTTTCTGGCTTTCTCGCCGCAGTTCCCGCAAGCGATCTCACGGGCTTCACCTGCATTGCGAAAGTCCCAGTAAAGAATGTCCTTCTTGCACTTAGGACAGGAGAACAGGTCGCTCCAAGTCGTGTATTCAATGTTTCGCCGGTCGTCCGACATTGGCCGATAAAGCCAAGCCATCGTCGCGCTGACATGAGCCGCGACTTTGTCATACGCGCGCTTGAACTCTTTCGGGTCGCAGTATGTCGCGTAGTTTCTCGCGATGTGTACCGCTGCCGGCGATATGTCAGACAGATAGGCCGAGCGACCTTCCTGAAGGGCCGCGACGCCGGTCATTCCCGACCCACAGAACGGGTCCGCGACGATGTCGCCTGGGTTTGTGTATGCTCGGATGAACGGGGTTATCGCGTCGGGCGGCACTTTAGTGTGATAGCTGTGCGCCCGATAGGCCGTGGAAGTTTTTCCAACCTTCACGCTGACCGGAATATCGGCCGCTGTTGGGCTTGGCGCTGCCGCCTTCGTCTTAAGGGGACGCCTGATCGCCGCCGGTTCACGCGGAAACGCGACGAGCACTTGCTCGGTTCGTTGGCGGATGGCAGCTGTCGCCTCAGCCGCGCTCGTGCGAATGGCGCCCAGCACGTCATCGGGCAACCGTCCGCTCCCGAGCAATAGTAACTCGGCCGGTACATCGAGAAGATCAGCAATCGCCTTCGCTTGCTTGTCGGACGGCTGCCTCTTGCCTCGCTCGACGAGGCTCAGAAACGAACTCGTTACGTCGAGACGCTCCGCAAGGCTCGCTAATGACCACCCAAGCGCCTCACGTCGCGCACGGATGGCTGCCCCAGCTGACCACACGACTCACCTCCATCTCGCCGGGGACAAACTCGCACCGTTGACAAAACTGGTCAACGAACGCTCCGCCTTGCAAACGACCGATACGCGCCACGTTTTCCACAGGCGGTCTGGTTGTCATTTGCAAAATTCTTCTGAAGATGCATGGGCGTCAGCGATTCGCGCGACTGCATTTGCCGGTGAAATCATTCGTACGGGCGGATCGAATGGCAACCCTATCATCACCGCGATCGACGGCACTCCTCACCGCCGCGCTTCCGGGCGCAAAGGCGCTACCGACGCCCGCGCCACCAAAGCCCGCGCTATTTGAAATTCCGGGCATCGGGAAGATTCAATTCTATTTGTGGACGACGACACCAGACCAGTCCGCACAGGGCCGCCCTGTCGGCGAGCACAAAAGTCAGATCATCATTCCGGGAACGGAGAGAGGATCGCGCCAACACTTTGCACTCGAAGTCGCCCCGACATTCTTGATGGGCTACAGCCCGTTGTTCGGCGTCTATGTGGGTTGGCAAGCGGCGCTTCACCAAGACTCTGGATACAGCAAAAATTTGCAGGTGCCGGGCGAGCTTCTTGAAGCTGCGAACCGCGATGGGTGGGCAGTAGATCAGCGCATAACCGGCAACGGGCCAGAAGTGCGTGTGGCATTTCACCCTTCGTATTTCGTTCGGTACATCACCACTTCCATTGAAGCCGACGCAAAGGGTCTGTCAGGCGACTCCCGAGAATTGTTCTTCAAGGCCAAAGCACCCGCGTTCGACGGGCTCGATCTAAGCACGAAGGCAAGCGCTGGCGCCCCCGTAACGCTTGCGGAAGTCGAACGCGAGCGCGTCGCGGTTTCCGGCACGCGCCTCAAACGTGAAGCTGGATTCTCAAAAAAGGTTCTGGCGGCCTTTGGTCATCGGTGCGCTGTGTGTGAGCTACAGCTTACGATTTTGGATGGGGCGCATATCGTGCCAGTGCATCACCCACAGGGGTCTGACGAAGTTTGGAACGGCCTAGCGCTTTGCAAGAACCACCATGCGCTTTTCGATAGGCGGATCATGCTTATCGACGCGGACATTAACGTCCGCGCCGATGACGAAACGCTAGACGTGCTCAAGGGGCTCGGGCAGAGCGGCGGATTTGGCGATGCCATCGGCGCTTTCCGCGACGCGCCACTTCGCCGGCCGCCGGAATACTTCAATGTTGATGCAACTCTAACCGCACACATGCGGGAGGCCCTGAGCATCAACTACAAATACGGCCCCGCCGCTTAGCGCACCCCGCCTGATTTCGCACCTTTCGCCCAATATCTCCATTCATCGTCAGTGCGTGCTTTGTGGAGGGCGAGCGCCGCTGAGCATGGTGCTCGGCGTCGTGTGGAGGTCGAAGCATGTTCGACTCTAGCATTGACTACTCTGACAACGGCGGCGAGCCGGAGGAAGAGGACAACGATGAACTCGCCAAAGTAAACGCCGCGATCAAAGCGGAGATCAAGCTGACGTGCGGCGCCGTTCGTGCTGACTCCTACGGGCTTTCAATGGCGTTGCATGACGCCTTTGCGAGCCTCGCGGCCGGCATCGCGGACAAGTTGGAGATCGGTGGTGAGGTGGTCGATTACGACTCGAACGACGAACCTTCTCGCATCGCCACTTTTTCTAACGAGGAACGTCAGCGCCTTGAAGAAGTTAAAGGGCTCTTCGAGATTTGGAGCGGTCTGGCTTTGGAAATGAACGAGGGACTTTCCGACCTCGACGAAGGTCGCACTCCGTCGTCCTACCTCGGAGCTTGGTGAAGGGTTCGCCGCAGGAAATGTGGCGCCGGTGGTTCACTCCATCGGCGCCGCTTTCCATCGAATGAAGGTTCTTCCCAATGCGGCGGCGCGCGGGTGGCGCTGAGCCTCGTCATTCCGTTAGCCCAGATTTTTGAAGTTTGGGTTCGCCGCTCAAGTGAAATCTTGATTTGAAATTCGCCTGGGTCCCATCTGGCCATTACACCTGACGCGGGTGGCGCAGAGCCCCGGCGCTCAAAAATTTTCCGGTCACGCTATAGGCACTGCACCACCCCCTCATTTGCGTGACGGACATTCAGGCGGTTACACCCCAGAGAGTGAGCAGCAGGCGCTTCGCCGCCAATTCCTGCCGCTCACGCGCCCGCTGACGACGTTTCTGCATCCGGTCGAGTTTGCGGCTGCGCTCACGGTTAGCTGCGCGCCAGCGGGCCTTGCGATCACGATCATTGGCGCGCCGGGCTTCGGCCTTCCTCTCCGCGCGGAGTTTCGGCCTTTTAGGTTCGACGCCGATCAGATCGGCAAAGGTTCGTTCGCGGTGGGCCATAGATTCCCAATGACAGCCAAAACCCAAGAAGTGAACCCGTTCGCTGATGGATTCGAAATTAAAATCTATTTTTGCTGCGCAGACCGAAATGTCGGGGTCTGTGCCACCCGCAAGCCGTGGCGCCCGTCGAAGGACCCTTGCATGTACGATGACCATCACGCGGGCGATGAGCGCGCAAAACGCACGGCATTGCGGGCGACATGGGTGAAATGCGCCGATACGGCTGCGGGTGTTTGCGGGTGTTGCGGGTGTTCTCCCGCTCGCACTAGTAAACTGTCACTGACACTTTCTATGGGGGCATGAAACAACACC
>DASZPV010000201.1:0-2081 GCA_035549875.1 Caulobacterales bacterium
TCATTGGCGCAGGCCACCTCGGCTCGTCCATCGCGCGCGCCGTCGCGGCGAAACAGCCGGATGCCGCGATCACGCTTTACGACGCCAGCGCCGACATCCGCGCCCGCGCCGAAACAGCAAAGCTCGGCGTAATCGCGTCGAGCGCACGCGAAGCGGCGCAAGACGCCGATCTCGTCGTGCTCGCCGTGCCGGTCGGCGCGATGGGCGCGGCGGCGGCGGATATTGTCGGCGCGCTGAAGCCGGGGGCGGTGCTAAGCGATGTGGGCTCGGTCAAAGCCGCCGTCGTGGAAGCCGTCGCCAAACAGGTCCCCGCGCACGCGTTTTTTATTCCCGGCCACCCGATCGCGGGCACCGAACATTCGGGCCCCGAATCGGGCCTCGCCAAATTGTTTGAAAGCCGCTGGATGATCCTGACGCCGCTGGATGATCCGCGTTCGGAATACGCCCGCGCCGTCGCGGCGCTCGAAACCTTCTGGCGCGGCCTCGGCGCCAATGTCGCGCATATGCGGCCCGATCGCCACGATCTCGTGCTCGCCATCACATCGCACCTGCCGCACCTGATCGCGTTCAACATCGTCGCCACCGCCGAAGATCTGGAGAACATCAGCGAAGGCGAAGTGGTGAAATATTCCGCCGGCGGCTTCCGCGATTTCACTCGCATCGCCGCGTCCGATCCGACGATGTGGCGCGACGTGTTTTTGAACAACCGCGAAGCGGTTCTCGAAGTGCTCGGCCGCTTCACCGAAGACCTCGCCGCCCTGCAACGCGCCATCCGCTGGGGCGATGGAGATTTGTTGTTCGACACCTTCACCCGCGCCCGCCGCGTAAGACGCGAAGTCATCGAAGCCGGGCAGGACACGCCAGCGCCGAATTTCGGGCGGGGGGAGAAGTAGTGGTTTATAGGCCAAGCTGATGGCGCTTTGTGTCGTCGCCGGGCTTGTGATTGGCGCCGTAGCGTATTGGACGCTCTATCGTATATTCGTTCCCAAGCTCATTCGCCAAACCACAGGCAAGATGCGCGAATGGGCCAACGCGTCAAACGTATTTACCGAAATTCTGTCAGCCTACGTAAAGCCGGGCGACGAGATTGGCCGGGCCCGACAAAAGCTGGAGCGCATGGGCTTTAAGGGTGTCGGCGTCGATGCACGCGATCAGGGCCTTTTGATCAACAGATATAGACTACCAGCGGTTTTTGCGCCGGTGCTGCCCCTGACGATCTGGACCGTCCAGACAAGATCTGATGATGGCGCGCACGTTTCGGCAGTGCGCGGCGTTGCGTCCCGCAAAGCTTAAGCCGACTGCAACGCGCTCTGCTGGTTATGCCGTTGCTTCACGAAGATGACGGCGGCGTTCGCACGGCGCGCTACTTTCGGCGCGCCGCCTTGCGAGCGGCGGTCAACCGCTGCCCGGTTCTGCCGTGAGTTAGAACATTCGTTCCGCTGCGGAGGGGCTTTGTGCTCTTTGGGCCGTCTTTATGGCTTTCGACGGTTGGTTGAATCAACACTTCAGCCGAGATGCCGAGATCTTCGTTCAGCCTACGGATCATCTCGATTGACAGACCGCGCCGACGATTAAGAACCTCAGACACGCGCCCGCGCGAACCCAAGATTGGCTCAAGGTCGGCTCTGCTCAGCCCCTGTTGCTCCATGCGGAATTCTATCGCCGCGATGGGGTCTGGCGGGTCCAGCTTGAAGTGAAGTTTTTCATAGGCTTCCACCAGCGTCATAATCACATCCAGGCGATCGCCCTCGGGCGTATTGCGCTTGGCCTTCCACAAACGCTGGATTTCGACTAGCGCCGCGGCGTGTTCTGCGCGCGTACGAATGGGCTTCAGGTCAGGGCTCATATTCCACAGTCTCTACATCTATCGCGTCGTATTGTTTGTGGGTTCCAATAAACTTCACGAAGGCGCCGCCGAATGGAAAATTAAAGGCGACAACGAGGCGGTAACTGTTGCCAACAATATTAAAAACGACTCGTTCCGCGTTAATGACGCTCGCCCGAGCGTACTCCGCACGAATATCAGCCATCTTTGTCCAGCGCGCAGCTTCGCATTCTGCGGCCCATGCCTCCAAGGCGCT
>DASZPV010000202.1:0-5508 GCA_035549875.1 Caulobacterales bacterium
CTGGAATTTTTCGTCGGCGTGCCGGGCTCGATCGGCGGGGCGCTGGCGATGAATGCGGGATGCTATGGCCGCGAGACGCGAGACGTTTTGGTCGAAGCCGTGGCGCTTGATCCAAAGGGACAGCGCATCACTCTGTCCAACGCCGATTTCGGCTTCAGCTATCGCAAGAACGCCTTGCCGCCGGACCTGATTTTTCTCGAAGCATTGTTTCAGGGCGAGGCCGACGCGCCCCAAGCGGTCGAGGCGCGCATGGCCGAGATCACCGCGCAGCGCGAAGCCGCCCAGCCGATCCGCGAAAAAACCGGCGGCTCGACCTTCAAGAATCCGCCTGGCGAAAACGCCTGGCGTCTGATCGACCGCGCCGGTTATCGCGGCCGCACACGCGGCGGCGCGCAGGTCAGCGAAAAGCACTGCAACTTTCTGATCAATACCGGCGCCGCCACCGCCGCCGATATCGAAGGCCTCGGTGAAGAAGTGCGCGGCGCGGTGAAAGAAGCGTTCGGGATCGACCTGACCTGGGAAATCAAGCGCATCGGGACGCCGTAGCCGTTTCGGTAATGACTCCTGACTGAGTGAAATCAACGAAGGTACGTGGGAACCAAATTCACGATCTCTCGTTTATCCTTGCGAGTAGCTATGCGAGGGGGGCGATGTTGGGGAAAAAGAGTAGTCTTTTCTACGCTGTAGGCATGAGTTGCGGCGTGGCGCTGGCGATGGATTGCACGCCGGCGCTGGCTCAGGCGACAGACCACCTTAACGAGCTTTCCATTGAGGACCTCTCGAAGGTTGAAGTGACGTCGGTATCGCGCCGGGCTCAGCCGGTAGGCGAAGCGCCGGCTTCGGTCTTCGTCATTACCTCCGACGACATTGAACGGTCCGGCATCCGAAGCATCCCCGGCGCGCTCCGCCTTGCGCCCAACCTGCAGGTGGCGCGGCTCGCGGCCTCGGACTATGCGATCACCTCGCGCGGCTTCAATCATTCCACGGGAACCGCCAACAAACTTCTGGTTCTGGTCGATGGCCGCATCGTCTACACCCCGCTTTTTTCCGGCGTGTTCTGGGACGAACAGAACCCGATCATGGAAGATCTCGATCGGATTGAAGTCGTAGGCGGGCCAGGAGGCACACTATGGGGCGCCAACGCCGTCAACGGCGTCATCAACATTCTTTCGCGCGACGCGCACGAAACAACCGGTTTACTCGCGACCGGCGGCGCCAGCGATACTGCCGGCTCGCTTGGCTTGCGTTACGGCGCCCGATTGGGACAGTCAGGGGCGTTTCGCGTCTATGCCGCTGCACTCAACCGCGGTCCCGATAACAAACAAACCGAGAACCTACAGGGCGGCTTCCGTTCCGATTGGAGCAATGCGAGCGACACACTGACGTTCCAGGGCGACATCTACCGCGGCGACGCCGACGCCGTGCCGGGGGCGGTGTCGCGGGCGCGGATCGATGGTGGCAACCTGCTTGCGCGCTGGTCGCGCCGTTTCGACGGTAATTCGTCCTTGCAGGTGCAAGCCTATGCCGACCGGGCGAACCGGCTTGTCGTGAGCGGAATTCGCGCCGATGTCGATTCCGCGGCCATCGACGCGCAGGCCAATTTCGCGC
Organism: Caulobacterales bacterium; assembly: GCA_035549875.1. GTDB lineage: Bacteria > Pseudomonadota > Alphaproteobacteria > Caulobacterales > Aquidulcibacteraceae > JAKFWI01. The sequence continues at coordinate 1,609 of DASZPV010000202.1, forward strand.
CTGTCCTGTCGCACGAGATCGTCGTTGGCGGCGGCTTTCGCGTAACGAGTGATGAATTTCGGCCGGGACCAAAGACTGTTTTTACCGATCCTGCTGATCGGACGCTGCACTATTCGAACATCTATGCCCAGGACACGATCAAACTCTCGCACACTCTCAATTTGATCCTTGGCCTGAAACTCGAGGACAACGATTATACAGGCGTCGAATATCTGCCCAATGCGCGCCTGTCATGGACGATTGCGCCCGATCAATTGGCATGGGGCGCGGTTTCACGCGCCGTGCGCACGCCGTCGCGTTTCGATAGCGATCTGATAAACCCCGGCCTGCTCGCTGGGGGACCGGACTTTATGTCCGAAGAAGTGGTGGCTTACGAGATCGGTTACCGAGCCCAGCCAAGCACAAACTTCTGGTTTTCGGCATCGGCTTTCTACAACGTGTATGACGACCTAAGGACTATCGAGGCGTCCTCTGCGCACGTGTTTCCGCTTGTAGTGCGCAACGGCATGGAGGGTAAAACCTATGGCCTGGAGGCCTGGGGCGCCTATGCGCTGACCGATTGGTGGCGCTTGAACTTCGGCCTATCACTGCTGCAAAAAGATCTCGCGTTAAAGCCCGGGAGCGCGGATGTTTTTGGCGTGGACTACGCCGGCAATGATCCCGACTATCAGGTCACATTGCGCTCGCTCATGGACGTAGGCCGGCGCACCACGCTCGACGTTTCCATGCGCGCAATAGACTCCCTGCCTAGTCCCGCAGTGCCGGCTTATACCGCCGTTGATGTCAGGCTGAACTTTCGGGTTACCGACAATCTGGAAATCGGCATCGGCGGATATAACCTGCTCGACGATTCACACGTCGAGTTCATCAACCCGTCTCTGCCAGCCAGTACTTTTTCGAGATCGTTTTTTGCAAGCGCCCGCTGGAGGCACTAACTTGCGGAAATGGGGAATGTTCTTGGTGGTGCTTATTGGCGCCGCCGGAGCCGTGACTGGCGCAGGTCGGGCGCAGTCAGCGTCCGCCGCGGACACAGTGAAAGCCACGTTCGTCCAGCGCTTCGCTTCGTTCGTAAGTTGGCCCGACGGCGCATTTGCAACGAGCGATGCGCCGATGCAGATTTGTGTGCTCGGTTCGGCGCCGTTTAGCGCCGTGGTGCGCAGCACGGCGCGGGAGCAATCGGTCGGCGGACGGCCAATCGTCGTACGCGACCTGGAAGATCCCGCCGCCGCCCGCTCATGTCATGTTCTCTACGCCACGGGCGCGTCAGCGGACGAAGCGCTGCGCGCCGTTCAGGGATTTCCCGTCCTGACCGTGACGGATGGCGCCTCACGCAGCAGCGGGCGCGGCATTATCCACTTTGTCGTCGTCGATAACCGCGTACGCTTTCACATCGACGACGCGCAGGCCGCACACAACAAGCTAACAATCAGCTCCCGCTTGCTCTCCCTTGCTCTGTCCGTGCGCGGGAGGGAGGACGAATGACAGCGCTCAGGATACGTTCCTTGCGGTTCAGCCGCTCGTTCGCGTTTGGAGCCGCGTCGCTCATCCTCGCGCTGGGCATTATCATCGGCCTGATCAACGAGGCCTCATATGGCGCCCAGAAGCTGAAGGAGCTGGGCGTTCAGGCGTCGATCCTTGCTGAGGGCGTGACCGCCCCGCTCATGTTCTCCGATCCGGGGGCGGCGCTCGATTACGCCAGTGCATTGGTGGCCAACCCGCAGGTCGAGCAGGCCGATATCTACGACGCTGAAGGCCATGTGCTGGCTTCTTTCCACCGAGACCGAAAGGCCGTTCCACCGCCTGCGCCGCTGCTCGCGCCGCCACATTTCAGCGGGCAATACGCAGAAGTGGCCGCGCCCGTGGAGCGCGATGGCAAACAATACGGAATTGTCTTTCTTCGCGTGCAACGCGAGCCTGCGACATCGCGCCTTTCCCGGTACAGCGCGATCGCGCTTCTGATTGTGATGGCTGCTCTTGTGCTGTTGGTCGCCGGCGCGGCGCAGGGCGAACTGGCCCGCGCCAATCTTGAATTGGAATCCAGGGCCGCTGCGCTGGCCGAAATGAACAAAAACCTCAGCCAGGAAATCGAGCACCGCAAGGAAGTCGAAGAGGCGCTGTTGCAGAGCCGCAAAATGGAAGCGATCGGCCAACTCACCGGCGGCGTGGCGCACGACTTCAACAATCTACTGATGGCAATATCGGGCGGCTTGCGACTCTTGGAAAAACAGGACGAGGCGCGCCAGAACAAGATCAAGGAGGCGATGAGCCAGGCCGTTGAACGCGGTGTGGGTTTAACGCGCCAACTTCTCGCCTTCGCGCGGCGACAATCCCAGGATTTTAAGACAATAGATGTCGAGCAACAAATAGGCGGTATGCGCGAACTTCTCGATCGCTCCCTTCGCGCCGACATCCTGCTGGATATATCGTTCCCGCCGAATCTGGCGCCGATAAAGGTTGATCCGGGAGAATTCGAACTGGCGATCCTGAATCTGGCCGTCAATGCGCGCGACGCCATGCCGAAAGGCGGACTGATCACGTTGACCGCACGCGCTGCGAATGATCCCCACGGCGACCGCGTCGAGGTGATTTTGCAAGATACCGGCACAGGCATCCCGCCTGAAATTCGCGATCGAATATTCGAGCCCTATTTCACCACCAAACAGGTCGGGCAAGGCACCGGTTTGGGGCTGTCCCAAGTGTACGGATTTATCAAGCAAAGCGGCGGCGAGATCAGGATAGAGAGCGCCGTGGGGCTCGGCACAACCATGATCCTGTCTTTTCCTGCGTCAAAGGAGAAACTTACCGTTTCCGCCCCGAAAGCCAGGCAACGCGCCGCGTCGGGCAAAGACGAACGTGCAGTGCTGATGGTCGAGGACGACGATGCTGTCGCCGAGACGGTATGCGCCATGCTGATCGACCTCGGCCACGATGTGACGCGCGCGCGCTCGGTCGATGAGGCTTTGGACGTGCTGGAGCGAGGCAAGCCGTTCGATATCGTCTTTTCGGACGTGATCATGCCGGGTGGAAAAAGCGGCATCGACCTGGTGAGAATATTGAAGGAGACGAAGCCCGGCCTGCCCGTCTTGCTTACATCGGGCTATAGCGGCAGCGATGCGCGCGACGCCGGCTGTCCTTTGCTGCGTAAGCCCTACCAGATTGACGATTTGCGAGAGGCGATCTCGTCCGTCACGTGACGCCCCAGATGCCGCATTCCTGTTCAGAGGGTTTCGGAGTTTTTGGAGCACCGCAAGCGGCGCAACGCATGCCGTCAGGCGCCGAGCAAGCCCAGCAGCGCGCGAGCGAGGTCTTCCTGGACGTAGGGCTTGGCGAGAACGGGAGCGGCGGCAGTATCGGCGGCGGAGCCGCCGTAACCGGTCGCATATGCGAATGGAATACCGGACTCGCGCAGAAGTGCGCCCACGGGCACGCTGGTTTCGCCGTTCAGGTTGAGGTCCAACACGGCGGCGTCGAAGGTCTCCACCGCTATCAGCGCCAGTGCGGCGGCTACACTCGGGGCGACCGCGCAGGAGCCGCCGAGATCGGCGATCATGTCCACGATCGTCATTGCGATGAGAGGTTCGTCCTCCACCACCAGAATCCGGCGTCCCGTCAACTGTCCCACCAAACGCCCCCTGCCAGCGCATTACCGCGTTTTGGACTCTCGCCGAAGCCTACGGAGCCGCGCTCCAGACCGGTCATTCCCGACGGGCGCTTGGGAAGATCGTCAGATTTCAAACTGAGACGGCGGCGACGTCCTGCCTATTTGTGCAGGAACAGCGCGTAATAGGCGCCGCCGCCGGCGAGGGCGAGGAATACCAGAAAGATCAGCGCATCGATGCGGGTCGATTTCTTGCTCGGCGTGCCGCCGCCCTTGGGAAGATTGGTCATTTTGGTGGTTGC
>DASZPV010000203.1:0-15842 GCA_035549875.1 Caulobacterales bacterium
AGGATGACGCCCATGCCGGCCGGCACCTCGAGGTCGGAAACGACCTGCTTCAGGCGCTTGCGGTCCGTGACCGACGTGATCTTGCGCGAGATGCCGCCACCGCGCGCCGTGTTCGGCATCAGGACCGAGTAGCGGCCGGCGAGCGAGAGATACGTCGTGAGAGCCGCGCCCTTGTTGCCGCGCTCTTCCTTGACGACCTGCACCAGCATGATTTGCCTGCGCTTGATCACTTCCTGAATTTTGTAGCGCCGCGAAAGCATGCGCTTGCGCTCTTCCTCGGCGCGGTCGTCGGCTTCCTCGTCGTCTTGCTCGTGATCATGTTCGGCGCTCGCTTCCGCGCCGGCTTCGCCTTCCGTCTCGCCTTCGGCTTTGGGTTCGGCCCGACGTGAGCCGCGCGCGCCGAGCGCCTCGAACTCGGCCTTGAGCTTTTCGCGATCGGCGACTGGTATCTGGTAATAGTCCGGATGGATTTCGCTGAACGCCAGGAAGCCGTGGCGATTGCCGCCGTAATCGACGAACGCGGCCTGCAGCGAGGGCTCGACCCGCGTTACTTTCGCCAGGTAGATATTGCCGCGCAACTGGCGCTTGTTCAGCGTCTCGAAATCGAAATCATCGACGCGTTGGCCGTCCATCACGACCACCCGGGTTTCCTCCGGGTGGGCCGCGTCGATGAGCATTTTCTTGACCATGTAATTGGGCTCCGTCGGCGACGCGCGGCCTACGGCTCATGCCTGGAAGGCATGGGTGGCGGCGTCGCTGTGTTGTTAGTGAAAGGACAGGCCGGCCAGCGAAGGTCGCAGTCGCGCCCGAGGGCGAGAAAACTGCGATCCGAGCGGCGAAAGCCATATCAAACTCCGATAAGCCGCCAGAGGCGGCCGGCGATACGCCTGTTTTGGTCCGGCTGGCGCCGCGGGAAGGGCGGAAAGCCGGGGCCAAGCGAATAGGCGGGGGAGGCGTCCCTTCCCCTCTTGCCTCCCTTAAGGCCGTAATGGCCTTTGCCTCGTTGGCGGGGCGGCGGCCCGGGGAAATCCGGGGCGACTCATACGGCGCGAAGCCGCGATCCGGACAATGCAACAATTCGGCCGGCGTGAAAAGTGCGCGTCGTGAAGACTTTTGAAAGGCCCGCTCAGGTATAAGGGGCGCAATAATAAACCATTGGGTGTGGTTATGCGGCGGTTAAGCCGCCGGCTCCGCATTGTTGGAGCTGGGTTGATCTGCTGGGCCGGCTTGGCGGGAACGCCAAGTGGGGCGGCCCCATCGTTGTCCGTGCGCGCCGTTTCGGTGGAGCGGACGAGTGCGGGGGCGCGGCTGGTGCTCGACCTGAGCGGCGACGCTGTCGCGCGGCCCCAATTCCTCGGGGCGCCCAATCCCCGCTTTGTGGTCGATCTGCCGCCGGCGGCCTGGAAAGCCCGGCCGGGGCGCGCTGGCGGGCTGATTACCCGTATGCGCCATGGCGCGCACACACAGAGCACACGCCTGGTTCTGGACCTGGCCCGGGAAGCGCGATTGGTCGGCTCGAGCCGGAGCCGCACCGCCCGCGGCGTGCGCCTGACTTACGACCTCGCGCCGGCCGCGGTCGCATATGAGCCCGCGCCGGAGCCGGCCTTCGTCCCGAACGAGGCCGAACCTCCTGTATTCCTTGCCAATTCGCAGCCGTTAGCCCCGAAATCGGGGCGCAGGATCGTGGTCATCGATCCGGGTCATGGCGGGCAGGATCCGGGGGCGCTCGGCAAGTCTCAGGGGCGCGAAAAGAATTACAATCTGGCGGCTGGGCTGGTGCTGCGCGAGCAATTGCAAAAGCGTGGCTATCAAGTGTTCATGACCCGCCAAACCGACGTATTTCTGCCGTTGGCCGAGCGCGTGAAGGTCGCGCGGGACCGTCAGGCCGACCTGTTCATCTCGCTGCATTCGGACGCTGACCCGAAGGGCGCGGCCAAGGGGGCCACGGTCTATACGCTCTCACAACGCGGGGTTCAGCGCACACGGGCGCTGATGGGGGCGCAGGACTGGAACGTCGATCTGGGCGAAGCCGGCGGCTCGGCCAGGTCAATCCTGCTCGACCTCACCCAGCGCGAGACTAAGGACCATTCCACGCGCTTCGCCGAAGCGCTGATCGATCGCCTGGACGGCTCTACCCCGCTGACGCGCCGGACTCCGGCCAATGCCGGGTTCTTCGTTCTGCTCGCGCCCGACGTGCCCGCCGTCCTCTTAGAAATGGGCTATGTCACCCATGCCGACGATGAGCGCCGACTGGCCGATCCGGGCGCGCGCCGGGCGCTTATGAACGCCGTGGCCGAGGGGGTGGACGACTATTTCGAGACTCGCAAAACTTACGCATCCGTAAGCCCATAATTGTCATTGCCGCTTCTGCCGGAGCGCCTCTAACGCCATAATCGCGCCGCAGCGGGCGTGAGAATCGCGTCCGCTGGCAAGCCGAGAGGCGGGACGGAAGGATTCCATGCTGCGCAGGGTTTTGATCGTAGGCGCCGCAGTTGTCGCCGCGGGGCTCTTGGCCATCGGCGCGTTCGTCGTTCTGACGTTGCAGGGGCTTCCCAGCTACAAGCAATTGGCCGATTACAAGCCGCCGATCACCACGCGGGTGTATGCCGGCGATGGATCGCTGATCGCCGAATTCGCCAACCAGCAGCGCATTTATGTTCCTGCCGCCGCGATCCCGGATCGGGTGAAGCACGCTTTTCTATCGGCCGAGGACAAGGGCTTTTACGAGCACAGCGGGATCGAACCGTGGGCGATCGTGCGCGGCACGATCGGCAATGCGCTGCAAGGCAGGCGCATGACCGGCGGCTCGACGATAACCCAGCAAGTCGCCAAGAACATGCTGCTGACCGCCGACCGCACCGTGGTGCGCAAGATCAAGGAAGCCTTCCTTGCCGAGCGTCTGGAAAAGACGTTCAACAAGGAACGCATCCTGGAACTCTATCTGAACGAAATTTATCTCGGCAATCGGTCCTACGGCGTGGCCGCGGCGGCGCAGAACTATTTCAACAAGCCGCTCGATCAATTGTCGATCGCACAGGCTGCCTATCTGGGCGCGTTGCCGAAGGGACCGGAAAATTACGACCCGAAAAAATACAAGGATCGCGCCGTTTCCCGCCGCGATTGGGTGATCGATCGCATGGCGGAGAACGGCTATATAAAAGCCGAAGAAGCGGAAGCCGCGAAAAAGGAAGACTTGGTCAGCGTCGACCGCCTGAGCGGCGACCAGTACGTCGCCTCGCAGCATTTCGTGGAAGAATTGCGCCGGCAGATGCTGACCGCCTATGGCGAGAAAAATCTTTATGATGGCGGTCTCAGCGTGCGTTCGACGCTCGATGTACGCCTTCAGATCGCCGCGGCGAATGCGTTGCGTCATGGGCTTGAATTATACGATCGCCGTCACGGCTGGCGCGGGCCGGTAGCGCGCGCAGACTCCGGCGATGTCGTCGCCGCCCTCGGCAAGGCGCCGAGCCCGCCTGCCGGCGGCGATTGGCGCAAGGCGGTGGTAAGCGCCGTCGCGGGAAAGAAAGTCACCGTTTCGCTCGCTGACGGCGCCAGCGGCGCGCTTCTCGCCGACGACGTCGCCTGGGCGGCCGCAACGCGCGGCAAGAACGCCGCACTGACAAAGGGCGCGATTGTGTACGTCCAGCCGCAAAAAGGCGGCGATTTCGGTTTGCGCCAGGTGCCCGCGGTCGAAGGCTCGATGGTGGCGATGGACCCGCACACAGGACGCGTGCTTGCCATGGTGGGCGGCTATTCGTTCGGCAACAGCCAATACAATCGCGTCACGCAGGCGATGCGTCAGCCAGGCTCCTCGTTCAAGCCGATCGTCTATACCGCCGCGCTTGAATATGGCCTCACGCCAGCGACGTTGATCGACGACGCGCCGTTCCAGGTCATGGGCGACGACGGCAAGCTCTATGATCCGAAGAATTACGAGGAAGGCGAATTCAGCGGGCCTTCGACGTTGCGGTTCGGCCTCGAAAAGTCCCGCAACTTGATGACCGTTCGCCTAGCTTACGAGATGGGCATGGACAAGGTGTCGGCGGAAGCGAAGAAATTCGGCACGCACGATAATCTGTTACCGGTGCTCGCCATGTCGCTCGGCGCTGGCGAGACTACGCTGATGCGTATGGCCAACGCCTACGCGACGTTCGTCAACGGCGGAAAGAAAGTCTCGCCCATTCTGTTCGACCGTGTGCAGGACCGCACTGGAAAAACCCTGATGCGCGGCGACACGCGCGCCTGCGAAGGCTGCAACGGGGAATGGAGTGGTCAAGGCGCGCCCGTTCCTGCTGACGTGCGCGAGCAACTGATTGATCCGATCACCGCCTATCAGATGACATCGATGTTGGAAGGCGTGGTCCAGCGCGGCACCGGAGCGGTGATCTCCAGCGTTGGCAAGCCGCTCGCCGGCAAGACCGGCACAACCAATGACGAATTCGATGCCTGGTTTGTAGGCTTTTCGCCGGACCTAGTGGCGGCGGTTTGGGTTGGGTTCGACAAGCCTCGAACGCTCGGTCAGGGCGAAACCGGCGGCGGCCTTGCCGCGCCGATCTTCCGCGACTTTATGACCGTGGCCTTGGCCGACACACCAGCCACGCCCTTTCGTTTGCCGCCGGGCGTGCGCCTGGTGCGCATCGATCAAAAAACCGGTCTGCTGCCGGGCCCCGCCACTACCGCCACGATCCTCGAGGCATTCAAGCCGGGCACTGAGCCGGTGCGCGACACGGATACGAAGCCGGTAATCTTCGGGGCGGGCGATGTGATCGATCCGAAGGCGCTGCAGGGCATTACGCCGCTGCCCAATGAAGGCAACGCCAGCACAAGCGCCGCGCCGCCTCCGCCGCCAATGCCGGCGATCGGTCGGCAAAACGAGGGATTGGGCGGGCTTTACTGATCCCGGCTTTTCCGCGCATCAAATCAGCCTATATCTGCGACAGCGCCTTGGCTTGGGACACGAACACGCATGAGACCGGATATCGCCGCCGCCGCCGAACAGATCGGCACTTCCGCCGCGTTGCTGCGGAGGCGTCTTTGACTGGGATCGAGCCGTCGCGCGTCTCGATGAACTGAACGCGCTCTCCGAAAAGCCGGATTTCTGGAATTCACCGGCGACCGCGCAGAAGCTGATGCGCGAGCGCAATAAGCTTGAATCAGGCGTAAACGCGGTGCGCGCGCTGGAGCGCGACCTTTCGGACAATATCGAACTCGCCGAAATGGCTGACGGCGAGGGCGACGAGGCGATGCTGAATGAAGCGCGCGTCGCGATCGAAAAGCTGCGCGCGCGCGCCGAGAAGGCCGAGCTTGAGGCGCTGCTTTCCGGCGAGGCTGACGGCAACGACACCTACATCGAGATCAATTCCGGCGCCGGCGGCACGGAAAGCCAGGATTGGGCGCAGATGCTGATGCGGATGTATTCGCGCTGGGCGAATGCGCACGGGCATGGCGTGCAATTGCTGGAAGAGCAGGAGGGCGACACCGCCGGAATCAAGTCGGCGACGCTGCTGATCAAGGGCGAGAACGCCTACGGCTATCTCAAGACGGAAGCTGGCGTGCATCGGCTGGTGCGAATTTCCCCGTACGATTCAAATGCACGGCGTCATACGAGCTTCGCCAGCGTATGGGTCTATCCGGTGGTCGATGAAACCATCGAGATCGAAATTCTCGACAAGGATTGCCGCGTCGATACGTTTCGCGCCTCCGGCGCCGGCGGCCAGCACGTCAATAAAACGGACAGCGCCGTGCGCATCACGCATATGCCGACCGGCATCGTCGTTTCGTGTCAGTCGGAGCGCAGCCAGCACCAGAACCGCGCCAAATGCTGGGATATGTTGCGTGCGCGCTTGTACGAACGCGAATTGGCCCAGCGCGAAGCGCTGGCGCAGGCCCAGCAGGACAGCAAGACGGAAATAGGCTGGGGACGGCAAATCCGTTCGTATGTTCTGCAGCCTTACCAGATGGTCAAAGATCTGCGTACGGGCGTTGAGACGTCCGATACATCCGGCGTGCTGGACGGCGACCTCGATCGCTTCATGGCCGCCAGTCTGGCGGCGCGGGTAAACGGCACGGCGACGGACGTGCAGGATATTGATTAGGACGCGGAGCCCGTCAAAGCAGGCCGAAACAGCTAGAGCCCCGCGTACCATTCATAGCCGCGATCTTCCCAATAGCCGCCGCGGCCGCCGCCGAATTTCGCCAGGCTGTTCACCAGTTCGACAGCCTGGACGTATTTGGCCTGTTTGTAGCCAAGCTGACGCTCCACACGAAGGCGCAGCGGCGCGCCATTGGCGACTGGAAGCGGGTTGCCGTTCAACTCATAGGCCAGGATCGTCTGCGGATGCACCGCATCGAATAGATCGATGCTTTCGTAATACGCCGCGCCGTCGCCCATCACGTCAGCGCAATGGAACACCGCAAAACGCGCGCCCGGCGCCACGCGCGCCTGCGCCAGCAACGACCATAACGGAACGCCCGTCCATTGCCCGATCGCGCTCCAGCCTTCTACGCAGTCGTGGCGCGTGATCTGTGTGCGGGCCGTCATCGCGCGAAGCTGATCGAGGGAATAGGTCGCCGGCCGCGCCACCATGCCGTCGATCGCAAGGCGCCAATTCTGGAACTGGCCGCGCATGTGGGCGGCGTATTCGTCGCCTTGCGGCATTGTGCTGCCGTTGGCCCGGAATACCGGCGACAAATCGGACGGCGTGAATTCACGCGCAAGCGGCTGTTCAGAAAGGAACATGCGTTGCGCGCTCTTATTGAGCCCTTCGCCGATCCTGATGAAGTCGGTAACGCTTTTGTTTTGCTGTAACTGATCGCAGCCGGCCAAGGCTGCGGCGGCCCCAATCAGCAGACCGCGGCGGGATGGGCGAATGATCATGGCCCCTGCCTTTCCGGCTCGATCTCGTATTGTCCCGTGATCATCGAGCGCACATTGTTGACGAGGCCCGACAGTACAACCATCGCCAGGTGCACGAATACGAACGCCACGATCAGAAACGCCGAAATGAAGTGCAGCGTTCGCGCCGACTGGCGCCCGCCAAATAGATCGAGCAGGATCGGCGCGACCGCATTGAACCCCGGCGACATGGTCAGGCCGGTAAGCAGCATCAACGGCAGCAAGATGAACACGGCGCCGCCGTAAGCCAGCTTTTGCAGCGCGTTATAGCGCTTCGCCGCTTCGCCTTTCGGAAATTTGAGCTGCGCGTGATCGACAATCTCATGCCACAGATGTTGCGGCTTTAGCTCCTCCTTCGTGGGCGCCAGATCGCGTGCGAAATGCCGGCTGGAAAATCCGTGGGTCAGATAGACAAGCCCGCTGATAACGAAGATCCACGCGAAAAAGAAATGCCAGCGCCGCCCTGCCGCCAGATCGCGCCAGGAAGGAATGGTTATCCAGTTTGGAAACGCTCTGTTTTCCATCTGGCCGTTATTTGCCGAAAGGCCGAACAAGCCGGTCGTGTCGAGTTTCAGCGATCCGATGCGGGTGATCCCCCGCGCGTGCCCATCGACCGCCTCGGCGCGCATGCTGACGAAGACGTTGTCATAGCCGAACCCCTTCTTTCCCCAATGCAACGCCGGAAACGCATTGAATATCTGCGCACCGCTGGCGACCAGAAAGAACAGACAGATGGCGTTGATCCAGTGAGTCGCCCGAACCACGCGGGTGTGGCGATAAACCTTCTCGCGTGTTGGCTTTTTCATCGCCGGCGCGGGTGTCGTGACTTCATCTGAACTGGTCATATCGCGCTCAGCCTACACCGCGCGGCTTGGATTCACGAGAGTGGATTTGGCGGCGGCGGCGCCGGCAGCGGTATGAATTCCTTGTCGTCCGCGTCCGGCAGTTTCATGCGCCCGGCCCGCCAATCGGCCTTGGCCTGCTCGATCCGTTCCCTGGAGGAGGAGACAAAATTCCACTCGACAAAGCGCTCTCCAAGCGGTTCGCCGCCGAGCAACATGACAATCGAGTGACTGATTGCCTTGAACGTCACCGGCGCGCCGGGCTTGAACACCAGCATCTTGCCCGCCTCGTAGGTGCGGTTCTCCACCTCTACTTCGCCCTGCGCGATGTAGGCGGCGCGCTCGGGATATTCGGCCGGCAATTGGGCGCTGGCGCCAGGCGCCAGCGTCCAATGTGCATAAAACAAAGGCGAATGGGTTTTGACCGGCGCCTTGGCGCCAAAGCCCTCGCCGGCGACCAGCCTGGCCAATAGCCCGCCGCCTTCATAGGTCGGTAGGCTCGCGGCTGCGTGGTGGGCGAAATCCGGCGCGGTCTCCTCGTGTTCGCGCGGCAAGGCCACCCATGCCTGGATGCCGTGCATTGGCCCGCCCTGGGCGCGCAAAGTCTCGAACCGTTCCGAATGCGTTATGCCGCTTCCGGCGGTCATCCAGTTAACCTCGCCGGGGTGGATTTTCTGGGTCACGCCAAGGCTGTCGCGGTGGGTGATCTCCCCCTCGAACAGGTAGGTTACGGTCGCTAGGCCGATATGAGGGTGGGGCCGCACGTCCACCGTCCGTGGAATGCCGGCCGGAAAATCCACCGGCCCAATGTGATCGAAGAATACGAATGGGCCGACCATGCGCCGGCCCGCCTGCGGCAGGACGCGCCCGATCTCAAAGCCGCCTAGATCTTTACGCTTCTGGTCCAGAACCAAATCGAGCATTCGCGGCCTCCTGTTCCCGTGTCATACTGGACTGCCGGTCCCGGTCGAGGGCCCTGAACATTTATAGCCCGGCGGCGTTGATGCCGGGTCGCCAAGGAGAAAACCATGCGCCAGGACTTCAAGGAAGAAATCGCCCACGAGATCGGCGACGCCGTTACCCAATTAATCAAGCGCGTCGGCGCGGACCGGATCGTAGCCAGCACGCTGGCAGATGGACGCGAGGCCGTACGCGACGGCATCCACCGTGCGACGTCCTATGCCGGCGACCTGGCGGATGAAGCGCGGGCCGAAAGCGTTCGGCTTGCCCGGCGCGCCAGCCGCGAAATGCGCGATCACCCGTTGGCTACGCTCGCCGTCGGCGCCGCGCTAGGAACGATCTTTGGGATCGTGATTTCGCAATCCTCGCGCTCTCACACGATCCGATCATAGCGTTTGAGCATAAACAGGGGCGCGAATTGTTTCGCGCCCTCTGGCGATGCTAGACGATCCGGATCAGCGCGTGTTTGGTCTTGCCGCGCGACAGCTTGATTACGCCTTCCGCGACATCGCGCTCTGACAATGTCTGCGCTGAAATCGAAACTGTCGCATTGTTCACCGCTATGGCGCCTTGTTCGATAAGGCGCTTGGCCTCGCCATTCGAGGCCGTCAGGCCTGCGCGCGTCAGCGCCGCGGTGAGGCGCAGGCCATTGGCCAATTCGTCGGCATTGACCTCGATCGAAGGCAACCCGGCCGCTGCCCCCCCCTGCTCAAACGTCGCACGCGCGGCGTTTTCAGCCTCGACCGCGGCGGCTTTCCCGTGCAGCAGCGCCGTGGCTTCGGTGGCGAGGACCTTCTTGGCGTCGTTGATTTCCGCGCCTTGCAGCTTTTCCAGCCGCGCGATCTCATCAAGCGGCAAATCCGTAAACAGACGCAGAAAACGAGCAACGTCGGCGTCCTCGGTGTTGCGCCAGAACTGCCAGTATTCGTAAGGGCTGCGTAGGTCCGGATTGAGCCAGACGGCGCCATCGACGGTCTTGCCCATTTTTGCGCCGGAGGTCGTGGTCAGCAGCGGGGTCGTCAGGCCAAACAAGTCGGCGTCGCGCATGCGCCGGCCCAGATCGACGCCATTAACGATGTTGCCCCACTGATCCGACCCGCCCATTTGCAGCCGGCAGCCATGACGCTTGTAGAGTTCGACGAAATCGAACGCCTGCAGAATCATGTAATTGAATTCGATGAACGTCAGCGGTTGCTCTCGTTCGAGCCGCAGCTTCACCGAATCCATCGTCAACATGCGGTTGATCGTGAAGTGGGGGCCGACATCGCGCAGGAAATCAATGTAGTTGAGCGGCAGCAGCCAGTCGGCATTGTCGGCCATGACCGCGCCAGCGGGTCCATCGCCAAAATCGAGGAATTTGGCAAACGCGGCCTTTTGCGACTCGCGATTGGCGGAGATGGTTTCGGGAGACAGAATCTTTCGCGTCTCGTCCTTGCCGGAAGGATCGCCCACACGCGTCGTGCCCCCGCCCATCAGCACGATCGGGCGCCCGCCGCCTTGCTGCAGGCGGCGCAGCATCATGATGGTCGCCAGATTGCCGACATGCAGGCTTGGGGCGGTGAGATCGTAGCCTATGTATGCGGTGACGCCGCCGCGGGCGACTTCGTCTAGCCGTTCCATATCCGTGCATTGATGCACATGGCCGCGCGCGATCATGGCGCGAAGGAACTCGGAGCAGGGGGCGAATCCGGCTGACATGCGCTGTTACTAGACCATTGCCGTGGCGGCGGGAAAGCTTTCGGCGGCGGGAAACGCATGGTTATAGTCAGCGATGCTCGTGGCCTTGAAGATTCATCCCGATTCCCGCTGCGACGCCGTGAGCGCGATCGCGGTCGAAATCGCCCGTTTGGCGAGCGGGCGGCTGAGGTTGCGCTATGAGGTCACGGGGCATGCCCACGCGCTCAACCTGCCTGCCGAGACAAATCCAGGGCGCGCCGACGGTCTCTGGAAGCAAACCTGCTTTGAGGCCTTCGCTGCGCGCGACAGCGGCGGATATGACGAATTCAACTTTTCGCCCTCGCTGCGCTGGGCAGGCTATAGGTTCGAATCACTCCGGACCGGAATGCGCAATATCGAAATGACGCCGCCGGAAATCATAACGCGCCGCAGCGCGAGCGCGTTCACGCTTGAAGCGAGCCTGGACTTTCCGGAAGGCGACCGGCTCGGACTCTCAGCGGTGATCGAAGAGGCCAGCGGCGAGAAGTCATACTGGGCGCTGGCGCACCCGGCCGAGAAACCGGATTTCCATCATCCGGGCAGCTTTACGATTGATCTGGGGACCATATGAAATTCGGCATTGATCGATTGCTGGCCGATCCGGCCTTGCGCGCGCCGCTTGCGGGCAAGCGGGTCGCGCTGCTGGCGCACCCTGCGTCGGTCACTGAGAATCTGACGCATTCGCTTGATGCGCTCGCGGCGTGCAGAGACGTGAAGCTTACCGCCGCGTTCGGCCCGCAGCACGGTATGCGCGGCGACAAGCAGGACAACATGATGGAGTCGCCGGATTTCAACGATCCGGTTCACGGCATTCCTGTGTTTTCGCTCTACGGCGAAGTGCGCCGGCCGACAGGGCAAGCGATGGGCACGTTCGATGTCGTGCTGATCGACATGCAGGACCTCGGCTGCCGCATCTACACGTTTATCACCACCTTGCTCTACATGATCGAGGCGGCGTCGAAAGCCGGCAAGGCTGTGTGGGTGCTCGATCGGCCCAATCCGGCGGGACGTCCGGTCGAAGGGCTCACGCTGCGGCCCGGCTGGGAAAGCTTCGTCGGCGCCGGGCCGATGCCGATGCGCCACGGGCTCACGCTTGGCGAATTGGGCGCCTGGTTTGTCAAACATTTTAAAATCGACGTCGAGTATCGCGTCATTACAATGGAAGGATATGCGCCGGACGCTGCGCCCGGCTTTGGCTGGCCGCTCGGCGAACGCGTATGGATCAATCCAAGCCCGAATGCGCCAAATCTGTTCATGGCGCGCGCTTATGCCGGCACGGTGATGCTGGAAGGCGCGACTTTGTCGGAGGGGCGCGGCACGACGAGGCCGCTGGAAGTATTCGGTGCGCCGGATATCGATGCCCGCGCGGTGATCGCGGAAATGCAGGCGACGGCGCCGCATTGGCTGCAAGGGTGTCGCCTGCGCGAGTGCTGGTTTGAGCCGACATTTCACAAGCATGTCGGCAAACTCTGCAACGGCGTGCAAATTCACACCGAAGGGCCGCTTTATGATCACGCGGCGTTCAAGCCATGGCGCGTGCAGGCGCTGGCGTTCAAGACGATTCGCAGGCTTTATCCGGAATACCCGCTATGGCGGGATTTTCCCTACGAATACGAAATCGGAAAACGCGCCATTGACGTAATCAATGGCGGCCCTGATTTGCGCGCATGGGTCGATGATTCAGCCGCCCAACCGGGCGATCTCGACGCGCTTACTGTTCCTGACGAGCAGAAATGGGCCGAGGAACGCCGTCCGCTTCTGCTTTATTAGCAGCGTCGCAATCGGGGCGGCGGATGAGCCAGGCGATGAGCACGACAATCACGCCAGTGATTGCGCCATAAGAGATCCAAAGTACCGCCGCTTCAATGACGTTGGGATACGCAAGAATATGTACTTCCCGCTACCGCTCCAACAAGAGCAGCGGGTACCAAATACGCTATCAATCCATTCCAACCTCGCAGCGTTGCAAAGGCTCGCCAAGCTGCGCCAAGCGTAAATAAGAGCGGCAAGACATACAGGACGAGTACGACGACCCAGAGCAAAGCGCCTCCGCGCACCAAGTCCCAAAACTCGCCAGACGAGCCCGTGTGTGTCAGGATCAAAAAAAGCGCAGCCGTTGACAGGCCAGTACCTAAAACTGCCCCTATTGAAGCAGCGGCGGCGAAGTTTTCCCTAAGCCTCATAATCCGCATCGCTTCGGGCGAAAGCCACTCTCTCCGTCATTTCCGGACGCGCGTAGCGCGATCTGGAATCCAGCGGCGGCCGTAAGGCCGCTTTTCGACGTTGCGCAGGAAGCGCCTGCGGCGCTGGCTGGATTCCGGGGTCTCGCTTCGCGAGCCCCGGAATGACGGAAGTTGAGGTTATGCGCCATAGTCGGCGGCGCTTTTTGCACGCCGATGAAATTCGAGTTTGTCCGCGTATTCCAGCGGGTCTTTCGGTCGTACCAGCGCGCCGGCGGGGGTTTCGGTCCAGTCGTGCAGGCGTGTGGCGAAGAAGCGCAAAGCTGCGCCGCGTGCGAGCGTCGGCAGAGCGGCGCGTTCCTCGGCGCTAAACGCCCGCACTTTTTCATAGCCGGCAATCATCGCCTTGCCTTTGGTGAGGTTGAAGGCGCCGCGCGGTTCAAAGCACCAGGAATTCAGGCACACTGCCAGATCGTAGGCCAGGAAATCGGTGCAGGCGAAATAGAAATCGATCGCGCCGCCGATGCGGTCGCCCATGAACAGCATGTTGTCGGGGAACAAGTCAGCGTGGATTACGCCGCGCGGCAAATCTTTCGGCCACGAAGCGACGGCTTGCAGGTCAGTGCTGATGGCGTCGCGCAGGCCGGGACGCAATTCCTCGGCCAGTGCAAGGCGCGGCGCAATCAACGGCGCCCATGCGTCGTGGCCGAGCGCATTGCCGCGTTCGCCTTTGAAATCGGCCAGCGCCGCGTGCATGCGCGCGAGGGCCTCCCCTGCCGCGCGGCATTGCGCGACGGTCGGTTTTTTCGGCGAAAGGCCGTTGAGGAACGTCACGATCGCGCAGGCCTTGCCGCGTACTTCCGCAAGCGCCTCGCCCGCGCGCGTGTGCATCGGGCGCGGGGCGGGAAAGCCGTGATCGGCGAGGTGCTCCATCATGCCCATGAAGAACGGCAGATCGGCCCGCGCGACGCGCTTTTCGTAGACCGTCAAGATGAAGCGGCCGGTTTCGGTTTCGAGCAGGAA
This sequence comes from Caulobacterales bacterium, assembly GCA_035549875.1. Taxonomy (GTDB): domain Bacteria; phylum Pseudomonadota; class Alphaproteobacteria; order Caulobacterales; family Aquidulcibacteraceae; genus JAKFWI01. The sequence goes on from DASZPV010000203.1 coordinate 13,617, forward strand.
GTTGGAATTCTCCACGCCCTCGGCGATGCCCTTGAACGAAAGCGGGCGGCCGAGATCGTAGAGCGCCAGCAGGGCGCTCAATTCCTCGTCCATCAGGTCAGTGTAAACCGCCAAGTCAGGCCGCCAGGATGCGGGGCAGTTTGAACGAGACGTGCTCGTCGATCACGCGCACCTCTTCGACTGTCGCCTCGAAGGCCGCTCCAATCCGCTCGATCAATTGCTCGACCAGATATTCCGGCGCCGAGGCGCCGGCGGTGATGCCGAGCGTGTTTACGCCGTCGAACCATTCGGACTGGATGTCTTCCACCGAGGCGATCAGGCGCGCGTCGCGCGCGCCGGCGCGCAGCGCTACTTCGCGCAGACGCACGGAGTTCGAGGAATTCTCTGCGCCGATCACCAGAACAAGCTCGGCGCGCGCGGCGAGCGCCTTCACCGCATCCTGCCGGTTGGTGGTGGCGTAGCAGATGTCTTCCTTGTGCGGTCCGGCGATCAGCGGGAAGCGCTTGCGCAGCGCCAGGACGATCTCGGCGGTGTCGTCGACCGACAATGTCGTTTGGGTCACATAGGCCAGTTCGGTCGGCCCGAAATCGGGCAGGCGGGCGACATCGGCCAACGTCTCGACCAGCAGGATCGCGCCGTCCGGCAATTGGCCGATCGTGCCGATCACCTCTGGATGCCCCTGGTGGCCGATCAGAACGATCTTGCGCCCGGCGTTCCAGTGCCGCTCAGCGTCGCCATGCACTTTGGAGACCAGCGGGCAGGTGGCGTCGACGTAGATCATCTGGCGATGGCGCGCCTCGACCGGCACCGCCTTCGGCACGCCATGGGCGGAAAACACGACCGGCCGGTCCGCCGGGCACTGATCCAGTTCCTCGACGAACACCGCCCCCAACCGCCTTAGCCGCTCGACGACATGCTGGTTGTGGACGATTTCGTGGCGCACGTAGACCGGGGCCCCCCATTTCGCGAGCGCGGCCTCGACGATCAGGATGGCTCTGTCCACGCCCGCACAAAAGCCACGAGGGGCTGCCAAAAGCACTGTCAGCGGTCGTTTTACGGCCGTTGCGGCGTCGGAGGTTGGTGCGGCGAGGACGGTCATCTCGTTGCTGCGCGGCGTTGCGGGGCCGGGACGGGGCTTGTATCAGAACCCTATCAGGTTCGGGCCTCAAGGCGGCATATCAGGCTTTGCGTCCAAAATACCAGTGAGGCGTGAATGGCGGGGAATAGACGGGTTTGGGCGGTTCTGGCGGCGAGCTTGGCGTTGGCGCTCACAGGCTGCTCCTCGGGCGGCCAGAAGGAAGTTAAGGGTCCGGACGGCCAAGCTGCGCCGAAAATTAAGAGAACAAAGGCGGATCTGAACGAGGGGCCATGCCCGCTGATGGGCGTGTTGTACGACGCCTCGCGGATCGTGGAGTTCAAGGGCCCCGAGGAGAAATTCGCCAATGTGGGCTTTACTGGCGAAATGCGCGGCGTAAGCGGGCTTTGCCGTTACGTCGGAGACGCGCCGATCACGATGAACCTGACGATCGACATGGCGCTGGGGCGCGGCCCGGCGGCCGGCGGGGACAAGCACACCTATCGCTATTGGGTGGCGGTATCGCGGCGCGACGTCGCCCCGATTTTCAAGCAATATTACGACGTGGACGTGAATTTTCCCGGCAAAGCGGACCGGGTGAACGTCTCCCAGCAGGTCAAGGAAATCACCATCCCGCGCGCCAACGCGACCACGTCGGGCGTGAATTTCGAAATCCTTGTCGGTTTCGACCTGACGCCCGAGCAATTGGCGTTCAACCGCGACGGCAAGCGTTTCCGCCCCGACGTCGGCGGATAGAGCGCCCTTTCCCCGGACTTCCCGAAAAGGCTAAACGGGCCGATGCCCGATCTCGCAACGATTCTGTCGCGCGCCGTGGGCGAGGCGTTTGTAAGCGCGGGGCTCGATCCCACGCTCGGCCAGGTGCGCCGCTCCGAAGTCGCAGACTTTCAATGCAATGGCGCAATGCCGGCGGCGAAAGCGGCGGCCAAGGCGCCACGCATGATCGCTGAAGGTGTCGCCGCGCGGTTAGCTGGCGCGCCGGGCATTGCGAGAGCCGAGGTCGCCGGCCCCGGCTTCATCAACATCACGGTGAACGAAACCGCGCTTGGCGCGCGCGCGCAAGCGATTGCCGATGACGACCGCGCCGGCGCCGAGCGTGTGAACCCGCGCCGCGTGATCGTCGATTACGCCGG
>DASZPV010000204.1:0-17251 GCA_035549875.1 Caulobacterales bacterium
CGTTCGGAGCCTCCTTGCACTTGCTACCCCCATCCTCGCCGGAAGGCAGGGTTGCAGATGCAACCCATGCCTCAACTAGAGGCGCACCTGACGCAAGGCTTCGGTTACATCCTGAACGCCGACTACACTCCATACGTCGTCATGCAGCAGAAACTTGTGGCTGTTCGTGTGGGCGACATACTTTGCGCGGGCGGCCACCGTCTCGCGCGGGACGAGGGCGGCACGCTGGACAGTGTAGTCTTCGCTGAACAGTACGGCGGCCAGCAGATCAAAATGACCGCCACCAAGGTCTCGAATGGCCGATAGCTGCCGCGAAGCGTTATGGCGGGTGATGCGCCGCCCCTTGATCTGGATGCGGCTGCCGTCGTCGCTAATCGCATCAATGCTGCGATTGGAATTGCCAGACTGACGCCATCCAAACGCGCGACAAAACAGGACTTCGGCCAGATCGCCGACTGGGTTGTTTCCGGTCCTGACTATTCCGCGAACGCGGAGTGCGTCCCCCATCTGCGCGTGAAGCAGCAATAGCTCAGCGGCGCTCAGCCCCTTCAGATCGACCATGACTCCTACGAAGAACCCCCTCCGACATTGACGCTCTTGAGCGTAGCAAGCGGGGTGGCTTTTCTCAACGAAACGACGGTTTTCATAAGGAAGGTCAGGATGCCAACTGCGCCGTTGAACGGCGGCAACTCATGCGCGTTTGCCCTTGCAAACCATGGCCTCATTCCCTTGAAAGGGGCGCATATGCTACGCTTTCTCCAACGGCTAGAATCGAGGTCCTTGCGGACACACTTTTGGCCACACTAATCTGGACACACTAAAATATACCAATAATATCAACAGCTTCTGGTAACTATTAACAGACTCAAAATCTGCCGTTCGCAAGGACGTGCCCGTTCGACTCGGGCCTGGGGCACCAAGGGTTTGTGGGTCATCGTGAGAATTTGTTGACCCTCCGCCGATCAAGGGGATGGCGCCTCTAGGGGCGGGAGCCACGCTAGGCATGCAGTGTTTTGTCTATGTGCTCGGATGCGAGGGACCGAACGGGTCGCAGACCTATGTGGGTTGGACCACGGACCTTGTCCGGCGGCTGGCGCAGCACAATACGGGCAAGGGCGCCAAGACGACGCGCGGGCGGGAATGGACGCTTTTGTACGCCGAGAGGCATGACACGCCGGCGGAAGCCATGAGCCGGGAATGGCATCTCAAGCGCGACCGCGCGTTTCGCGCCTAACTGCGCGGACAGTAGCGCTCGCCCGCTAGCGCGCAGCGAAAGCCGCTCGCCCGTCGCGGCAAAATCATTGCGGCGATGCGGAGGGGGCTTCTTTCCATGGCGGGCCGCTGAACTCAGATTCAATGGCAACGCTCACGTCGTCGAACACGCCCATGTTCGTTCCGGGCGCGGGAATGCCGTAGGCGATGCCAAAATCGGAGCGTTTGAACACGCCGGTCGCGGAAAAGCCGATCCGCGCGTTCGGGTCGTAGATGTTGCCTGCATAGCCGCCGTTGAATTTTGCATCCAGCGTGATCGGCTTGGTGACGCCATGGAGCGTAAGGTCCCCGGTTATCCGGGCCGCGTCAGGCGCGGTCATGGCGATCGCCTTTGAAACGAATTTGATCTCTGGAAACTGTTTTACATCGAGCCAGTTCGGACCGCGCAAGTCGTCGAGAAATCCCTTCGGCGGCCCGCTTAGATCGAGAGAACGGGGATCGACGGCGGCGGTCACGCTGGCGGCCGCCGGATTTTTTGGATCGAGCATCAGGTGCGCGTCGAATGATTTGAATTGCGCCGTATAATTCGAAAAACCCATGTGGCTTAAGCGGAACGTCAAGCTCGCATGGGCCTTGTCCAATTTGTATTCGCCGGCCGGCACATCGGGAAGCAGCGGCGCGGCCGAGGCGTGGACTGCATTCGTATTGTCGGCGGCCGGCGGCGCCGGCGGCGCCGGCGGCGCGCAGGCTGAAGCGGCGCAGAGCGCGCCTAAGAGGATGAGACGTCTCATCTGCTGGCGTCCCTCACTTTTCGGCTGCGGCTTTGAGATTTGACAGGCCGGCCTCGAAATCCTTGCCGACCATGCGGTCCATGCTGAAGACCAAGCCCATCAATTTATGCAAAAAGGCCTGAGAGCCATACATCGCCCACGTGACATTTGTAGCCGAGCCTTCCGGCTGAAGAAGAAATTCAACCATGTTGTGCGCCGTCATGGGCTTGGTGAAATCGAGTTTGACGATGAGCTTGGATGAAGAAACGGATTCCGCGATTTCCATTCGGCCCGCGCCGGCTTTGGCGCTTTCCCAGGCATAGGCCGAGCCCACGCCAGCGGCGGCGCCGCTGTAATCGCGCTTCATCTCGGGATCGAGCTTTTCCCAGGGCGACCATGTGCGCCAGGCGTGGAAGTCGTTGAGCAGCGGAAAGATTTTTTCCGCCGGCGCCGCAATGATGGCGCGCCGCTCGATCCGGAAGGCGTGCGGCGGCGATAGCCCGTAAGCAATCACGCCAACCAAGAGGGCGATAAGAAGAATGACTGCGACAAAAATTGCGTCCGCCATGGTGGTCGCTCCTGTCTGAAATCTTACGAAAGCTGCGTTGTAATAACCAGTCTTGAAGACGGCTGGCGCTCACTGCCGCCGACATGATCAGTGTTTTATTTTGCGGCCGATAGCATCCCAGAAAAGTTTGGGGAGACTGATGCCGGAAAAGCGCTCCAGCTCCCGCACCAGCGTTGGGGAAGTTACGTTGATCTCGGTCAGGCGCCCATCGATGACGTCGAGGCCGGCGAACAGTATGCCTTCGCGCTCCAGAAGCGGGGCCACAGCGGCGCAAATTTCGCGATCCCGATCGTCCGCTTCGCCCGCGACGGCCTCGCCGCCAGCGTGCAGATTGGCGCGGAAATCGCCGCCCCGCGGCATGCGGCGGACGACGCCAACCGGCTGGCCGTCGAGCACGAAAACCCGTTTGTCTCCCTGCATCACCGCGGGCAGGTATTCCTGTACGATGATCGGCTCCTTGCCTGCGCCCTTCAGAAAATCCCGGACGCGGTGTTCAAAATCGCTATCGCTAGGCCTGAGCTTGATGACGCCGTCGCCGCCAGCAAGAAAGGCGGGCTTCAGCACGACCTGATCGAAAGCGCGCGAGAACTCCACGATGGCCTTCACGTGACGGCCGACAAAGGTGGCGGCGATCAAGTCGGGGAAAGTCAGCGTTGAAAGCTTCTCGGGAATATTGCGCACGCCGCGCGGGTTGTTGAGGATCAGCGTTTGGCTTGCCGCCAGTTCGAGCAAATAGGTGTTCGACACATATCCCATATCGAACGGGGGATCCTGACGGATCAGGACTACGTCGAAATGTGAAAGCGGAACGATCTCCGCCGCCAGTTGGCGGTAATGATCGCCTTGCTTGTCGAATAGCTCGACGCGCTTGGCGGCGGCGCGCACGACGCCCTTGTCAAAAAACAGATCGTCTGGATGCAGCCACCAGATTTCGTGCCCGCGGCGCTGGGCTTCCAGCATCAACGCGAGCGAGGTGTCGCGAGGCACCAGAAGCGTGTCGATCGGGTCCATCTGCACCGCGACGCGCATCGGCACGTCTCAGCGCTTGGCAGTGGCGTGCGGCGTCGGCGGCACGGACAGGCGCTTGTCGAGATAGATGCCGACCCGCTTCTCGATCTCCGGCAAGTGGTCCGAATTCTTTTCGCCTGGCGTGCGGTAGAAATGGTCCGCGTCTTCGATCGCCTGGTAATCGACCTTGATGTTCTTCTGGGTACGGATTTTCGATACCGCCCGCTCGACATCGGAGGGCGGCGCCACCTGATCGCGCGTGCCATAGAGCACAAGGCCCGAAGCCGGGCACGGCGCCAGGAAGCTGAGGTCGTAGTGGTTGGCCGGCGGGGAGATGGCGATGAAGCCGTCTATCTCCGGCCGGCGCATCAGCAATTGCAGCCCGATCCAGGCCCCGAACGAATAGCCGGCGACCCAGCATTGCTCGGCGTTGGGGTTCATGCCCTGAAGGTAGTCGAGCGCGGAGGCCGCGTCCGATAACTCGCCCATGCCGTTGTCGAATACCCCCTGGCTGCGGCCGATGCCGCGGAAGTTGAACCTCAGGACGCCGAAGCCCCGATCCTGAAATATCTTGTAGAGTTGCACGGCGATGCGGTCCTGCATCGAGCCGCCGGCCTTGGGGTGGTTGTGAAGGATGAGGGCGACGGGGCCGCCTTCTTTGACGCCTTCGATGTAGCGCCCCTCCATCCGGCCCGCCGGCCCCGGGAAAATGACTTCAGCCATTGGAAATAACCTCGCTTCCGCGAGGAGCGGACATTGTTGACTGCGGCACTCGGAAATCCTATTTCCCTAATACGCCCTTGGGCGGCCGGCGTTCAACCGGGCCATGCTCGGCTACGGGGCGCGGCTCTTAACATAAGCCATATGGCGGCGCGAGCAGTGAAAGAGAACCCATGCGCTTAACCTCTAAGGGCCGGTATGCGGTAATGGCGATGGCCGATCTGTCGGTCCACGGCGCCCACGGCATGGTCCGGCTCCAGGAAATCGCCGCCCGGCAGTCGATTTCACAGCCCTATCTCGAGCAATTGTTCGCCCGTTTGAAGCGGGCAGGGCTGGTGGAGGGCGTGCGCGGACCCAATGGCGGCTATCGCCTGGCCCGGCCCGCGGCGGAAGTCAGCGTCGCTGAAGTGATCGCCGCGGTTGATGAGACGATCGCCACCAACGCCTGCCGCGCCGGGGGACCGATCGGCTGCACGGGCCGAAAGGAACGCTGCCTTACCCACAATCTGTGGGCCGCGCTCGGCCATCGCATCAGTGACTTTCTGGACGAGGTCAGCCTCGCTGACGTTGCGGCCGGACGCGTTGCGCCAGTACGGGCCGACCGGGCGGAGGTGCGCGCATGACGGCGTATTGCGATTACAACGCCGGCGCTCCCATCCGGCCAGAAGCGGCCGAAGCCGTCGCGCGCGCCCTTGCCTGGTGCGGCAATCCTTCTTCTGTGCATCAGGTCGGCCGCCGTGCGCGCGCCATGGTAGAGCACGCGCGCGAGATGATTGGCGCGGCGGTAAACGCGCGCCCATCGGACATCGTTTTCACGAGCGGGGCTACCGAAGCGCTGCACTTGACACTAGAAGGCGCGCGCGCCGCCGACCCCGAGATTGTTTTCCTTCGCTCCGCCGTCGAACACGACGCTCTCGCCGAGTTGAAATGCGACGACATATTCAAGGTCGACCGCCGCGGCATCGCCGATCTGAATCATTTGGAGGAAAGGTTGCGCGCGGCGCGCGGGCGCCCGCTGGTCGCGTTGATGCTCGTCAACAACGAGACCGGCGCGATCCAGCCAGTGGCGGCCGCGATCGAACTGGTGCGCAAATATAGCGGCCTGCTGCTGTGCGATGCAGCGCAGGCTTTTGGCCGCATGAACCTGCACGCCGCCGAGCTTGGCGCCGATTATCTGGTGATCTCCAGCCACAAGATCGGCGGCGCGCCGGGCGCCGGCGCCCTGATCTTGTCGTGCGACGCGCCCTTTGCGCCGCCGCACCGGGGCGGCGGCCAGGAACGCGGCCGGCGGCCGGGAACTGAAAATGTCCCCGCCATCGCCGGTTTCGGGGCCGCAGTTGAAACGGTCGCCAAGACTTGGGCGAGCGAATCGGCGCGGGTTAAAGCGCTCCGTGATCGCGTCGAACGGCGCTTGCGTGAAGAGTTTCGCGGCGCCGAGGTGATTGGCGCTGACGCCCCGCGGGTAAGCAATACCGCGCTGTTCGCGTTTCCCGGCGTCCGCGCCGAGACCGCGGTGATCGCGTTCGATCTGAACGGCGTGTGCGTTAGCGCGGGTGCAGCGTGCTCGTCCGGCAAGGTGCGCCGCTCGCGCGTGCTGGAAGCCATGGGCGTGAAGCCGGCGGTGATGGATGGCGCCGTGCGCGTCAGTTTCGGTTGGGCTTCTACTGACGATGATGTGGATGCGCTGATCGGCGCCGCGCACAAGGTCGCTGCCGGCGCGCGTTTGAAGGAATTGAACTGATGGCGGCGAAGGACACCATCACGCAAGTCCGCGCGCTGGAGGCGGACAAATACAAATACGGCTTCGTCACCGACGTAGAGCAGGATTTCGCGCCCAAGGGGCTGAACGAGGATACCGTTCGCTTCATTTCCGCAAAGAAAGGCGAGCCGGCGTGGATGCTGGAATGGCGCCTCGGCGCGTTCAAGCGCTGGCTGACGATGGAAGAGCCGACCTGGGCGATGGTCCACTATCCGAAGATCGACTACCAGGACGCTTTTTATTACGCAGCCCCGAAGCAGAAGAAGACGGTCAAAAGCCTCGACGAGATCGATCCCGAAATTCTGGATACCTATAAGAAACTCGGCATTCCGCTGCGCGAGCAGGAAGTGCTCGCGGGCGTGGAGGGCGCGCCGCGCATGGCGGTGGACGCGGTGTTCGATAGCGTCTCAGTGCTTACCACGTTCAAGGATGAGCTGAAAAAAGCGGGGGTGATCTTCTGCTCTATGAGCGAAGCGATCCGCGAGCATCCGGAGCTTGTGCGTCAGTATCTCGGCACTGTGGTGCCGACGACCGACAATTTCTTCGCCACGCTCAATGCCGCGGTGTTTTCCGACGGTTCGTTCGTCTATGTGCCGCCCGGTGTGCGGTGCCCGATGGAACTCTCGACCTATTTCCGCATGAACGCGACCAATTCCGGACAATTTGAGCGCACGTTGATCATCGTGGACAAGGGCGCCTACGTTTCCTATCTCGAAGGCTGCACGGCGCCGATGCGCGATGAAAACCAGTTGCACGCCGCCGTGGTCGAACTCGTCGCGCTGGACGATGCCGAGATCAAATATTCGACGGTGCAGAATTGGTGGCCGGGCGATTCGGAAGGCAAGGGCGGGATCTACAATTTCGTCACCAAGCGCGGCGACTGCCGGGGCGCGCGCTCGCGGATTTCATGGACGCAGGTGGAGACGGGCTCGGCCATCACCTGGAAGTATCCGTCCTGCGTGCTGCGCGGCGACGACAGCCAGGGCGAATTCTACTCCATCGCCGTGACCAACGGCCGCCAGCAGGCCGACACCGGCACCAAGATGATCCACCTCGGCAAGAACACCCGCTCGCGGATCATATCGAAAGGCATCGCCGCAGGGCGGTCAAACAACACCTATCGCGGCCTCGTCAGCGCGCACGCCAAGGCGAAGGGCGCACGCAATTTCACCCAATGCGACAGCCTGCTGATAGGCGATCAGTGTGGCGCGCACACGATCCCTTACGTTGAGACGAAAACGCCCACCGCGCAATTCGAGCATGAAGCGACGACAACACGGCTTTCGGATGATCAGCTCTTTTACCTGCGCCAGCGCGGCATTCCGCAGGAAGAGGCCGTGGCGCTGCTGGTGAACGGTTTTGTTCGCGACGTGCTGCAGAAACTGCCGATGGAATTTGCCGTCGAAGCGCAGAAGCTCGTTGCGGTCAGCCTCGAAGGCAGCGTGGGATGACCGCCATGGAGAACTTTCGCATGGCCATGAGCGCGCCGACTGCGCCGCGCGAGCCGCACGATATTGGCGTCTTGCTCGGCGCGTGCGTGCGGCGCTTCTGCGAGGAAAAGGGCCTGGCCTCCGCCGAAGTGTGGGAAGGCGGTCCGCTGGTGACGATGTTTTTGACGCCGAACCATCCCTGGGAGGCAGTCATCGTCGGGCCGGACGCCTATCAACTTTATCCCGGTTTCGTAAACGGGGATCATGTCGCGTGGCCAAACATCTGGGTCGCGGACAATTACAGCCTCGACAAACTGATTCATGAGCTTGGCGAGGCGATCGAGACAGCGGCGGCGGAGGAAGCGAAGGTATGACGGAATATTGGTTCGCGCGGCGCTTTCCAGCCGGCAATGAGCGCAAGTCGATGGGCCCCGTTCATTGGAAGGGATGGGCCTCGTTTGGCGCATTCACCCTGGCCCTGATCGCCGGCGGCATGGCTTTCCTGTTGCTGGCGATATGGGGCGCGATGTGGATCGGGCTGTTTGCGTTCGCGCTGATTGCGTGGGGTTCGATGATGGTCCTGTTAAAAGTCGTGACGATGAAAGGCGACCAGACGAAGACCATGGAAGATTACATGAAGGCGAGCCGCGATGTTGCGCATTGACGATCTGCACGTCGCTGTCGGCGGCGCGGAAATTATCCGCGGGCTGACGCTGGACGTGCCGGCTGGCGAGGTTCACGCGATCATGGGGCCGAACGGCGCCGGAAAATCCACGCTCGCCTACGCGCTGGCGGGACGCGATGGCTATGAGCCGAGGGGCGGGAAAGCGACCCTGGAAGGGGCCGATCTTTTCGCCATGGCGCCGGAGGAACGCGCCGCGAAGGGCTTGTTTCTTTCGTTCCAATACCCGCTCGAAATTCCGGGCGTGCCGACGCTGACGTTCCTGCGCACGGCGCTTAACGCGCAACACAAGGCGCGCGCCGAAGCGGAGATTTCCAGTCCCGATTTTCTGAAGCAGGTGCGCGCGAAGGCGGCGGCGCTGAAGATCGATCCGGAAATGCTGAAGCGGCCGCTCAACGTCGGTTTTTCTGGCGGCGAGAAAAAGCGGATGGAAGTGCTGCAGATGGCGGTGCTCGAACCGCGCTTTGCGATTCTCGACGAAACCGATTCCGGTCTCGATATCGACGCGCTGCGCGTGGTGGCCGACGGCGTCAATGCGCTGCGCGGCCCCGAACGCGGCATGCTGGTGATCACGCATTACCAACGCCTGCTCGATTACATAAAGCCGGACCGCGTGCATGTGCTGGCTGGCGGACGCATCGCCGAAAGCGGCGGGCCGGACCTTGCGCTCATGCTTGAGCGCGAAGGTTACGACAAATATCTGAAGGCGGCGTGATGGTCGCGCGTGTTCTTTCGGCTGGTGAGCAGACCGCGCTGGCGCATTTGCCGCCAAACGTGCGCCTGGCTGATCGGCTGCTCCGCGAAAAGGGCCTGCCCAGCCGGCGTAACGAGCAGTGGAAATGGAGCGATCTGCGGGCCGCGTTCGATGAAAACGTGCAGTTCGCCGTTGTCCCCGACATAGACGAAGCGCGAACGGACGCCGCCGCCGCGCGCGGCGATTTTATCGCGATGCTCGCTGCCGCGTTCGGACAGACGGAAACAGTCAAGGTCGCAGCCGGCGAAACAATCGTCAGCATCGACCGTATCGAGGCGGGCCAATTCACGCCGCGGGCCCTGGAAATCGAGTTGGCCCCTGGCGCCGCGATGACGCGAATCGTGATCCAGCCGGCGCAGGCCGGTCTGGCGCTGGACAGCGTGCGCGTTCACGTCGGCGCCGGCGGCGCCTACAGGCAATTTATTCTCGCCGAAGGCGCCAAGCTTGCGCGGATCGAGACGCATGTTGATGTCGCAGGCGAGGGCGTGGAGATTGCGCTCGGCGGCGTGTATCTGGCCGGCGCTGCGCGCCATGTGGATCTGACTTCGGTGATCAATCATCGCATCGGCGGCGGCACGACGCGGCAGTTGATCAAGGGCGCAGCGCGCAAGGGCGGGCGCGGCGTGTTCCAGGGACGTATCGAAGTTGCGCGCGGCGCCCAGAAAACCGACGCGCGGCAATACCACCACGGCCTGCTGCTCGAAGAAGGCGCTGAGATATACGCCAAGCCCGAACTCGAAATTTATGCCGACGACGTGCAATGTGCGCATGGAAATACTGCCGGCGCATTGGACGAAGCGGCTTTGTTTTACATGCGCGCGCGCGGCATTCCGGAAGCGGCGGCGCGGGCGATGCTGACGGAAGCGTTCCTGCTGGAAGCCGTGCCGGACTATCTGCCGGAAGACGTTCGCGCGGAAGTGACGTCGCGGATCAAAGCTTGGCTTGGAGGCGCGCCATGAACGCGCCGGTGCTGATGCCGAAGTTCGACGTGCATGCAGTGCGTAAGGATTTTCCGATTCTGTCGCGGACTGTTCACGGCGCGCCGCTGGTTTATCTCGACAACGCCGCCAGTGCGCAGAAGCCGAACGCCGTAATCGAGGCGATGAATGCCGCGATGCGCGGGTCTTACGCCAACGTCCATCGCGGAATTCATACGCTAGCGAACGAGACTACCGAAGCGTTCGAGGCTGCGCGGGGCAGGGTGGCAGAGTTTATCAATGCGCCGTCTTCATCCTCCGTGGTGTTCACCAAGGGCGGCACGCAGGCGATCAATATCGTGGCCGCCGGAATGGGGCGCGACATCAAGCCCGGCGACGAAATCGTGCTGTCCGTGATGGAGCACCATTCCAACATCGTGCCGTGGCATTTTCTGCGCGAGCGCTTTGGCGCCGTACTGAAATGGGTCGAGATCGATGGTGATGGCGTCATCGATCTTGAGGCGCTGGATCGGCTGATCGGGCCGCGCACGAGAATGTTGGCGATCACGCATTGCTCCAACGTGCTTGGCGCCCGCACGCCCGCGGCGGCGATGATCGAGATTGCCCACGCCAAGGGCGTCCCTGTTCTGCTCGATGGCTGCCAGGCGGTGGTGCACGAAGCGGTGAACGTGCAGGCGCTGGATGTCGATTTCTACGCGTTCTCCGCCCACAAGCTTTATGGCCCCACGGGCATCGGCGCACTTTATGGCAAGCCGGAGCGGCTGGCGGCGCTTCCGCCGTTTGAGGGCGGCGGCGAGATGATCGAGGAGGTGAGCCTCGATCGCGTAACCTACAACGATCCCCCGCATCGCTTCGAGGCTGGCACGCCGGCGATTATCGAGGCGATTGGGTTCGGCGCGGCGATTGATTATCTCGCCAGTCTCGATCGAAGCGCGGCGGCAGCGCATGAAGCGGCGCTTCGGGACCGCGCGATGGCCCGGCTTGGCGAATTGAACTGGGTCAAGCTCTACGGACGCGCGCCGGACAAGGCGGCGATCGTGGCTTTTAACGTGGACGGCGCGCATCCGCACGATGTCGCCCAGATACTGGACCGATACGGCGTGGCGGTGCGCGCGGGCCATCATTGCGCCCAGCCGCTTATGCGCAGGCTCGGGGTGACGGCGACGGCGCGGGCGAGTTTTGCGTTCTACAACACGCTTGAAGAAGTAGATTCTTTTATAGACGCCTTGATCAAGGCCAGAAGGATGCTGAGTTAAGAGAAATGACGATTCCGGTCGATCCCACCGCCCTTGACGTAAAAGAGCAGGCCGCCACGCAGCCGGCCGACAAGCCGAGCGATGTCGAGCTTGCCCGGCTCACCGATGAGTTGGTGACTCAGTTCAAAACCGTGTTCGACCCGGAAATCCCGGTGGACATTTATGAACTGGGCCTGATCTACAAGGTCGATATCGACGATAGCCGCCATGTCGATATCGAGATGACGCTGACCGCGCCGGGCTGCCCCGTCGCCGGCGAGATGCCCACTTGGGTTGAAGAGGCGGCGCTCAAGGTTGAGGGCGTCAAATCTGCGAAAGTCAACTTGGTATTCGACCCGCCATGGTCTCCCGCGCGCATGAGCGACGAGGCCAAGCTCGAACTGAACATGCTTTAGAGGTCATCATGGCCCGCCCACGTCCGAAAGTCGTTTCACTGAGCCCCGCCGCCGCCGATCGCGTGAAAGCGATCCTGGCTGACAGCGGAAAGCAATACCTGCGCGTCGGCGTATCGAACGGCGGCTGCGCGGGCATGGAATATCTGATGGAATATGCCGAGGCGCCCGAGCGCCTGGATGAGGTTGTCGAGGATCAAGGCGTGAAAATTTTGATCCGCGCCGACGCTGTGCTGTTTCTGATCGGCTCGACGATCGATTTTGAGACGACAAAGCTCTCGTCAAAATTCGTGTTCCGCAATCCTAATCAAACTGACGCCTGCGGCTGCGGCGAAAGCGTCACAATCGAACCGGCCACGGCGGTTTAGACCCGCATAGAGTCGCGAATCTCACGCGCGGCTTTGATACTCTCATCCCTAGCCGTGCCGGGGATTAGAAACAGGTCGATAAACGTCCATAGGCCGAGACCGCCAAGGGTCAGCAGTTTGATAATGCCGAGGAGGGTTTGGCCGCAGTAGAAACGGTCGGCGCCCAGCCATCCCAGCCATGCGTTGAATCCAAACGCCACAACCGGGTTCTTCTCTTTTTCGAGAAAGATTTGCGAAAACTCCGGCCGCTTTGCGTCGGGGATCGAGCCATAGATCGACATAAGCTCTTGCAAGTACGCTCGTCTGTTCATCGCATCCCCTCCCGATAACGATCAACTTTAGAATGAAAACGTTGAGAAACTCAAGCCTTACGGCTAATTACGCGCCGCTGAATTTCGCCGGCCGCTTTTGGATAAAGGCGCTTACACCCTCGATGAAGTCCTGCGTTGATCCTGCTTCAGCTTGAAGGCGCGCCTCAAGCGATAATTGCGTGCGCAGATCGGCCTCGAGCCCGGCCCACGCAGCATTGCGGATCATCGACAGAGAGCGCGGACCTGAAGCCAGGCGCTCGGCGATCTCCATCGCCGCCGGCATCAGGTTCTCATCCGGCGCGCAGCGATTGATCATGCCCCAGGCCAGCGCCTGGGCCGCCGGGATTTTTTCGCCAAGCATCATCATTTCCATCGCCCGCGCGCGGCCGATCATGCGCGAAAGCAGATAGGTCGAGCCGCCGTCCGGGACGAGGCCGATGCGGCGGAAGGCCTGCAGAAAATAGGCGCTCTCGGCGGCGACGATCAGGTCGCCCATCAAGGCGAACATGCATCCCATGCCGGCGGCCGCGCCGTTCACCGCGGTAACGAGCGGGACGGGCAGATCGCGCAGATCGAGGATCAGGGGGTTGTAGTGGTCCGCCAGCATCGCCTCGATGCCGTCCTCCGGCATGCCCGCGGCGAGGTTGGCGCCGGAACAGAACCCGCGGCCTTCGCCAGTCAGCAGAACGCACCGGGCCTGTTCCGCGGCGCGTACGAGCGCTGCACGCACCTCGCCAACCATCTCTATGCTGGCCGCATTCAACGTTTCGGGATCGGCGAGGGTGATGACGGCGACGTCGCCGTCCAACGCGTAACGAATTTTCTGGAAGGTCATGCCCGGCTCCCCAGCGGAGGCTACTCCCGCGGCCGGGCAAGTCCAGCCGTCTTACGCGGCGGAAAGATTAGCCGAATCCTGGTCGGTCGTGACGCGATTGCGGCCGGCGCGCTTGGAGGCGTACAGGCAAGTATCGGCCCGCTCGATCAGGTCATGCAGGCTCTCTGCGGCTCTATACTGTGCAACGCCAACCGATACCGTGATCTTGCCCAGATTCTCGTTGGTGGATTTGCGGAGTAGCTTTTTGCCTTCGATCGCTGAGCGAATGGATTCACAGATCGTCCGCGCCGCCGCAAGCCGCGTGCGCGGCATGATAATCGCGAATTCTTCGCCGCCATAACGCGCAACGAGGTGATCGGCCTGACAATGGCGCTGGAGCGAGGAGGCGATGAACCGGATAATCTGATCGCCGGTCTGATGGCCCCATGTGTCGTTGAAGCGCTTGAAGTGGTCGATATCGCACATGACGAGGCACAGATCGAAGCGTTGTGCGGCTGCTTCGCGCAGGCGCATGCGCAGCGTCTCGTCAAACATTTTGCGATTTGCCAGGCCCGTTAGCCCGTCCGTCAACGCCTCCGCGCGGACGTGGCGCAGTGCGGTGCGCAGCGTGTCCATCTCGCGCGAGGAATCATGCAAGCGGCTGGTAAGCTGGCGATTGTGATCGGCCATGTCGAGCGTGGCTGCGGCAAGTCCAGCGATAACCTCGCGCAATTTGCCTGCGTCGATGCCGCGCTCAAGGGATGAAGCGGCGGTTTGCAGCGTGTTTGCGTAGGCGCCCGTCTTGTCGCCGGACGACTGAAGCGCTGTCACAACTTCCGTAAGCTCGCGCGCGATGCGCTCGCCCGTCGCCATCATTTGCGCCGACAGGCGCAGGTTGGAGAAAAACTGCTCGTACAATTGCTCGTTGGTTGCGTCGTCGAAGGCTTCGCCGCGCGCGATTCGCTCGTCGATCAGGCGCCGCAGATCGGGATGGCCGCCCATCCGGTAGGATAGCCAGACCTCGTAATTCTGGGCGCTGGGTGGAATCTGGTGACCGCCCATTACGTCAATCGTCGCATGAGCAAGCGAAACGCCTGCAGAACCACGAAGGCTGGTCATGCTGTCGGTCACTGGCGAACCCCGGTGCGCACGACAGACTCGTCGCGCTTGGTAACCATGCAGTGTAAATTGCTGATCAGGTCTTAATTCCCTTGGCACCCCTACGACAACGGCGGAGACGATTGTGAGCGGAACGCCAGACGCCCCCCGTCAAATGGTTAACGCCGGCGGAATCGCCGCCGCCCGGGCGCTGCTGGACCGGCAGAAGGCGGCGGCGCAACGCGGCAGCTCCGCCGAGGAGCGAATCGGCCGGCTTAGCCGCTGCATAGGGATATTGTCCGGGCACGCTGAGGAATTGTGCGCCGCGATGGCGGACGATTTCGGGTGGCGATCCAAAGACGCCTCGATGCTGACGGACATCGTCTCGGCAATCGGACCGTTGAAGCATGCGCGAAGCCATGTGCGCGGCTGGATGAGGCCGGAAAAGCGAGGCGTGGAGCTTGCGCTCAGCGTGCTTGGCGCCAGGGCGGAGGTGCGGTTCCAGCCCAAGGGCGTCGTCGGGGTTATTTCGCCCTGGAATTTTCCGGTGTTTCTGTGTTTTGCGCCATTGGCTGGCATACTGGCGGCCGGCAATCGGGCGATGGTGAAGCCCTCGGAACTGACGCCGAGAACGTCAGACCTGCTTGCACGGCTCATTCGGGTGAATTTTGATCAAGAGGAACTCGCCGTGGTTCTCGGCGGGCAGGACGTCGCCGCCGCGTTCGCCGCCCTGCCGTTCGATCATCTGGTGTTTACGGGCGGCGAGCACGCTGCGCGCAAGGTCATGGCCGCGGCGGCGGAAAATCTCACGCCGCTCACGCTGGAATTGGGCGGCAAGTCGCCGGTTATCGTTTCGCGGAGCGCGGATATGGTGGTCGCCGCCGCGCGCGTCGTGGCGGGCAAAATGCTGAACGCGGGCCAGATTTGCCTCGCCCCGGACTATGTGTTGGCGCCGCGCGACAAGCTGGAGGCTTTTGTCGGAGCGGCGCGCCTGGCGGTCGCCGCGCAATATCCGAAGATCAAGGACAATCCTGACTATTCCGCGATCATAGACCAGCGCCATCTCGATAGGCTGCTGAACATGATCGCGGACGCGCGGGGCAAGGGCGCCCGCGTGATCGAACTCAATCCCGGCCGCGAGGACTTTTCCCAACAACAATACCGAAAAATGCCGCCGACCCTGGTGCTCGACGTGACCGAAGATATGGCGCTGATGCAGGAGGAGATTTTCGGTCCAATCCTGCCGATCAGAACCTACGAGCACATCGGCGAGGCGATCGACTTCGTAAACGCCAGGCCGGCGCCCCTCGCGCTTTACTATTTTGGCGAGGAGACCGCGGAAATGGAGCGTGTGCTGACGCTCAC
This sequence comes from Caulobacterales bacterium, assembly GCA_035549875.1. Classification (GTDB taxonomy): domain Bacteria; phylum Pseudomonadota; class Alphaproteobacteria; order Caulobacterales; family Aquidulcibacteraceae; genus JAKFWI01. The sequence continues at coordinate 15,446 of DASZPV010000204.1, forward strand.
GGCGTCAGGCGGGGTGACGATCAACGATGTCATCTACCATTTGGCGCAGAACGATCTTCCCTTCGGCGGCGTCGGGCGCTCTGGAATGGGCCGCTACCAGGGGCGGGATGGCTTCCTGGAGTTTTCCAATCGCCGCGCCGTTTATCGCCAGGTGCGCAGCGAGCTGATCGCGCGCCTCAGGCCGCCCTATGGCGCTGCGCTGCGCGACATGCTGCGAGACCGCTTAAAAGATTAGGGCGTCAGGCGCGGCCCGACTCGCCCATGATCTGGGCGGGCTCTATGCCGAGGAGCCTGATCGCGGACGTCCATTTGTCCTGATGAGCGTCGCCGAAAATGATCGCCTGATCGGGCTCGGCGACGAGCCATGCATTGTGCGCCAGTTCATTTTCAAGCTGGCCCGCGCCCCAATTGGAATGACCGAGCGCCAGCACGAAGCGTTCGGGCGGATGATCGGTGGCCATCGCCATCAGCACGTCGCGCGTGGCGGTGAGATTCACCCCGGGCGCGACAGTCTGCGTGGCGTCCTCGGCCGAGAAATCCTGCGAATGCAGCACGTAGCCGCGGTCCTGCTTAACGGGGCCGCCGGCCAGGACGCTGCGGGCGGCGAGCGTCGGCTCGGCCTCGATGCCGAGGTGGCCGAGCACATCACCCAGCGTCAGTTCGGCGCGGGGCTTGTTAATGATGAGGCCCATGGCGGTTTCAGACGTATGCAGGCACATCAGGATCACGGCCTGATCGAACCGGGGATCGCCAATCCCCGGCATCGCCACCAGTAATTTGCCCGCCAGCGAACCTTCCACGGCGCCGCTCCTCGCCCCCATGCTGTCCCCGCCCGCGCTCTCGCGCAAGCCATTGACAAACTGGGCGAGCCGTTCTGCTTCCGATAATGACAGCCCAACCGAGGAGAAATGACAGATGATCAAAGCCGGAGACAAACTGCCCGCGGCGACATTCACGGCGGTCACGCCAGAGGGCCGCAAGCCCATGACAACGGACGAGGTTTTCGCCGGCAAGACCGTGGCGCTGTTTGCCGTGCCGGGAGCGTTCACGCCGACCTGCTCGGCCAAACACCTGCCGAGCTACCGCGAAAAGGCCAGGCAACTTGCCGCCAAGGGCGTCGATCTGATCGCCTGCACTTCGGTTAACGATGCCTTTGTCATGGAAGCATGGGCGAAGGATCAAAACTGCATCGACGACATCATGATGCTGGCCGACGGCAATGGCGACTTCGCCAAGGCGCTGGGCATGGACATGGACCGCACCAAATTCGGCATGGGCCTGCGTTCCAACCGTTATTCCATGCTTGTTAAGAACGGTGTGGTAGAGAAGCTGAACGTCGAAGAGCCGGGCGAATACAAGGTCTCCAGCGCAGAATATATGCTGGGCCAACTGGGTTAGCGGGGCCGCGAGAACGCGGCGAGGGAGACTCCCATGCCGGAAATCGTTGTTCTCATACTCGTAGTGCTGGCGTTCGTCGTGCTGACCGGCACGATCAAGGTGGTGCCGCAGGGCCGGCAATGGACGGTCGAGCGGTTCGGCCGTTATACGCGCACGCTGAAGCCGGGCATCGCTTTTTTGATGCCGTTCATGGACCGCGTCGGCCGCAAGCTTTCGATGATGGAAAGCGTTCTGGCGGTGCCGCAACAGGACGTGATCACCAAGGACAATGCGATCGTCACCTGCGACGCGATCGTGTTCATCCAGGTGATCGACGCGGCCAAGGCCGCCTATGAGGTGGAAAACCTTAATCTGGCGATCACCAATCTGGCGATGACCAATCTGCGCACGGTCGTCGGCTCGATGGAA
>DASZPV010000205.1:0-61631 GCA_035549875.1 Caulobacterales bacterium
CAGTCATGCGGCCGCCGACGCTTGCGATGGCTGCATGGCGTGCATCCAATCGGCCGCCTGCTGGGCCTTCGACGCGGCGGTGAAGATGGCGCGTGGATCCGATCTCAGCGCTTCCAACCACGAGGCGATGTAGGCGGCATGGTCGGGGCGCGGATCGCAGGCGAGTCCAAGGTCCGCCAGAACGAAGCTTGCCGTCAATTCGGCAACGGCTTCCTCCATCGCATAGGCGAACGTGCCGAAGCGACCTGTAAGGTCGCGATCGAGGCGATGCTTGGCGCCAGAGGCATGCGCGTGTTCGTGCAGGCTGACGCCGACGGCGGAGACTGCATCCTTGAAACAGGCGAAGGGCGGCAAATGCACCGTGTCGGTTGCGGGGCGATAATAGGCCATGTCGCCGCCGACGACGACATGCACATTGAGCGCCGCAATGAAGGCGTCTGCATGCATGATGCGGTGGGTTTCGGGCAAGGCCGGCGCGTCAGGCGCGGTGTAATTGTCGACTTGGTCGACGTTGAACAAAGAAAAGCCGCGCGCGAACATGCGCGGGCGTGACGGCTCGTCGTCGTCGCTGGCGTCGGTTGGATCGGTGCGTTTCCAAAACACAGCGAGCGTCGCGCGTTCGCCTTTTCGTACTTGAGCGCCGAGTTTCGCCCAGCAGCGATAGGTCCCCCACAATCCTCGGCGATAACCGGCCTGCTCGGCGGCGGCCCACAGTGCAAGGATATTGAGTCCGCGATAGGGCGCGCCGGTTGCGACATTGACGGGCCGCATGGCGGGCGAGCCGTCATGATGCCAAGGCATGCGCCACGTGTCGGCGCCGCGTTCGATGGCGGCCAAAATGTCAGCGGTGATGCGCTCGTAGACGTTGCTGCGTTGTGCGGATGTCATCGGTCGGCCTCCAGGTTTGCGGCCCAAGACCTCTCTCTGGGTCAGGCTCTCGCGCCCCAGCCGCGCCTCACTCTGGCTTTTCGGTTCCGATTTTGAGTTGGCCGGCCCGTTACCTGGAGGCGGGCCTGCATCGGAATTATATCGGCGGCATCGAGCGTGGGAAACGGAATGTGGGCATTCGCGCAGTGTTCAAGCTAGCGCGTGCGCTTGGCGTTCAGCCTGCTCGATTGTTTGACGAGAGCGACCTGAGGCGGGGTTGATCGGCGGCCGGGACGCCGATGGACCATAGCCCCTCGACCCATTAGATGCAGAAGGCGTGCGTTGAGTTGTCTCACGTTCGCCAGCGGTTTTATTTGAGCGGGATATCATCGCTAAACGCAGTCCTTCGTCGTAACGATTGCCATGCGGGATCTTGCTAAGGGGCGATGACCAACATGATGAATGGGAATCCAAGCGAGTCGCCTGAGGCCCTGGTTCGTCGCGCGCTCGAAGAGGGACTCGACCGGATTCGTTCCTATATCCGTGCCAGACTTGCCGATCCAGGTCATGCCGATGAAGTGCTGCAGGTTTTTTGCGCACGCGCTTTGGAGCGTGCGCGCGATCTCAAGGAAGCAGGGGCGGCGCGCACGTGGTTGTCGCGCGTGCTGGCGACGACGATCGCTGATTATCACCGGGGTCTTGTCCGGCAGCAGACGCGCGAAACACCGATGGAGGAACGCCATCTAACCGCCGTCGCGGACGAGACAGATGCAGATAAGGCCGTTTGCGCGTGCATACTGACGCTGTTGGATGCTTTACCTGTAGGGGACGCCGCTTTGATCCGACGCATTGATCTTGAGGAGCAGGATCGCGCGCGTGTCGCGGCTGATTTGGGACTTAACCTGAATGCTTTGACGGTTCGGCTGCATCGGGCCCGTGAGCGGCTTCGTACGCTGGTTTTGCGGCTTTGCACGGCGTGCGCGAAGCATGGATTTGACGATTGCGAGTGCCCCGCTCCGGGCGCGACCGAGGTGGGAGGCTAACCTGTACGCAGGCGGCGAAGGGGAACTGCGGACAGATTTGGTCGGCTCTTAGCGCGTTTTGGCCGTAAAATTTCGCGAAGGCTGTAAGATTGGCGAGCCGACAGCGTCCTTTCTCAGAGGATCTCGCTCGCCTATGCCCAACAACCCGTGATGAACCTGCCTTGCCACGAGCTCCTGCGGCCCGGCGAAAGTGCGCGCCGCGCGCGTGGTCTAAGGCAAAGGTGGTGCGCGCTTTTTCGGCGCTCTGGCGGTTGTCGTCGGGGTGTTGGCGACGCCGCGCGGCGACCAGCCGGGACGGGACGGCTAGTCGGCCTCCACGCCGCGCAACAATTCGGTGTGCACAATGGCGTCGAACCGCGCTTGTTGTTCAGGATCGAGTACGGCGCGCATAGCGAACACGTGGGCGATGGCCTCGCGCTGGGCCTGCCCCATAGCGGCGTGAAAGCGGTCAACCGCTTGCGTGAGGCGTTCGCTCGGTCCGTGATCTTGGGATACGGCGGCGGCGATGTCGCGCGCCGCTTGGCGCAACTCGGCGTCGGTCGCGGCTCTGCGCCTCGCGTAGCTGGCTTCTATTCCCTCCAATCGTTGATTTTGCTCGGCAGTCAGGCTGAGCTCCCGATGCACCGCCGCGTCGAGGCCGTCGCGGAGAGGGGCGGGACCAATGAGTGCGGTCCCAGCCCAAACGCCCGCCAAGCCAGCGCCGAAGCCGACAAGCGCGGCCAGAGCAAGCACTCTCCAGATCTTCAGCATGATCTAGTGCCCAAGCGCCGTGGAGGGAGCATAGGGCTGATGAAGCGCGAAGGGCCCCGGCGCGACATTGGTCGGGGCAGCGGCAGTCGATACGCCGATGGCGGAACTGAAAACGATAACGAGGGCGCAGACGCCGGCGAGGCCAGCGGCGGCTTCTCGGCTGCGCGCACGCGCATCGATCCGGGCCCAAACGGTGGGCTCCAGACCGTTCAATTCGGCGTCGACGTCCACCCGGCCCAAGGCAGCGAGTTGGCGATCAAGATCGGACAGGGAAGCCTCCGGCGGCCACGCTCTTACTATACGTGCGCTGCGGCGCGCACCCTGAGAAGAGCTAACCTATCGCGCTGTGGCGGGGCAAGGACGGGACGCTTAAGGGGTAAATCCAGGGAATTGATCCAGAGCAAGGCGCAGGTTCAAGCAGGGAGCGATGTTGGCATGGGACGCTGGTCTTGTCGGTCCCGCTCTTGGGGCGCAGCGAGGCGACCATGAAACGCTTGACGGCTCGGTCCTTGGACCTGCAGGGGCAGGCTCGCTCGCCTTTGCGCCGTGTAGCGTTTAGCGGCGGTTTCGACGATCTGATCGCTCGAGCGCGGGGAGGCGACCGTGCGGCGTTCTCGGCGCTGATGCGCGATCACAAAGAGGATGTGTTCCGTTTCGTGCGTCGGCGCGTGCCTGACGCCGATGCGGCGAGCGACATTGTTCAAGAAGCGTTCGTCGCCGCGTGGAGTGCGATGGCCAGCTTTGACCCGGAGCGTTCGTTCAGAACGTGGCTCCATGCTATCGCCCTGAACAAGTGCCGCGATGCGGCGCGGCGGATCGCCACCCGCCGCGCCTTCTGGGGAGATTGCCCTGACGGGGATGATTTGCGTGTCGCAGATGAGCGCCCGTCGCCGGAAGCTGAAACCGCCAGTCGCCAAGAGCTGGAAATGTTGCGTGAAGCGCTGGCGCGCTTGCCAGAGCATCTGCGCGATGCGCTGATGCTCACCGCCGTCGACGGACTTTCACAAGTCGCGGCCAGCGCAACTCTTGGCTGCACTGTCAAATCGCTTGAATATCGCGTGCATCGGGCGCGGGAATTGCTGGCGGCGGAGATGGCTCATCGCGCGGGCGACCGGCGCTAGCGCAGATCCTAGAAGCTGCGAGAATCATCGTTTGAGTATGAGGCGGCTTTGACGCGTGGTCCAATTCTGACCATCAATTGCGGCTCAACGAGCGTGCGTGTCGCATGCTTTGACGCTGAACGCCAATGGCGCGCGCATCTGAGCGGCGTTGGACGCGCCCAGGCGCAGCTGACGTTGACGCACGCGGTCGAGCACCAAATGATCGACGTGACAGGCGTGGCCGATCATCGCCAGGCGCTCGACGCGGTTTTCCGCATCATGCCCGCGCTTACGCCCATCGCCGTCGGCCATCGGATTGTTCATGGCGGCGTAGATTTTGTGACGCCGACGCAGTCGAGCCGCCGGTGGAAGCGAGATTGCGGGATCTCGCCTTTATGGCGCCGTTGCACCTGAGCGCGAACCTTGAAGGCGTCGAAGCCGGCGCGCGCGCGGTGGCCGCTCTGTCCGCAAATTGGCTGCTTCGACACCGCCTTTCATGCGCCACTGCCCAAGGCGGCGGCGATGATGGCGCTGCCGCGGGAGTTGTTCGCGGCGGGGGGCGCCGCTTTGGATTTCACGGCCTATCGATCGCCTCGATCTTGGCGGCGTTGCAGCGCCAAGGCGTAGATATTGAGCGCGAACGCCTCATCGTGGCCCATCTAGGCGCCGGCGCGTCGATGACCGCGATCAAAGGCGGGCGCAGTATCGAGACCTCGATGGGATTTTCCACGGTGTCGGGTCTGCCGATGGCGACACGCAGCGGAGACGTCGATGCTGGCGTTGTCCTGCACTTGGCGCGCTCGGGGCGGAGTGTCGATGAGGTTGAGGATTTGCTTTACCGCCAATCGGGGCTTCTGGGCCTATCGGGCCTGAGCGGCGACATGGCGCTCTTGGTGGCCTCGCGCGAAGCCGCCGCAGCGGAGGCGGTGGAGGCGTTTTGCCTTGCTGGCCGGCGCTGGCTGGCTGGCCTTGCCGGCGTGCTTGGCGGCGTCGACCGCGTCGTCTTCACCGGCGGCATCGGCGAGCATGCGCCACGCGTGCGCGCGCGCATCTGTGAGGATCTGGGATTTATGGGGGTCGGGCTCGATGAGGCCGCCAACAGTGTGGGTCTTGGCTTGATCTCGCCGCCCGGCGCGCAGGTTCTTGTCGAGGTGCGCGCCGCTGACGAAGAGGCCGAGATTGGCCGGCAAACCCGCGCCTTCATGGCGGGCGCGGGCCCAACCGCGGCCCGTTGATCGGTCAGGGCGAGAGCTGCGGCCCGCGTATGTGTCGTTGGCGGAGGATGAAAGGGCGCCCGCCGGCCCCAGCGGATCGTTTGTCATGGCGGCACCAGCCAGCACGGCGTGGCGGGAAGGATATGGCGTGGTCCGCCATCGCCCGGAAACGATCGAGACCGTAGAGAACCTGGTGGCGCGCCATTGGATGAGCGGCGCCTTGGCCGATCCGCATGCGGCGCTGGCCTTGTGCGCCGCCGCCGATCGCCTCGCCAGCGCAGCGATGTGGCAGGTCGCACATATGACCTACGCGCATCGGGTCGATCTGAGCGGCGCGGAACTTCCAACCGAGTCGTTCAAGACGCAGCCGGAAGGGCATATGGGCGGCTCGCTCAATGCCGCGATCGCCTTTGTCGGGTATCATCTAGCCAATGCGCTGAGCGGCCACACGCGCGCTTGGGTGCTGGGGCAAGGCCATTGCGTGGCGGCGATCGAAGCGGTCAACGCGCTGCTGGAAGATCTCTCGCCCGCGCAGCAAGGGCGTTATGGGCGCAATCAAGCAGGCCTCTCTCAACTTGCGGCAGATTTCTATGCCTACGCGATGACGCCTGACGGGCGCCCGGCGGCGCCGCTCGGCAGTCATGTCAATCCGCACACGGCCGGCGGGATCATGGAGGGCGGCTATCTCGGGTTCGCCGAGACGCAATACATCCATATGCCGCTGCGCGGCGAGCGCGTGGTGGCGTTTTTGAGTGATGGCGCGTTCGAGGAACAGCGCGGCTCCGATTGGTCGCCACGCTGGTGGCGGGCCGAAGATTGCGGTCTGGTGGTGCCGGTAATGGTGCTCAACGGCCGACGCATCGAACAGCGCACTGAAATTGGCCAGGAAGGCGGCGCAGATTGGCTCGCTGCCCATCTGCGCCTCTCGGGTTTCGATCCCGTGATCATCGACGGCCACGACCCGCTCGCCTATGCCTGCGCCATCCTCGACGCGGAAGCAGCGTTGTCGCGGTTTGCCTCTTTGCCCGAACGCGCTTATCCGGCCCGGCTTCCTTATGTGATCGCGCGCTGCGTTAAAGGCTATGGCTTTCCGGGCGCGGGCTCAAATCGCGCGCACAATCTGCCGCTTGCCGGAAATCCGCGCTTCGATGCAGACGCGCGCCGGGAGTTCAACGCCGGCGTCCGCGCGCTTTACGTATCGCCTGTCGAACTTGACGCGGCGGCGCGGGCGTTCGCGGTGCATGCGGCGCAGGCCCGTCCGCGCGAGAGCCAACACGTGCTGGCCACGCGTTCGATTGCTGCGCCGCGGATTCCGGCCCCGCGTTGGGAAGCGCGCGTAGGGGAAAGCTGCGCCATGGAGGCGCTCGATGCGCACTTCGTGGAGGTCGTGGGCGCCAACCCAGCGGTCCGCGTGCGGATCGGCAATCCGGACGAACTCAAAAGCAATCACATGGGGCGCACGCTTGACCTGCTGCGCCACCGGGTGAATGCGCCAGAACCGAACGCGCCCGAGGCTGTCGATGGCGCGATCATTACCGCGCTCAATGAAGAGGCGGTGATTGGCGCGGCCCTTGGCAATAAGGGCGGCATTAATCTCGCCGTGAGCTACGAAGCGTTCGCGATGAAAATGCTGGGGGCGCTTCGGCAAGAGATCATCTTCGCCCGCCGCCAGCGCGAAATCGGCAGGGAGCCTGGCTGGATCAGCGTGCCGCTGATCGCGACCTCTCACACGTGGGAAAATTCCAAGAACGAACAATCGCATCAGGATCCCACTTTGCCCGAAGCGCTTCTGGGCGAGATGGCGGATGTGTCGCGGGTGGTGTTTCCCATCGACGTCAACAGCGCCGTGGCGGCGTTGTCATCGGTCTATCAAAGCAAAGGACAGATCGCGTGTCTGGTGACGCCGAAGCGGCCGCAGCCCAACCGGTTTTCCGGTCCTGAGGCCGAGCGGGCCGTCAAACAAGGGGCGGCTTTGATCGCCGGCGGCGCCGATATAGGCGACGTGCAATTAGTCGCGATCGGCGCCTACCAAACCGCAGAGGCGCTCGCGGCGCACGCGCGCCTGAGCGAGCGCAGCATTCAATCAAGCGTCAGCGTTATTCTGGAGCCGGGCCGCTTTCGGGCGCCGCGCGATGGGATCGAGCGGGCGTATTGCGTCGCTGACGCCGCGCTGAGCGCGTTGTTTCCGGCGAAAGCCGTGCGCGTCGTGCTCACGCATACGCGTCCCGAGCCGATGCTTGGGCTCTTGCGCCGTCTCGATGGCGGTCCCTCGCACACGCGTGCGCTGGGTTACATCAATCGCGGCGGCACGCTCGATGTTTTCGGGATGCTGTTCGCCAATCGCTCGACCTGGGCCCATGCGGTTGAGGCAGCGGGGGCGATGCTGGACGCAGAACGCGGCGCGCTGTTGTCAGCAGAAGAAATCGCGGCCCTCGACGGCGAGGGCGATCCACTTGTGCTGAAGCGTCACTGAGAGGGTTTATGAGCTTAACTTTGACCAGCCTCGGCGGCGCCGGCACGGTGACCGGCTCGCGCCACCTGCTTGAAGGTGACGGCGTTCGCTTGCTCATCGATTGCGGTCTGTTTCAGGGGCTTAAGGTTCTGCGCGAACGCAATTGGGAGCCGTTCCCCACTGATCCAAAGACCATTGACGCGGTGATCCTCACCCATGCGCATCTGGATCACAGCGGCTATTTGCCGAAATTGGTGCGCGAAGGATTTGAAGGGCCGATCTATTGCTCGTCGGCGACCGCCGACCTGACCGACATCCTTTTGAAGGACAGCGCCAACATCGCCGAGAAGGACGCAGAATACGCCAATCGCAAGGGACACACGAAACATAAGCCCGCCCTGCCGCTCTATACCGTGCGCGACGCCGAGCGGGCGCTCAAGCAATTGCAAGTCCTATCCTTTGGCGAAACGCATCCGCTTCCTGGCGCAGCGGAACTGAAGCTGCGCCATGCTGGGCATATTCTGGGTGCGGCGACAGCGGAGGTGAAGTGGGGCGGCAAGACGGTGGTGTTCTCCGGCGATCTCGGTCGCTACGACGACGTGTTCATGCCCGACCCCGAGCGCGTCGCCGCCGCGGATTTTGTGGTTGTGGAATCGACCTATGGCGATCGCACGCATCCAAAGATCGATCCGATGGAGGCCCTGGGCGAGGTTATCGAACGCACGGTGCGGCGCGGCGGCACAATTGTCATTCCAGCGTTCGCTGTCGGGCGCACGCAGGTGCTGCTCTATCACCTTTGGATGCTGAAGCAGGCGGGGCGCCTCAAGTCAGTGCCGGTCTTCCTTGATAGTCCTATGGCCAAGAGCGCCACGGATCTGCTGTGCCATCATCTCGACGACCATCGCTTCTCGGCTGACGTGCGCAAGCAGTCCTGCGACGTCGCGACCTATGTCCGATCGGTGGAGGAATCGAAGGCGGTCAGCAGCAATGTGATGCCGAAGATCGTCATCGCCGGCAGCGGCATGGCGACCGGCGGGCGCGTCATCCACCACATCGCCGCATTCGGCCCGGTCTCGAGGAACACGATATTGTTCGCCGGCTATCAGGCGATGGGCACGCGCGGGGCCAGGCTGTTGGCCGGCGAGTGTGAGCTCAAGATGTTTGGACGCTGGATCAAGATTGACGCGGAGATCGCCAATCTGCCGATGCTGTCGGCCCATGCCGATGCCGACGAAATCATGCGCTGGCTTGCTGGGTTCGAACCGCCGCCAAGGCGCATCTTCATTGTCCATGGCGAACCGCAGGCGTCGGAAGCGTTGCGCGTGCGCATCGAGCGGCAGAGCGGCTGGAACGCGAACGTAGTCGATAGCGGACGCGTCTATGCGCTGGGGGAGGGATGAGCGAGATCGCGCCTGCGCCCCAGCTGCAAGCAAAGCGCCTGGGCCTGATGACGCAAGACGAAGCGATTGTGCTGATGCGCGCAGATTGCCATGTCTGCCGTGCGGAAGGGTTGTCGGCGCGCGCGCGCGTGCTGATCCGCGCCAATGGCGGAGAGACGATCGCCACGCTCTATCAAGTGGTGGGCGATTGGCTGGGCATACACGAAGCCGCGCTCTCTGAAGCGGCGTGGCGCAGGCTCGGCGTGAACGACGGCGATGTGCTGCACATCGAGCACGCGCCGACCCTCGAGTCGCTCGCGGATGTGCGCCGCAGACTCTATGGCCGCCGGCTCAATGAGGCAGGGTTTCGCGCCATCATCGCGGATGTCGCCAGCGGCCGCTACGGAGACATCCATCTCGCGACCTTTCTTGCCGCCTGTTCCGCGTTCCCCCTTGATCTCGATGAAATGACGCATCTGACCCGGGCCATGGTCGAGGCGGGCGACACGCTTGCTTGGCAAGCGCCTGTCGTCATCGACAAGCATTGCGTCGGCGGACTGCCCGGAAATCGCACGACGCCGATTGTGGTGGCGATTTGCGCAAGCCTTGGTCTCATCATGCCGAAGACATCCTCGCGCGCCATTACCTCGCCGGCTGGCACTGCCGACACGATGGAGACGCTGGCGCCGGTTGATCTCGATGTGTCCGCCATGCGGCGCGTGGTCGAGCAGGAGGGCGGCTGTATTGTCTGGGGCGGCTCGGTGCGGCTTTCGCCTGCCGACGACGTGCTTATCCGTGTCGAACGCGCGCTGGACATGGACGCCGAGGGACAATTGATCGCCTCGGTGTTGTCCAAGAAAATCGCCGCTGGGTCGACGCATGTAATCCTGGATCTGCCGGTTGGTCCCACGGCCAAGGTCCGCACCGCCGAAGCCGCCAACACGCTCGCCGCTCATCTTGTGGAGATCGCCGCGCGCTTTGGCTTGAAGGCGCGCGCGATCGTCACCGATGGCGCCCAGCCGGTTGGCCGCGCCATTGGCCCAGCGCTTGAGGCGGTTGACGTCCTGGCCGTGCTGCAAAACACCGCCGATGCGCCAGCCGATCTGCGCGAGCGGGCGCTGAAACTGGCGGGCGCCGCGATCGAATTGGCGGGCGGCGCGCCTGACGGCGCGGGCGAAGCGCTGGCCAGGGAAACCCTGGCGAGCGGCCGCGCCTGGAGCAAGTTCGAACGTATTTGCGCCGCGCAGGGCGGCATGCGCACGCCGCCACGCGCGCGCTTGCGGCGTGATTGGTGCGCCAAACATGCTGGCGTCGCCGCCAGTATCGACAATCGCAAGATCGCGCGTCTTGCAAAGCTCGCAGGCGCGCCCGACGCGAAAGCGGCGGGTCTGGAATTGCATGTCCGTGTGGGCTCACCGGTCAAGGCGGGCGATCCGTTGTTTACAATCCACGCCGAGGCGGAGGGTGAGTTGCGCTATGCTCTGGATTACGCCGACGCCAATTCCGACATGGTTGTGCTGGAGGGCTGAGCAATGACCCGCCTCGTGTTGGCCATGCCGGGAAATGAGAAGCTTGCGCCTTTGCTGGCCGCGCGCGTTGGCGCCGAGATGGGCGCCCTGGAGACGCGGCGCTTTCCGGACGAGGAATCCTATGTCCGCGTGCTGAGCGATGTGGCCGGCAAAGACGTCGATGTTCTCGCTACGCTGGCGCGGCCCGATCCGCAATTCCTGAGCTTAGTATTCGCGGCGGCGACGGCGCGCGAGCGGGGCGCAAGGAGCGTGCGGTTGATCGCGCCTTATCTCGCCTATATGCGCCAGGACAAAAGCTTTCATGAGGGCGAGGCGGTCTCCTCGACGCACTTTGCGCGGCTCTTGTCGCAGCATTTCGATGCGCTTGTCACCATCGATCCGCATCTTCACCGTCGCCATTCGCTTGCCGAAATATTCTCGATTCCGACGCGCGTGGAGCACGCCGCGCCGCTCCTGGCGCGCTGGATCAAGGAGCATGTGTCCGATGCGCTCGTGATCGGACCGGATGGCGAAAGCGAGCAATGGGTGAGCGCGGTGGCGCATGATGCAGGCGCGCCGCACGTGGTCTTGGAGAAGCGCCGGCTGGGCGACCGGCAGGTGGAGATCTTTGTGCCCGACCTTAGCGCTTGGCGCGGTCGCCGCCCGGTTCTGGTGGACGATATTGTTTCCTCGGGCCGCACGATGATCGAAGCCGCGCGGCAACTCCCCGCGCAAGGACTCAAGCGGCCCATCTGCCTTGTCGTGCATGCGCTTTTTGCCGATGCCTCTTACGACGAACTGCGCCGCTTGTCCGATGGCGTCGTTTCCACCGACACCGTGTTTCATCAATCGAATGTCATCAGCGTCGTCGACCTGTTGGCCGGGGACTGACAAGAGCACCGTCGCAACCAAAAGCGGCTGTTGCGCGAACGGCGCAGCGGATCAGCCTCCGCAGCAAGCGTGCGTCTTACGATCGCGTGCTTGCGCGGGCATCGTTATTTCCTCCGACGGTTGCGCCTGGTCGGCGCTGGCGTGGTGGTTCTGGCTTTGATCTTTTCGAGCGCAGCATTCGGACGGCCCAGCTTTCTGGTCGACGGCGCGTTGGGACGTCTTTGCGGTTTGGCAGCAGCTCATGGTGTAATCCTCGGCTGTGTAAAGGCGACCGCCATGAGCGATGCGCCGAAGGTGATGAGGTTGAAGGCGAGGAAGACGCCGGGAACGATCAGGCCCGCGTGCGGCAAGGCCCAAACCAGCAGCGCCCCCAGAATGATGTTGATCACCCCAGCGAACGCCATGTGTGGCCATGGGCAAGATGTGTGATGGCGGTGGGCGAAGGCGTGGCCGATGGCCACAAACCCTTGCGCCAGGAAGCTCAGACCTAAGACGAAGGTGAGCGCAACCGCGCCTTGCCAGGGATGAATCAGAATGCAGAGACCAGCGACGATCGCGATAAGCGCCCAGAGCAGGCGCCAGACGAAGCCCTTGGCCTTCCAATCGACGGCCAGCATGGCAAGGCCAATGGCGCCTGACGCGAGCAAAAGTGCGCCGACCCAAACGCTCGCGGCAAAGGTCGCAAAGAATGGCGCAAGCAGCGCGCCGACACCCAAGGCGAGCACTAAGGCGCCATAAGTCGCGACGCCCGTGCGTTGCCAGAAATGACGCCGCTTTTCCGGTGCGGCGAGACCGGTCGCGCTTACGTTTGTCATAAGCCTATTCCTTCAACCGTTAGAGAGGCGTCATTGGACCATGTGCGTGCAGATCGCCGCTTCCGTCTTTGCGTTGGCGCAAGGCGTACGGTCACGGCGTTGGGTCCGCGACGGCGAGCGCTGCCGCGTCAAAGAGGAAACGCATATGGATTGCGCGCAAGGCGTCGCCGCGCCGGATGGCGACATCCACATGGTAGCGATCGCGTTCGTCGAGATTGAGAAAGGCGCCGTAGGTTACGACGCCTTCGATGCGCATGGGTTCGAGCCGCGTCTGATGGCCGCCGTGATGGCGTTCGCCCGAAACGACCGCATCAACCGCGGCGTCCTCAATGCGCGCGCCTGCTTGGTCATAGAGCGCGATGACGAGGTGAGCGTTGCCGCGAGGCGCCGCCGCATGCATGGACGCTTCGGGATGATCCGCCGGATGGGCCCGGACGATGGCCGCGGGCATCACGCCTAAATAGCCAACGAGACCATCGACGTGCTGTTCGGAACTCAGGGGCTCGTTGGCGCTGTGGCAGGCGCTCGTCAAGCCAATGACGATGAGCAGGAGAGCGGCGGCAAGGGGATGGATGCGGCTGGTCACAATGCGCCTCGTCTGCTTGTGAATACGCAAGAGACGGCGCCTCCCCCGGATTCAGGGCTAGCCGCGGCTGCTGCGTAAACAAAGCGAGGAGGGCGTTCCTCCGGCAGAAGGATGAATCCATGAAGCTGCTCAGTGTCACCAGCGCATTGGCGTTGTCCGCCGTCCCGCTCACTGCCGGCTGCGCGCACCATATGGGCGCGGGCATGACCCACCACGGCGCCATGATGCAGGGCGCTTCTGGTCAGGATTCGCAGACTTGTCCCCCGCCTGCTGCTCAAGCGGGGCAGTCCGGGGCCGCGCAGAGCGGCGCGATGATGGGCGGCGGCCAGGGCGGCATGATGGCGGGCCAGGGTGGAATGATGGGCGGTCAGGATGGCATGATGAGCACGCAGAACTGCACGCCCGCAGCGGCGCCGGCGGACTCACAAGATCATCGGGCGCATCATCCGGACGGACAATAGCGCTCGCGCGACGAGAGGGCGGTCGCCCTCGCATCAATAGACGCTGAGGTCGCCTGCAATGAACGCAGAGACTTGCTTCGGCAAATTCGCAACGACGTTCGCCGCAATGGTCTGCGCTGCTGGCGCGACATCGTCGTTCGAAACGCCGGGTTCGGTTTCGAGCTTCAACTCGACGAACGCCGGTTCGGTGATCGGCGCTCCGATCCGGCCAACGAGCAAGCATTGCGCCCGCCGCACCGGCGAAATGGCTTCGACAATCTCGTGGGCGATGGCGTTGGCGGCGACATTGTAGAGCTTGCCGACATGGGTGACCGGATTCTTGCCTGCCGCCGCTTCGAGGCTCATCGGCCGCGCCGGCGTGATTAAGCCGTTGACGCGGTTGCCCCGGCCGACTTGCCCATCATCGCCCGCTTCGGCGGACGTGCCAGTGACCGTAAGATAGACGTCACCCGTTTCAATATGGTCCGCGGCGTTGACGCTGATGCGGCAATCGCCAAAGCCGTGGCCTTCCGCTTCACGGATGGCGAGCGCAGCGATCCTTTCCTTTTCTTCAAGATACCGCACAAGAGTCTCGATATGAGCGTCGACCATAGCGCAGGCGATGGTGATCTCCACGTCTGCTCCGACGCGCACGCCCATGACCTTGACATCTTCGCCCCAGGCAAGCCTGTCAGCGGGACGTGGCTCTTCGTTGAGGCTGCGCTCGATGGCGAGGACGCACTGCTCCAACGCGCTCAGGGGCGCGTAACCGACGCCAAAGGATGTATCGTTCGCAAGCGGCGCGGCGCCGCCGCGCCGCTGGAACAGGTTTTTCAATTCGCCGGAGCCCGCGCGCAGCACCGGATGGATGCGAACATGGGCGTCCGCGTCGAGCGCATGGAGGTGCGTCGCAAGCCACGCGCGGCTTGTGTCGATGGCGATGTCTTCAAGCGGTATGCGTTCGGCGCCGACCTGCGCAATCGCGCGTCCGGCGAGATAGATGTCGATCGGCGCGAGCACGCCGCCGCCGCCGAATTGTGGCGCGGACATGCCCGCGCACAACAGAGCTTTATCGACGTTGTGGTGTGCGATCTCGCCGAACCGGGCGAGATATTCCCGACAAAGAGCCAGGGAGAGCGCTTCGGCCAAGGCGTCGCAGATCGTATCGGGATGACCGATGCCTTTGCGCTCGACTACCTCGATGTCGCTTTGTGTCGCCGGCTTGGAAGAAATCGTGAAGCGTCGCATGTCGATCTCGTTACTCACCATTGGCGTTTGAACAGAATCCAGCTTGTCCCGAACAGGGATGCGGCGATCGCTGTCAACGCGGCGGCATGGGGCCAGAGTTCTCTCAATCCGGCGCCTTTGAGAAAGAGGCTGGAAATGATGGCGATGCCGTGCCGCAGAGGGCTCACCTGAACCACGGCTTGCAGCCAATCGGGCATGCTTTCGATCGGCGTCACGCTGCCCGACAGAAAAAGCAGGGGGAAAAGCCCAAAGAAGCTCATCAACAGCGCCTGCTGCAGCGTGGCGGTGATGGCGCCGATGAAGATGCCAATCGAAACGGCGGCGACAAGCGAGAGGAAATTGAGCGCCACAAACGTGGCGAGGTCGCCATTCAGAGGCACGCCCATCAGGCGCGCAACCAGAAGCGAGGGCAGCAACGAGCCGGTGCTGATGATGACCGGCGGCAGGACTTTGCCGATAAAGAGTTCGTGTGGTCGGATGGGTGTGACCCGGATCTGTTCGAGCGTGCCGTTCTGTTTTTCGCGCACCATGCCGGCCGCCGGCAACAGGATCGCCAGCATGAAGCCCGCCTGCGCGATCATGGCGAGTGCAACGAAGCGCGTGTTGGTGAGGTCGGGATTGTACCAGACGCGGACCGCAGGCTCCACGCCGCCATGGGCAGGCATCGCCTGCAGCATCCGGTTCTGCGAAAGCCGCGCTGTCAGCTCGACGATATAGGCGCGTGCGCGCGAGGCGACGTTGGCGTCAGCGCCGTCGACGACCACGCCAAAGGTCGCCCGCCGTCCGGCGTTGACGCGCGCGCCAAAATTCGGCGGAATCTCGACCAGGGCATGCACGTCGCCACGCCGCAGCATGGCCTCAGCGTCGCGCTCATTGCTCACGGTCGAGGCCAGAACGAAAGTGTCCGCCGATGTGAACTCGCGGATCAGTGCACGGCTCACCTCGCTGCGATCTTGATCGATGACGCCGAGGCGAAGGTTCTTGACGTCCATACCGATCGCCATCGTACACATGGCCACTTCGACGGTCGTCAGCCAGAAAATCAGAAATAGCACGACAGGGTCGCGCAGCATCTGCGCGAATTCCTTGCCGAGAAGGCCGCTGGTGCGTCCCCACATATCAGCCGAGCCGCTTGCGGAAGAGGAAGGCGGAGGCCGCGAGCACCACCCCGGTGTAGCCAGCCAGTACGGCGACATTGACCCAGAGTTCGCTCACGCCGGCGCCACGCATGACGATGCCGCGCGCGATATTGACGAAATACATGGTGGGGATGCGCGCGGAATAGCCTTGGAAAAAGGCGGGCATGGTGAAGATCGGGTAGACGAACCCCGAAAACAGAAACGCAGGCATCAGCGTGATGATGACGGTCACCAGCATTGCCGCGACCTGGGTGCGCACGATAAGCGACACCAACAAGCCAAGCGACACGGTACAGATGACGTAAAGCAGCCCGAGGGCGGCCAATAGCAACAGGCTGCCGTGCATCGGTATGCCGAACCAGAGAAAGCCCGCCGCCATGACGATCGCCAATTGCAGCGCCGCGATCGCCACATAGGGCGAGAGCTTGCCGAAGATGAATTCGATCTTGGTGAGGGGCGAGGCGTAGATTTGCGCGATGGTGCCAAGCTCCCGCTCGCGCGCGACCGCAAGCGCCGTCAGGAGCGGCGACAGCGCCATCAGGATGACGGCGAAGAGGCCCGGTACGATAAAATTGCGGCTCTTGAGTTCGGGGTTGTACCAGACGCGAATTTCGGGCTCGATCGGCAGATCGAGCGAGCCGCGCGGATAGGCGTAAAGGATGGCGCGCCCATAGGCGGAGACGATGGCGGCGGTTGCGCCATAAGTGCCGTCGATGACGAATTCGACGGGCGCATTTTCACCCCGCGCCATGCGGCGACCAAAATGGGGCGGGATGGACAGGATCGCGCGGGCATTGCCCTGCATGAGGATGTGTTCAGCCGCGCGTTCATCCGTCGGCGCGCCGACGAGGGCGAAATAGCCGGTATTCAGGAACTGATCTGCGAGCGCCCGGCTTGCGGCGCTGCGATCGTGATCGACGATCAGGAGCGGCGCGTTGCGCACGTCGAAAGAGAGCGCCACGCCGAATAGAAAGAGCATGATTAACGGCATGGCGAGCGCGATCCACACGGTGATCGGATCACGTGTGATCTCGAGTGTTTCTTTGCGGGCAAAGGCCGCGATTCGGGAGAGCTTCATGCCGCGACGCCGCCCTTTGTGCGTGCGTCGGCGGCTTGCCGGGCGCGTTCGCGGGTGATGAAGCCCATGAACACATCTTCAACGCTGGCGTCGGTGAGACCGAGTGCGGTCTGCAGGTTGTCCAGCGTGTCGAGCGCGATCATACGCCCGTCCATCATCAGGCCTAGCCGGTCGCAATAGGTCGCTTCTTCCAGATAGTGCGTAGAAACGATGATGGCCGCGCCCGCGGCGGCGAGCGATGAAATCAGCCGCCAGAAGCGGAACCGGGAAATCGGGTCGACGCCGGATGTCGGCTCGTCGAGGAAGAGGACGCGCGGGCGATGCACGATGGCGCACGCGAGCGCCAAGCGTTGCCGTATCGCGCCAGAGAGATCGCGAACCAGCGCATCACTGACCTCGTCCAGGCCCGCGTGCACGGCGGCCCAGGTTATCCGCTCGTCAATCGAGTCCTGCGGCAATCCGTAGGCGTGCGCGAAGAAACGCAGATTTTCCCTGGCGGTGAGATCGGCAAAGAGCGAAAAACGCTGCGACACATAGCCGATGCGGGTGCGGACTTGCGCGCTTTGCCGCGCAACATCGAACTCGGCCACTTTGGCGTGACCGGCGCTCGGCGTGAGCAAACCGCAAAGAATGCGGATGAGCGTCGTCTTGCCGGCGCCGTTCGGTCCCAAAAGGCCGAGCACTTCGCCGGCCTTGATGTCGAGACTGATATTGTCGACGGCGATGAAGTCTCCAAAACGCTGCGTGATCCCCAGGGCGCTGATCAAACTGGAAGTGGCAAGCGCCGTTGGCGGCGGGATCGCGCCCCGCTCCAAATCGCGTCGGCCATCCGCCGACATCACCGTGAACAAATCCTCCATGGAAGGCTCTGCGTTGGTAAAGGTCGCGCCCTCGATCGTTGGCGGCGCCGGCGATGCAAGCTGCACGCGGAAGCTTCCCGCTGATCGCTTCTGGAACGAGAGCACCGCAGGTTCGTTGGTAAGCGCGCATTCGGTGCTCTTTGGGTCCTGAGCGATGACGGAAAATATGCGTTCGTTCGCACGCCCGCGAAGTTCGGAGGGCGCGCCATAGGCGAGGGGGCGGCCGTCTTTCAGAAGCAGTACGTGGTCGCTGGCGTCGGCCTCGTCCATGTAGGAGGTCGCAAAGATGATCGAACGCCCAGCGCTGCGGGCCGCATCAAGCATGCGCCAGAGTTCGCGCCGCGACAGCGGATCGACGCCGAGGCTAGGCTCGTCGAGAACAAGCAGCGGCGGCTCGTGAATGAGGTTGGCGCAAAGCGCGAGCTTCTTGCGCATGCCGCCTGAGAGCGCGCCTTCGCGTCTGGCCTCGAACCGCTGAAGTCCCGCCATCTGCAACAGCGCGCGCTTACGCTCAGTGAATAGAGCGCCCTCGACATCGCGAATACTGCCGGCGAAGGCGAGGTTCTCCGCCACCGTGAGACGATCATAGAGCGAGAAGCCCTGCGACATATAGCCGATCGTGGCCTGAACGCGATCGGCGCGCCGGCGCACATCGTGCCCGAGCACGATGCAGTCGCCGCTGCTGGGCTTGAGGATCCCGGCGATCATTTGCAGCAACGTGCTCTTGCCGGCGCCGTCGGGGCCGACCACGCCAAAGACCTCGCCGGCGGCGACTGTAATTGTGACGTCCGACAAGGCGACGCGGCGGCCGTATGTGCGCCCGAGCCCGGAGGTTTCTATGACAGGGGCGATGGCGGCGGCGCTCGCCATGGTCACTCGGGTGCGCTGAGGCGCGCTGGCCATTGGGCGCCCTGGTCCCAGAGAATCCAGGCGTCGGCCGGCATACCCGGTTTTAGAAGTGCGCCAGCATTCTCGGCTTCGAGCGTCACGCCATAGACGGTTCGGCTGCGTTCATCGGCGGTGTGGACGTCGCGTGGCGTGAACTGGGCGGCGGCGTCGACTTGCGACACGCGTGCGATGAAGAAGCGCTCGGGAAAGGCGTCGACGCGGATACGGGCCGGCGCGCCGAGGCGGACTTTGCCGAGATCGCGCTCGTTGATGAAGATGCGCAGTCTCACCGTGGACAGATCGGCGATGATGACGAGAGGTTGTCCTGGTGCGACCACCTCGCCTGGTTCGACAAGGCGTTCC
Organism: Caulobacterales bacterium; assembly: GCA_035549875.1. GTDB lineage: Bacteria > Pseudomonadota > Alphaproteobacteria > Caulobacterales > Aquidulcibacteraceae > JAKFWI01. The sequence goes on from DASZPV010000205.1 coordinate 18,622, forward strand.
AGAACGATTCCTGCACGCGGCGCAAGAATTCGAGTCTTGTCGATCCGCGACCGCGCCAGGGCGGCGAGCGCCGCCGCGCTTTCAGCTTGCGCTTGGGCTTGACCACGGCGCTCGCGTAGCACGCCCTCCTGGTCAGCGGCCTCGCGATAGGCGTTGCGCGCCAGATCCACGCGTTGCGGGGTCGCAAACCCTTGCCGCGACAGGCTCTCATAACGCTCCAGATCGGTTCGAGCGGTGGCCGCGTGATGATGCGCCAAATCGATCTGGCTGCCGAGTTGCGCAACGACTTGACTAGCGGCGCGCTGATCGGCCGCTGCGCTTGCGCGTTGTAATTCGTAGTCCGAGGCGTCCACGCGCGCCACCAGCGCGCCACGCTCTACAGATGCGCCCTCGATCGCGTTGACCTCTAGCAGTCGGCCAGAGACCTCGACGCCAACCCGCACTTCATCGGCCTCGATGCGCCCGCTGCCGTAAATGACTTGCGCCGGCAGCGGCTCGCGGCGAAGACCGAAGAACGCCGCTCCCGAAAGCAGGACGATGCCGGCGAGCGCCGCCCCGATCCATGCGACCCTGGTTCGCGGCGAGAATTTGACGAAAGCGCGAAGCGACGCGCCTCGTGTGCGCAACGTCTCGATCAGGGGACGTTGGTCCATGTACGGCTCACGCACTCAATCATGCCGCGCCGCGAGCGGGTGTTTTCCGGCCGAAGCGTGGCAGGAAGCCCGGGGTCGCGCGCGCATAATCGCGCCATTGCTGTCCGAATTGCGCTTCGGCATCACGTTCTTCGGATTTGGCCAGACGAACATACATCACCACCAGGATCGGAAACATGATCGCTGTGATGATGGTGGGCCATTGCACCAGGAAGCCGACCATGACGAGAATGAAGGCGAGATATTGCGGGTGACGAATGAGCTTGTACGGTCCGCTCACCGCAAGCGATCCGTTTTGCTGCGCGCGATGCAGGATGGTCCAGGATTCCATCAGCAGCCACAGGCCGCCGAGAATGAGGATATCGCTAATCCAATGAATCGGCGTGAAGTGCGGATCGCCGCGCCAGCCCAGCAAGACAGGCCAGAAATGCCCGCCATTGTGGGTCAGGACGTTAATGCCAGGCAGCCGACTCTGCAGCCACGGCGCCGCCAAATAGAGCGTGAGCGGAAAGCCGTACATCTCCGTGAAGAGGGCGATGATGAAGGCGGAGAAGGCGCCGAAGCTTCGCCAATCGCGCGCGCTTTTAGGCTTGGTGAAGCTCAAGGCGAACACGATGAAAAAGATCGAATTGACGATCACGAGCAACCACAGGCCGTAGCCCTCCGCGCCATGGCCGCTCATTGCCCGCTCCGTTCGTTGGTCTGATTGGGTTGCGTCGTGTCGGGGCCGGCGTGGCCGGAATGTCCGCCGTGGCCCCCATGCCCTCCATGCATGAAGAGGTGCATCAAGGGGCAGGCGAGCAGAAACAGCAGTGGAAGCCCGGCCAAGACGTGCGCGGTGTGTTCGGTGATAAGGTAATAGCCAATGACGGCGATCAGCGCGATCATCAGGATGCGCACGACCCAGGATATGGGCCGTCGCGCGCTTCCGGCGTGCTGGTGGTGAGCGTGATGATCGGTCACGAGCAAATTCCCCCTTCAAGGCTCCATGAGCGCGCGAGAGCCTCGGGACGCGGGCGGGGGATGTGGGGCTAAAGCCCGTCCTTGCAGCCCTGCGCGCTCAGCCTTCAATACGCGCGCCAAGCTCCTTCCCCTGATCTGCCCGCCGGACTCATTTTTCCGCGTGGAGTTTAGCCGATCAGGGGAAGCCTTGGGCGGCGCGTAAGACCCAAGAGAAGCGCCTTGCGGACGACGGCGCGCGGAGGCGGGTGATGGCTTCGAAGAGCGAGGAGCGGACGGCTGGTCTGGCGCTTGCGCCAGCTGGTTTGGCGCTCGGCATAACCTTGGTTGCGGGCTACGTCGTTTGCTGGCTCGTTGCGGTCATTACGCCTTTTGCGTCAGGTTTTACCCACGCTTGGCTCAATCTCTTTTCGGCGCTGCCGCTCGGCTCACGCGATCAACTCGTCGAGGGCATTCTCTTCAGCGCGGTCGCCGGCTGGTTCGCCGCGCTGATCTTCGTTCCAACCTACAATCTGATCGCGCGCGCCGACCGGATCATCTGAAAGGTCCAATCGCCATGACTAACGCACACGTGTCGCAGCCAGCCGAAGCGGGCGCCGTCGATCTCGGGCTGAGGCGCTATCTGTTGAACGTGTATAATTACATGGCCGGCGCGCTCGTTCTGAGCGGCGCGGTTGGTTACGCAGCAGTCGCGACCGGATTCTATCGCACCATCTTTGGCACGCCGCTCTATTGGGTCGTGCTTATCGCGCCGCTGGTTCTGGTGATGCTGTTGAGTTTTCGCATCAACAAGATGAGCCTGGGCGCGGCGCAACTCACCTTTTGGGCCTATGCTGGGCTCGTCGGCCTTTCGCTCTCGGCGATCTTCCTCGTCTACACCGGCGCGAGCATCGTCCAGGTCTTCCTCATCACAGCCGCCACGTTCGGCGCCATGTCCCTCTTTGGCTACACGACGCGGGTTGATCTTACCCGCTTTGGCTCATTTCTGATCATGGGGCTCGTCGGCGTGCTGATCGCCAGCCTGGTCAACATGTTCCTCCGCTCGCCGGCCTTCCAGTTCGCAATTTCGATTATTGGCGTTCTGGTATTCGTCGGCCTGACCGCTTGGGACACGCAGCGCGTCAAGAATCTTTATCTGGAAAGCGATGATGCTTCGACGGCGGGAAAGAAAGCCGTCATGGGAGCGCTCGCCCTCTACCTCGACTTCCTCAATATTTTCCTCCTGCTATTGCAACTGTTTGGAGACCGTCGGCGCTAACGGCAGCGGGGCGAAGGATTGGGGCGCTTGGCTCACATGCCACAGAGGAAAAAGCGTTTGAGGCCTGGCGCTATGGTGCAAGGGAGCATGCGCATTGCTGCGCTTGTCGCGGCGCTCGCTCCCGTTTCGCCTTTCGCCGCCGCCCAGCAGCGCTCCGCGGCGGATATGGCGCAACTGATCGACAATACGCGCAGCTGTTACCAAGAGCTAACGCGTGTGCAGGCGCCGGAATCCTTTGGCGGGGTGGGCCCTGTGGTGAATGCGATAGCACGTGCGGAACGGGGGGATTTGAGTGCTCTAGATGCGTTGCCCGACCGCGGGGCTCTCAGTCGGATACAGTCGGCTATCGTGCCCCATGACCAGTATGCAGGCGCTCTACGTGTCACCACGGAGGCCCACGACATCCACGCGCTCCGGGTCATGTATACTGTTTGCCATGCAGCGAACCCACGAAGCATGCAGCAGCTTCATGCTGCGACGGACCAGCAAGTCATGACCGCCGCGCATCATGTGGTCGAGTGTTATCATCCCTGGCCTGAAGACAAATCGGCGCCGGATCAGGGGCAGTGTATCGCAGTCCCCGCCGAGTGAGCGCCTGGCGCAGCATTGCCGCTTGGCAGGCTGTTTTTGCGCGCGCGTGTGACCCTCGGGCCAAGACGAGGGGCGCCCCCCAACGAGTTTCGGCCGCCGATCGCAGGGGACAACGCGCCCGGCGCGTAATCTGTGATGGACATCACCGCGGCTGGCGGTGGAGCGCGCCGCGGGCGAGCCCAGCTTGATGGCTTAATGTGAGGAGGGTCCTGTGAAGAGCATACCAAAGATACTGACGCGGATGGCCGCTCTGTTGCTGATACCAGCGTTTCTGGCCGGTTGCGGTGTCAACGCAATACCCACCAAGCAGGAGCGCGCCAAAGCCGCGTGGGGCGACGTGCAAAATCAGTATCAGCGCCGGTCAGATCTGGTGCCCAATCTCGTCGCCGCGGTTCAAGGCTATGCTAATCAAGAGCGCGACGTGCTCGTGGAGGTGACCCAAGCGCGCGCCAGCGCGACGCAGGTTCGCGTCGACGCCTCAACCTTAACTGACCCTGCTGCCTTCCAACGCTACCAAGCAGCACAGGATCAATTGTCGGGGGTTCTTGGCCGGCTGTTGGCGATCACGGAGAATTATCCAGAACTCAGGTCCAATCAGAATTTCCTGGCGCTGCAAAGTCAGCTCGAAGGCACCGAAAACCGCATTGCGGTGGCGCGGCGCGATTACAACGAGGCAGTACGCGACTACGATACGGAATTACGCACGCTTCCCGGCTCGATATGGGCGGGCACGTTCTATCGCAATGCCAGGCCCATGTCGGTGTTTGAGGCTCAGCCTGGGGCGCAAGCAGCGCCGCGGGTGAGCTTTGAGCGGCGTGACGCGCCCTCGTCGACTCAGCAGCAAGCGCAACCGAACTGAGCATGCGGGTTCTTCACGCCGTCCTGGCGGCGCTCCTGATTTCAGCGTGGTCGTGCTATGCGTTCGCTGCGCCGAGTTTCCCGTCGCTCAGTGGGCGCGTGGTCGACGCCGCGAATGTGTTGTCGCCGCGTGTCGAAGCGGAGCTGACGGACAAACTTGCGCGACTCGAAACGCAAACTTCGCGCCAGCTGGTCATCGTCACGGTGCCGTCATTGCAGGGCTATGAGATCGAAGATTATGGCTACCAGCTTGGCCGGGCCTGGGGTATTGGCCAGAATCGCGAGAACAACGGCGTCCTGCTGATCGTCGCGCCCAACGAGCGCCGCGTACGCATTGAGGTCGGCTACGGGCTCGAAGGCGTGCTGACCGATGCTCTTTCGGACGTCATCCTGCAAGCGCAGGTGCTTCCCAAATTTCGAACTGGCGATTTCGAGGGAGGCATCGTCGCCGGCGTCGATGCGCTCATCGAGCAATTGTCGTTGCCGGATGATCAGGCCCGGGCGCGTGTGGCGGCCAGCACGCAGGCTGCTGCGGCCCCAAATGACTCTGCGCCAATCGTCGTGTTGGGTCTGCTCGGTCTTTGGGCCGTGTTCGGAATATTCGGTATGATCACCGGGCGGCCTGGCCATCGCATGGACCTGTGGGTTCTGCCGCTGCTCTTGCTGATGAGTGGGTCCAGACGGGGCCGTGGCGGTCGTGGTGGTGGCTTTCGCGGCGGCGGCGGCTCGTTCGGCGGCGGCGGCGCCTCGGGAGGATGGTAGGATGCTGTTGAATTCAGAGGACCATCGTCGCATCGAGATGGCGGTGGCGGCGGCCGAGGCGACGACGCGGGGCGAAATCGTCTGCGTGGTGACCGATGAGGCGGCGAACTACGCCGAAGTGCCGCTCGCCTGGGCGGCGGCGATATCGCTCCTGGCCCCCATTCTGGCGGTGGCTGTGGCGGGCGTTGCTGGACGTTTCGATTATGCTTTCGGCGGTTGGGCGGTAAGCCACGTGGCTGCAATCCATGCCGCTGTGCTGACTGCGGTGACGAGTTACGCCTTAGCCCAGCTTGTCCTTTTCATGGGCGTCTTTGTGCTGGTCTCGATTCCGCAGATTCGTCGGCGGCTTACGCCAGCGCTGCTGAAGCGAGCTCAAGTAAGAGCACGTGCGCTGGAGCAGTTCTATGCGCAAAATCTGGACAAGACTCGTGACCGAACGGGCGTGCTGATTTTCGTTTCATTGTTCGATCGACGCGCCGAAGTTCTTGCCGACGCCGGAATCAGCGACAAGCTTCACCCCTCGGCATGGGCGGATGTTATCGCGGACTTGGTGGCTGGCATTCGGGCCGGCAAGCCCGGGGACGGATTTACCGCAGCGATCGAACGGTGCGGGGGATATCTCGCCGCGCATTTCCCCGCGGGGCCTGATAATCCCGACGAATTGCCGAACGTATTGATCGAAGCGCCCGTTCGACCGTCGAGCTGACCTGTCAAAAGCCAGCGCCGCCAGCCAACGCACCCATCGCTTCTTCACGCCCAATCGCTGTCGCGGCAGCTGGATCGAAGCGCGCGCTCGCTTTGTTTGGATGCCTGTGAGCGCCATGGCTTGCAGAAATCCGTATGGTCCCGTTCCTTGGTCGATGTGACGCCGCTATGCTTCCGGCGGACCGGTTAGCGTGGTCGCCCATCCGACGAGAATGAGCGCCGCCGCAAACAACACGATGTCGGCGACGAGGGCGAAGCGGAGCATGACGCGCCCGCGCGCGGGCTCTGCTGAGAGAGCATGCGTGACGACCAGCTTGTTGTAGGCGCCAAGACCTAAGGCTCCGCTCGCGGCCGCCAGCTTGGCGATGAGGAGCTGACCGTAGAAACTGGTGAGGAGCGCGTGGACGTCGCCGGCCAAGCGAAGGGCGAGCGCAATGCCAAGTCCGAAGAGCATTGGAACGACAGCAAGCGCAAATCCGCTGAAGCCACGAACGCGGGCAAACAGGGTCTCGTCTGAGATGCGTGCGCTGGGCCAGATTGCGAGCGGCGCAGCGAGCCAGAATCCAGCGCAAGCGACGTGAGCCGCCACGGCGATGGGCGTCAAGAGGGGAGCGGGCACGCCTTGCGCGTGCCCTGTCAACGCAAAGGAGACGGCGACGGCTAGCGCCGCGCCGGCGGAGAGCAGGCGCCCCGGCCATAAATAAGCAAGACAGAAGAGCGCCACGCCGAGCCCAAGCGCGAGAAGGGCGCCGCTCTGGGTTTGCCAGACAAGCGCCAAATTTGCCGACGCGAACGCGTCGCCCAATTCGGCGCTGGTGAGCGTGAGCCGGCTAAGACCCAGCAGTAACGCGACAGCGGCGCTAAGAAGCGCGGCGGCAAGGAAAGGCTTGCGCGCCGCGCTCTCGATGACGCCGAGCGCCGTTAGGGCGCCAAATCCGATCGCGAGCAGCGCACTCACATAGAGCGCGAGCTTGTCTGCGAGCAGCCAGGGCGTCAGCGCGTCCGGAGACACGCTTAAGGCGCGTGAATGGTGAAATGCACAGTACCGTTCATCACGTGGCCGTCGCGCGCAATCATGCGCCAAGCGAGCGTATAGGCGCCGGCGTCCAGGTGGGGCAGCGGAATTTGGTAGGAGGCGGCAAAGCCCGCCGGCGGTTGATAATTCAAGGGCGCCGGCGCGCCCGCCCCGGTCGCGAGCGTGACATTGGCGATCGCCGCGGGTTCGGTGAACGCGACCGTGAAGTCGGCTGGCGGCGCCGTGAGCGCGGCGTTGTCGGCGATGCTTGTGGTGCGCACGTGGGTGTGCGCGAAGGCTGCGGGCGCTGTCGCGGCGAAGAAGGCAAGCGCCACCGGAACGAGGAGTTTGGTCTTCATGGGGTTGATCCTTATTGCACGGTAAAATGCAGCGCGCCCTGCATGGTGTGACCCATGCCCGAAGCAGTCCAATTGACGGTATAGGCGCCGCTTGCGAGCGAAGCCGGCAACGCTATTCCATAAGTCGCTGTTGGCGCGGTCGGACGCCGGAAGGTGGCGGCAATTCCTGAGTTATTCGGGCCAACCACCGAGACGGTTTGCAGCAGCACCGGATGCGCGAAAGTCAGTGAGATGGTGCGCGGCGCATGCGCAAGCGCCGCGCCTTCGGCGGGATCTGAGGCGCTGAGCATGGACCCGCTCATATTCATGTGACCGTGATCCATGCCCGGCATGTCGCCCATTTGGCCTGACATGCCGCCCATGGGCTGCGGCTGCGCGGCGGCAGCGCCCGCTGTCGCCGCAAACGCTGCGAGCGCGAGGAGTAATCGTTTCATTGTCCGTTCTCCTTCAAGTCTAGAACCACAGCCTCACACCAGCGCGCAGCATCGCCTGCTCGGGATCTTCACCTGCGCGACGTTGCAAGCTCGCGGTTTCACCGAGCGCGCGCGTAAAGTTGAAGTCGAGGTAGGGCGCGACCTCGCGCGTGATCTCGTATCGGAATTGTAGGCCAGCATCGATATCGGCGAAGCCTGCGCCGATATTTCGCGCCGCATCATCTTGAGCGTAGATATTCGCCTCAACATGAGGCTGCAAAACCAAACGCTGTGTTAAGCGAAAATCAATCGACTGGCGCAGGCGCGCACTCAAATCGCCGTCGTCACGCAGGAATGCGGTGGCCTCGGTTTCAAAGGTATAGGGCGCCAAACCTTCTATGCCGAGCGCGAGATAGCCGTGTGAGTCCGGTTCGATGTCAGCGCGCAGGCCGGCCTGAAAGTCCCAATAGGACGCGATGGGCCGGCTCCAGAGGGCTTGAATTTCGGCGTCTTCGGTCTCGCCATTGCGAACAGCGCCTTCCGACTTTAGCCACAGGCGGTTGTGATCGCCGCCGATCCAGGCTTCGCCGTCCCAGGTGAAGAGATTGTCGCCGTCGATACTGCCGTAATCGAACTCTCCGCGCGCCATATGGTAGGTGGGCGCGCCGTCCATCGCGAAAGCGGGCGCAGCGAACAGCAAGGAAAGTCCGAGCGTGAAAAGAAACGGACGCATCAATGATGGTCTCCGTGATCAGCCATTGATGCTGGCTGCGGCGCGCCGTCGGCATTTGAGACGAGAAGGCTCGTCATCATGCCTGTCGCCATGTGAAAGAAGAGATGGCAGTGGAACGCCCATTGCCCGACTTCGTCAGCCGTGAGGAAGGCGCTCACCGATTGGCCTGGCGGAATGATGATGGTGTGTTTGTCCGGCAAACGGTCGGCGGGCTGACCATTGTCGAGCTGGACGAACATGCCGTGCAAATGCATGGGGTGCGCCATCATCGTTTCATTGGTGAACGTGATGCGCACGCGTTCGCCATAGCGCACGGCGATCGGCTGTGCGCGCTCGGTCGTCTCGCCATTTATTGTCCAAATGTAGCGCTCCATATTGCCGCCGAGACGCATGGCGATTTCTCGCGTCGGTGCGGGCGCTTCGGCGTGCGGCGCGAGCGAGCGCAGGTCGGCATAGTTCAGAACGCGCGCCTCGGCGGGAAATTCAGAACCCCAGCCGAAGGTGCGGCCCGATCCATCAACCCCGCCATTCATGCCAAGCCCAGCGCCCATGTCGTGCGACATGCCGGACATTTCACTCATTTGGCCGTTATCCATACCGGCCATGTCGTGGCCGCCGCTCATCGACATGCCCGGCATATCGCCGCTCATGCCCATGTCATTCATGGTCAGGACGGCGCGAGGGCGCATTGGCGGGACCGGCGCACGCATGCCGTCTTGGGGCGCGAGCGTCGCCAGCGCATAGCCGGTCCGATCAATCGATTCTGCGTAAACCGCGAAAGCCTGATCGCCGGTTGGCGCGACGATCAGATCATAGGTCTCGCCTGGACCGATGCGCAGCTCGTCGATCTCAACAGGATCGACGGCGCGTCCGTCTGCGCCCACCACTGTCAGTTTCAGTCCCGGCACGCGCAAATCGAACAAGCTCATGGCGCCGCCATTGATCAGACGGAGCCGCACGCGTTCGCCGGGATTGAAAATTAGGGTCTGTGACGTCTCCGGCGGGCGGCCGTTGATCATGAACGTGTAGCCCGCCACATCGGAAAGGTCGGTGGCGTCCATGCGCATGGCGCCCCAGCTGAGCCGATCTTGCAGCGTCGCGCCCAAGCCGAAGGTGTGCGCATCGCGCGCGAAATCGCCGACCGTACGACGATGGAAGTTGTAATAGCCCGGATGCGTCTTCAACCGATTGAGAATGATCTCTGGTTCGTCGCGCGGCACGTCGGACAGAAAGACGACATAGTCACGTTGCGCCGCATCGGGTTCCGGCGTTGCCGGATCGATGATGATGGGACCGTAAAGCCCGCGCTGCTCCTGTAGGCTGGAGTGAGAATGATACCAGTAAGTGCCATGCTGGCGCACTCGGAACCGGTAGGTAAAACTCTCGCCGGGCGCGATGCCTGGAAAACCGTTAAAGCCTGGCACGCCGTCCATCGCCGCCGGGATCAAAAACCCGTGCCAATGGATCGATGTCGTTTCGCGCGTCGTATTGCGAACATGAATGACGACATCCTGTCCTTCACGAAAGCGCAACAGCGGCCCGGGAACCTGGCCGTTGATAGACATGCCGCGGATCGTGCGTCCGCCAACGCGGATTGGGGCCTCGGCAAGGGTTAATGCATACTCATCGGCGAAGGCCGGGCCTGCGCGTAGCGCCAGCGCCAAGGGAAGGGCGAAGCCAGCGAAAGTAAATGTCCGTCGCGAGATCATATCCACTATACGCGCACGCTTGTTTTATCCCTCATCCCGCCGTCGCATGGCTTGGATCAGCGCCCGTTTGGCGCGATAGACCCGCGTCTCAACGGTCTTGGCCGTAAGGCCAAGCGCTTTTGCCACAGCCTGGTGCGACAAACCGTCAAACTGCGTTAGGAGCAGCGGCTCTTTGAGTTGGGCGGGTAAGGCGGCGATGGCGCGGTCGAGATTTGAAAGGCGAAGGTCCTGTTCGAGATCGGGCGCCTCTTCGCGCGTTATGATGCGTTCGGCGACGGCGTCGATCGGTTCGGCACGAAAAAAGAATCTGCGAACTTGGCGTCTGCGGCTCCAATCGCGACACTTATTGAGCGCGATGCGGCGCAGCCAGGTCGGAAGCGGGCGAATAGAATCGTATTTGTTAAGTCCCGACCAGGCCGCCACAAAGGTTTCCTGTGTCAGATCATAGGCTTCATCGGCGTCTCCGACATAGCGGCGAATGAAGCGATAAATCGGTTCCTTGTGGCGCCGCATGAGGTCTGTGAAGGCGCGTGACTCGCCGGCCAGAGCGGCGGCGACGAGCGAAGCATCGTCACGCGCACTCGGCGCGGACGTCATTGCTGTTCGGCGGTGAGCGCCGACACGACGGTATTATCGAAGACTTCTTTCTGCTCCGGCGTCAAAACTTCGCGCATCGCGAAGACGTGCCGAATAGTTTCAGTCTGCAATTGACCCATCGCATGGTGAAAGCGTTCGACTGCGCTTGTGACGCGCGGGCCATAGCCGTGCTCTTCTCGGATCGCAGAAGCAAGTTCCGCATTGGCGGCCCGCATTTCCAATTCAAGGGCCTGTTTGCGTGAGGCAAAACTCGCTTCTAGGCTTTCGATGCGCTGCATCTGCTCGGGCGAGAGGTGCAATTCGTTATGGATGACTTCATGCAGGGACGGCTGGCGCGGGCTGCGATCGAACGCCAGCTTGCCCAGGCCCACGCCTGCGAAACCTGCTGATAGAGCGACCAGGGCCGTAATCAGCAGACCGCGCAACCCTAGCGTCACCGGCGGCCCTCAAGCAGCGTGGAGGGCGCAAGCGCGGCGTGAATGGCGAAGGGCGAGTTTTCCTGAGATTGGGCGGCGGCGACGCTGCTGGCGAATGCGCCGGTGCTCAGCATCAGGGCGGCGAGAGCGGCGCGCCAACCCCAGGCGCCGTCCAAACGCGCGGGCTCGCGCCGCGCTGCATCGATCCGGGCCCAGACGGCCGGCTCAAGCTGCTCAAGCGGCCGATCGGTCGGCGCCTCACGGAGGCGGAGCAATAGATCTTCAAGGCGGTCGGTCATGAGCCATCCATGGGTTGTCGCTCTAGATACGCACGGAGCTGGACATTCCCTCAGAGCCGCCACGGAGAGGGTTTTGGCCGCGGCATGCGTACACCTTGTATATGGTGATAGGAGACACGCCCGATGGGTTGGAATATCCCAGATTCGCCCAGTCCCCGAAGTGCTATCGGAGGTGTGGTTTCTCGGCGGGTCTGCCCTGACGGCGTGCATGCCGACGGCGGTCATCATTGATGTTTTTGGCGCGCGCGCTGGGTGGGCGCTGCCGCGAGATCATCAAGGATAGGGCATTCCGATCGGTCATCGCCGCGGCAGTGTTGCGAGAGCGCTCGGAGCGTGCGCACAACCGATTGCATCTCTCTGATTCGACGCTCCAGATCCGCAATGTGGGCGGCGGCGAGGCGCTTTACTTCGCGCGACGGGCGCTTGCGATCACGCCAGAGCGTCAGCAGCGCGCTCATTTCTGGAAGCGAAAAGCCGAGGTCGCGGGTGCGGCGGATAAATTGCAATATGGCGACATCGCTGTCTCCATAGTCGCGATAGCCGTTGGAGCGACGGCTCGCCGCCGGAAGCAAATGCACGCTTTCATAATAGCGGATCATCTTCGCAGAAACGCCCGAGCGTTCCGCCGCCGCGCTGATGTTCATGGGCCGGTGTCCATTCAGTCAAGATTGCGTATTGACCTTCCCATTGTGGGAAGGATTAGGCTCATCTGCAAGTGTAACCAGGGACGCGGCTTTGTCGCGACGGCGCTATGAATGACCACGCACACGACCCCTCAGAGACCGGGAAGAAGCTTATCGATCCGGTGTGTGGGATGACGGTCAAGCTGGACACGCCTCATCACGCGACGCATGACGGCGCGGCGTTTTTGTTTTGTAGCGCCGGCTGCAAAGCGAAGTTCGTCGCCGATCCCATGAAGTACCTCATCCGCTCGGAGGGGACGGACGCAGCGCACGCAAGCCACGATCATGCAGATCACGATCACGGAGGTCACGGTCATGGCGATCACAGGCGCGATGATCGCGCGGTCTTTGCGAGCGCGACGGCAAAACAGGGTGTGAAATGGACCTGTCCTATGCATCCGCAAATCGTGCGCGATGGCCCGGGGGCGTGTCCGATCTGCGGAATGGCGCTCGAACCGATGACGCCGACGGCGGAGCAGGGGCCAAATCCGGAATTGGCGGATATGCAGCGGCGCTTCGTTGTGAGCGCGGTCATCGCCGCGCCTGTGCTTGTGTTGGAGATGGGGCGCCATCTCTTTGGCATAGACCGCTTGGTGGCGCCCACGCTTAATCCCTGGATACAATTTCTCCTGGCGACGCCTGTTGTGCTCTGGGGTGGCTGGCCGTTCTTTGTGCGCGGCTGGGCGTCGCTTCAGTCCCGCAACCTCAACATGTTCACGCTGATCGCCTTGGGGACCGGCGTCGCGTGGCTCTATAGCGTCGTCGCCACGCTGGCGCCGGCGGCCTTCCCGGCGGCGTTCCGCAATGCGCACGGCATCGTCGCCGTCTATTTCGAGGCGGCAGCGGTCATCACGGTCCTGGTCTTGTTGGGTCAGGTGCTGGAACTACGCGCGCGCGAACGGACGAGCGGTGCGATCCGCGCCCTGCTTGATTTGGCGCCGAAAACAGCGCGGCGTCTCCGCGATGGAACAGAGGAAGAAATCCCGCTTGATAGGGTGGAGATTGGCGATCGCCTGCGCGTGCGGCCTGGTGAGAAGGTGCCAGTGGATTCCGTCGTCCGCGACGGGCGCTCCACGATCGATGAATCCATGGTGACCGGAGAGTCCATGCCGGTGACGCGGGGGATCGGCGAAAAGGTTATCGGCGGCACGCTCAACCAAACCGGCGCTCTTATCGTCGAAGCCGAGCGCGTTGGCGCCGACACCATGTTGTCGCAGATCGTCCACATGGTCGCTGAGGCGCAGCGTTCGCGCGCGCCCATTCAGCGTATGGCCGATCAGGTTTCAGGCTGGTTCGTCCCTGCGGTGATCGGCGTCGCCGTTCTGGCGTTTCTGACCTGGGCTTTGATTGGTCCAGAGCCGCGTCTCGTTTACGGGCTAATCGCGGCCGTATCGGTGCTGATCATCGCCTGTCCTTGCGCGTTGGGACTGGCGACGCCCATGTCGATTATGTCGGGCGTCGGACGCGGCGCCCGCGCGGGCGTGCTGATCAAGAACGCCGAAGCGCTTGAGCATTTTGAGAAGGTCGACACACTCGTACTCGACAAGACTGGTACGCTCACGGAAGGCAAGCCAGCAGTCGTCGGCTTCAATACTTCCGGGATTGCGGAAAACGAACTCTTTCGTCTGGCGGCAAGCCTGGAAAGCCGCAGCGAACATCCGCTCGCGCATGCGATCGTCGCTGCTGCGAAAGAGCGCGGCATTCAACTCGCGGAGCCGGCGGAGTTCGACTCGCCGACAGGCAAAGGCGTTCTCGGCAGCGTCGATGGCAAACGCCTCGTTTTGGGCGCGGAGCGCTATCTTGCAGAGATGGGCGTCGACACAGCTGAGCTCCAGAGCGCAGCAGAGGGCTACCGCAAAGACGGCGCGACGGCGATTTACATGGCGGTCGAAGGCGCTGCGGCGGGTCTCTTCGCGATCGCCGATCCGGTGAAGCAGACGACGCCGGCCGCGCTCACGGCGCTTCGCGCCGATGGCGTGAGACTGGTCATGCTGACTGGCGATAACAAAACCACGGCGCAGGCGATTGGGCGAAAATTGGGGATCGATCAGATCGAAGCGGAGGTGCTGCCGCAGGACAAATCGCGCATTGTGGCGCGCTTACGGAGCGAAGGTCATGTGGTGGCGATGGCTGGGGACGGCGTGAACGACGCGCCCGCGTTGGCGGCGGCGGATGTCGGCGTCGCCATGGGCACCGGAACGGATGTTGCAATGGAGAGCGCCGGGGTCACTTTGCTCAAAGGCGACCTCGCCGGCATTGTTCGAGCGCGCGCCATCTCGAAAGCGACCATGCGTAACATTCGCCAAAACCTTTTCTTCGCCTTTGCATACAATGTCGCCGGCATCCCTATTGCGGCGGGCGTGCTTTATCCGATCACGGGATCGCTTCTGTCGCCAATGATCGCTGCGGCGGCGATGGCGCTGTCGTCGGTGTCGGTGATCACGAACGCGTTGCGGCTTGGAGGGCTGCGCATCGCCGGTCTGGATGTCAGGTGATGATGAGGATGTCTCGACGTTACGCGGGAAATTATCATCTATAACGTCGTAACACGGGTCGGCGGGGGTCATCTGCTAGGCCGGCGTGAATGCGGGCCGAGAACGAGGACAGGATGGGCCATTCAGATAAAGTTGCACGGGGGGTGGATGGCCCCCCGGACGAGCCCCAGCCAGAAGACTATAAGCGCGAGCTGCGCCTTCTGCAGGTGGAGTTGGTCAAGCTACAGCGGCATCTCATTAAGTTCGATCATCGTGTGCTGATATTGATCGAGGGCCGCGACGCCTCTGGAAAGGATGGCGTCATAAAACGGATCGTAGAGCATCTCAGTCCACGCGAGACGCGGGTTGTCGCGCTCGGAACGCCCTCAGATCGGGATCGTCAATCCTGGTATTTTCAGCGCTACACGCAGCATCTGCCCAGCGCCCGCGAAATGGTTCTGATGAACCGCAGTTGGTACAACAGAGCAGGCGTTGAACGGGTCATGGGTTTTTGCTCGGAGCAGGAATACGAAGAGTTTATGAGGTCGGTGATCGAGTTTGAGCGTTTACTGGTCCAATCGGGTATTCAGCTGTTCAAGTACTATCTCGACATTTCACGCAAGGAGCAGAGGCGCCGACTTCGCGAACGAGAAGAAGACCCGCTCAAGCAATGGAAAACTAGCCCCATCGATCAGGTCGCGCTGAAACATTGGGATGATTACAGCCAAGCGCGCGACGAAATGCTGCGCCGCACGCATCATGCCGAAGCGCCATGGACGATTGTCGCCGCCAACGACAAGAAGGCGGCCCGTCTAAATCTCATTCGTCATCTGATGTCGCACGTCGAATGCCCGGATCGCGACGAACATCTAGCCAATCCTGACCCGCAGGTGGCGTTCGCGTTTGACCCGGGCATCATCGCGCAGCGGCGTCTCGCGCGCTGACTGGCTACGGAATTCGAGGACAACACCCAAGTGCGTAGCTTGCTCGGCGTGTTTGCCCCAACGGCGTTGAGCGCTTGCGTCACGAGTATGCGCTCGGCGACAAGGACGTGTCGACTGTCACGTCAGTGCGCGCCAGGACTTGAATTCCCTTCGATGACCTTGTCGCCTGTGACGGCGCGGGCGACCCAGCGCCAAAGGCTATAGAAGAACACAAAGACGATGGCGACAAACCAGCCGTAGAGAGCGCTCGCGACCAGCCCGTAGAAAAAACGCGGCATGGTGAGCAGTTCGAATTGCGGGAAAGCGAGGGCGAGCAGCGCATGCGTGGGCAGATCCGGCCAGAAGGTCCAGATCGCGAGGCATCCGAGATAGATGCTCATAAACAGCATACAGGCGCCAAACATCGCCGGCAGATAGGGAAGTGGAGGATATCTGACCATGGTGTCTCCGCGACAATTTGAGATCCTGCGATGCGCGCGACCTCGGGCTGGGCGAATACTTATTTGGCTATACGTGCGTGAGCCGCCGAGCCCCGAAGAAAAGGTGCTTCGAAGCGAGGCGGTCGCGCCGACTGAGCGCGAGCGGTGTCGCGCATGGGCTGCGAGAGCTAGGTCATAAAAAGCGGCGCAAAGCCTCCGCCAGGCGTGCGAAAATTTGTGGTTTGACCTTGGTAGAGACGCGCCGCCGTCAGGGCGAGCTTGCCGTCATAAGTATAGAGTCTCACATCGACCTTGCGGTCTTGTCGAACGCCGTCGAACATGATCGCGCGGGCGCCCGGAGGCGCGTAGACCTGCGCGACATAGTCGTGGGCGACGATGTCGCCCCAGACGCGCTGCGTAAGTTTGTCGCCGCGATAGGCCGCCTTGCTGCCATAACCCTGCGCCGGCTTAAAGAACCATTGCTTGCGCTCGCCCCAGAGCAGCGGCGCGTTGTCGTCTGTGACACGCCGGGTCGTGGGGATCGCGCGCAGTGCTGCGATGTCGGCTTCCGACACGTCCCAAGAGCGAAGCAAGGCCGGATCGCTCATCAGCGTCAGATTGCGCTTGTCGGCGAAGATCGCATGGATGCGCGGATTGGGTGTCACCACGGTTGCGCCGGCCTCATACGCGGCGCGCAGCGCGGCGTGCGCGGGAGCGGCCAAAGAGAAATCCACCAGCCGGTTGTAAACAAGATCAATCGTCTTGCCGTCGATACTGAGGCTGCCACTGGCGAACCGAAGATCGCGCGCATCGGCGATGACGCCGCTGAAGCCGCGACGCTCTAGGACACGCGCGGCCAGAAGGAATTCGGGGTAGAGGAATTGCGCTCTGGGGTCATCATCGACGATTGCGATCGAGGCAGGCGCGCCTGCGCGTCCTTGCGCGCGCCAATCCGCCTCGATCATGGCGAAGAACGCATCCTCGAATTGTTCGGCTGGAGCTGCGGCTGTCTGCGCCTCTGCGCAGCAGGCGCTCTGCGCGCGCGTGAGCGCTGCATTAAGGAAGGCGCCCCCGGCATTGGTGTTGACCTCGATCAGCGCCGGACCATCCGGCGTCAGATGAAAGTCGTAGCCCATAAGCACGCCGCGCGGTCCGTAGTCGTGGCGTGCGATGACAGGGGCCCAATCGAGCGCGGTGGCGATATAAGCAGGGCGGCGCGCCAGCCCTTCGATCGCGGCGACGACCTTGCTCATGGTCTCTAATTCTTGCGCAGAGACAAAGACTGCGACATTGCTGAAGAGATTGGGCCGCTCGCGCAACAGCCCGTCGTCGCCAAGCTCCTGCTCGAGCGCCGCGCTGAGGGCGCCTTTATCGAGCGTGCGACACAGACAAGCCCGATTGAGCGCGTGCGCGGCGTCGCCCGACGCTCGCTCCTCGACGCAAGTGCGGGTCATCATCGCTCCTCACCGACTGTATTTTCCAACCGCGACCGGTTTCTGTGAGTAGGGTAAGCGGGAAAAGACTGTTCGTAATGACAAAACTGCTCTTGCACGCCGGTCAAGGTTCGGAGGGGAGCCCGGGTGCAGATAACGCCGATCTCGCCTCATGAATGTGGCGTCCCAAGAAAGAGGTAAAAGGCTAATACGCACGCGCGGCCTTTCGCCCTGGAAAAAAAATTATCTGGCCGGCGCGTGGAGCAACTTGACTTGACAAGGGCGCCCTCAGAGCTTCGCTGCGCCGAGGTCAAAATCCCATGTGCTTTTCAGCTGAAGCAAGCTTTGCGGCTGCCGCCCTGCTTATTCCGCTCGGTGGCGTCGCGGTGGTGCGGGCGGTCAAGGTTGCGCCGAAATATGCCCCGCTTTGCGCGCTTCCGCTTCTGTTCGGGCTTCAGCAAACCATGGAAGGGATGATCTGGGTTGCCGGCGACGGAGCTGACGGGACGTTGGTCGAGCGTTTCTCTCTGGCCTACATGTTCTTTTCCTGGATCGCGTGGCCGGTCTGGGTGCCCGTGTCGGTCTATTTCCTGGAACCGCCGCGCCGGCGGCCGCTCTATCTGGCGTTCGCCGCCGGCGGCGCCATGCTAGGGGGCGTGCAATATATTCCGTATTTCGTGCACAAAGGCTGGCTGACGACTACATTCCTGCGCCACGCCATTAGGTACACGGACACCCAATTGCTCGATGCGCTCATGACGCGTGAAACGACGTATCTGATCTATCTCGTTTTCATAATCATGCCGCTTATCGTTTCAAGCGACCGCGCTGCGCGCATATTCGGGCTCCTGGTGACGTTAGCGCTCGCCGTCACGTACGTCTTTTTCTCCTTCGCCTACATCTCGGTGTTCTGCATCGGCGGGGCGATCATGTCGTTTTATTTGGTGTGGATGATCTTCCGCAAAGGCGCTGATCCGGGGCCTACCGTCGCGCCCGCGTGAGGAGGCGTTGGCGTGCTTGGAGCTGGGCAGGTGGCGAAGGAGAAGCCTGCCGTGGCCTAGCACTGGGACGCCGCTTGCCGGAGACGTCCCGAGCGGCGTTCAGGGCAAACGCTGTGGGATGCGTATGGAGCGGTAGTGCCCTAAGTGGGCTGACCGCGACGATGTCTCGTCGATGGGGCCAATCCAAGCGTTTGGCATTCCGGGCGTAAGCGGTTGGCGGCGGCGGGAAAAAGTGATGCAAACCGAGACATTGAGCTTCGACGATCTGGTCACGCCGCTTGATCCGCTTGTGCTCGAGCGGCACTTGAAACGCACGCCGGGGGTCGCCGACGCCAAGGCCAATTTTGTGTCCGGTACGGTTAGCGTCACGTTCGATGGCGATAAGACCGATGTCGCGCGCCTGCGTGAGGCCGTGAATGCATGCGGCTTTCACTGCCGCGGCGTTGCGGCGCCACAGCACCAGGGCGGCGCGCTGGAGCATCACGATCATCACCACGCCGGCGCAAGCGCGCCGCCGCAAGATCGAGGCCGGCAAGCCGCGAGCCAAATGGGTCATGAAATGGGCCACGGCGCGGGCATGGACATGGCCGCCATGGCCCGAGACATGCGCAACCGCTTTCTTGTCGCGCTCATCTTCGCGATCCCAATCTTTTTCCTCGCGCCTATGGGGATGGAATCGATACGTGTCGATCCGCCTTTCGGCTGGGATCTTGGGGTCACGCTGTTCTTTCTCGCAAGCGGCGCCATCCTCTATCCAGGCTGGCCGTTCTACGTGGCTGCGATGCGCGCGCTGAGGCGCGGCGTCTTTAACATGGCGGTGCTGGTGCTGCTCAGCGTCGGCGCCGGCTATCTTTTCTCGCTTGGCGCCACCTTTGTTTGGGGCGGGGCGCAATTCTACGAGGCGTCCTCGGTGCTGCTGGTGTTCATCCTGCTTGGACATTGGCTCGAAATGCGCGCGAGAGCAGGCGCGTCGGAAGCCATAAGACGATTGATGGACTTGGCCCCGCCCATGGCGATTGTGTTGCGCGGTGGTCAAGAGCTTGAAGTACCGACGGCGGAGGTCCGGATCGACGATATCGTCGTTGTCAAACCTGGCGGCAAAGCCCCCGTCGATGGGCGCGTCATCGAGGGCCGCTCGGATATCGACGAATCGATGCTCACGGGCGAGTCGCTGCCTGTCGCCAAGAGCGTCGGCGACATGGTGATCGGCGGCACGATCATTAAGAGCGGAATGATCCGATATCGCGCGACCAAGATCGGCGCTGACACCGCGCTCGCCCAGATCGTGAAGCTGGTGCAGGAGGCGCAGAATTCCAAAGCGCCGGCGCAATTGCTCGCTGATCGCGCCTCACAATGGCTTGTCATCGCCGCGATTGCGATCGCGGTCGTGACATTCGTAGTTTGGCTAGCGCTGGGCGAACCGATTTTGTTCGCATTGACTCTCGCCATCACGGTCCTGGTGATCGCCTGCCCTGATGCACTTGGTTTGGCGACGCCCATGGCGATCATGGTTGGAACGGGTATCGGCGCACGCTACGGGATTCTCATCAAGGACGCTGTGGCGCTGGAAGACTCCGCCAAACTCAATGTCGTGGTCTTTGACAAAACCGGCACGCTGACATTGGGCGCGCCGAAAGTCGTTGAGGTCGTCACCGGCGGCGGCGGCGATGAAAGCGCGCTGATCGCGTTGGCGGCGGCCGTGGAGGGGGGCTCTGAGCATCATATCGCGGTCGCGCTCAAGGAGCGCGCCGCCAAACTTGTGCTGCCGCCGGTGACCGATTTCGCATCCTTCGAAGGAAAGGGCGTGAGCGGCCGCATCGACGGCGCCACGATCCTTTCCGGCAACCGCATGCTGATGGCCGATAACAACGTCGCGTTCGGTCCCCTCGCGGAAGAGGCAGAGCGTCTTTTGGGCTCTGGCCGCACCGTTGCGCATATCGCCCGAGACGGCCAGCTCATCGGTCTCATCGCCATCGCTGACGCGGCGCGCCCGACCGCGGCGGCCACATTGGCGCGTCTCAAACAGCATGGCGTGGAGGTCGCGATGATGACCGGCGACAATCAAGCCACTGCTGAGCGCATAGCGAAGGAATTGGGCGTCGATATCGTGCTCGCCGAGGTCTTGCCAGGTCAGAAGGCCGAAAAGATCAGGGCGCTGCAGGCGCAAGGCAAGAAGGTCGGAATGGTTGGCGACGGGGTCAATGACGCCCCTGCGTTGACGCAAGCCGATGTTGGATTCGCCATCGGCGCCGGCACTGACGTCGCGATGGAGAGCGCCGATGTTGTATTGATGCGAAGCGATCCCTTCGATGTGGTGCGCGCGATTGAATTGTCGCGCGCGACGCTGCGCAAGATGCATCAGAATCTGTGGTGGGCCGCAGGGTACAACGTCGTCGCCTTCCCGCTGGCGGCTGGCGTGCTCTATCCATTGCTACTCAGCCCGGAGATCGCGGCGCTATCGATGTCGGGCAGTTCGGTCATTGTCGCCGCGAATGCGCTGCTCTTGAAACTGACCCGGCTTGAACCCAGCCGGGAAGCAGAACAGTCTGGGTTCTCCACGGCTGTCGGCGTGTCCTCACGGTAAATCTTTCTCGTGGCGGCAAGGCGTCAGGGCGCAAGCGCCCGGCTGCGTATATCGATGGGAGGAGGCCGTCGGATTTCGGTCATGGCACGAAAAGTGGTGGTTCTTTGCGCTACGGTGCGCGCCGTAGAGACTCTTGGTGCGGCGGCCTGCGGACAACCCCGCCGCAGCGCGACGGAGGCATGATGCAGGGTTGGACTTCTTTCGAAACCGTCGCCTGTCGCCGAAGCGGCAGCGTCCTGGCCACGCGATCGGCCTGCATCGTCGTTAGGGTTCGGTGGCGCTAATGGCCAAGCGATCCGCCCAGAAGGCAACCTTGGACATTGCGGCGAGCCCCAGGTCGTCGAGCCAAAACAATCTCGCTCTTAGGGATGAAAAAATCTCTGGAGGTGTTGGCCCGGCGGGCTGGACCGCTCAAGACATTGCCGCCTATCAACGGGACGTCTTCGAACGCACTCTGCTGTTTCTCGATACGCTGCGCCAACGCGCTGAGAACATGACGGCGCACGAGCGCGCGGGCATGCCGCCGCTACTGGACTTCAAATCGGAGACGCTGCTCGACGCGCGGCGCTTCGAGCAGCCCGCAAACTATGCTCTGCTGCGCATCACGGAAGTCGGCGATTTGTGCTGGGATGATTGCGTCGACCCCGAGAAGCCTCCCGTTATTGTGATTGATCCGCGCGCTGGGCATGGGCCCGGCATAGGCGGCTTCAAACGCGATTCCGAAGTCGGCATCGCGATGCATGAGGGATTTCCGGTTTACTTCGTCGTGTTTTTTCCCGAGCCCGCGCCTGGACAGACTTTGGCCGACGTCCAGCATGCGCTTCGACGCTTCGTCGAAGAGGTTGCGCGTCGCCATCCGAAGCAGCCTCCTGTGCTATATGGAAATTGTCAGGCCGGCTGGGCCGCCGCTTTGCTCTCCGCCGATTGCGAAGGCCTCACGGGGCCGGTGGTGCTCAACGGCTCGCCTTTGTCCTACTGGGCTGGTGAGCCTGGCGTGAACCCGATGCGGGTTAGCGGCGGCCTGCTTGGCGGAGCTTGGCTAACTCATCTTGTCGCTGACCTTGGGGACGGTCGCTTCGATGGCGCTTGGTTGGCGCAGAATTTTGAGAACTTGAAGCCCGAGAAGGCGATCTGGGAAAAGTACGCTTCGTTGTTCGGCGACGTGGACATCGAACGCGAACGGTTTCTGGAATTCGAGCGCTGGTGGAATGGATTTTATGCGTTGAGCCGCGAGGAGATGCTGGCCATTGTCGAAAACTTGTTCATTGGCAACAAGCTCGAGAATGGCGCCCTGCAGATTTGCGAGGGCTGTGTTGCTGATCTCCGCCGCATTCGTAATCCCTTGGTGATCTTCGCGTCGTTTGGGGACAACATTACGCCGCCTCATCAAGCCTTGGGCTGGATACCCGTCGTCTATGCGGACACGGAGGATCTAAAGCGGTCGGGCCAACGCATTGTCTATCTGACTAATCCACATGTCGGCCATCTTGGCATCTTCGTCTCCGCGAGCGTGGCGCGTCTTGAACACCGCACTATTCTCGCGAGCCTCAACGAGATTGAACGCCTACCGCCCGGCCTCTATGAAATGAAGATCGAAAATCCGTCCGGTGATCCTGACTGCCGTAAATCGGACTATAGCGTTCGTTTTGAACCGCGGCGCGTGGAAGACCTGAAGGCGGACTATCCCCGGCAGGCATTCGAACGCGTACGGCGTGTGTCGGACTTCTATGAGTCGAACTATCGGGCTTTCGTCAGTCCGTGGGTGCGGGCGGCGACTAATCCGTGGACAGCCGAATTCTTCAAGCAAATGCATCCAATGCGGATCAGCCGGCAGATATTCTCCGGAGCGTTTAACCCATGGATGCGAGTGGTGGCCGCGGTGGCGCGGTCGATCGAGGCTGTCCGCGAACCCCTTGCCTCCGACAACCCCATGCTTGTGCGGGAACGCGCCGCTTTCGCCGAGATCGGCGCCGCGCTTTCGAGGGGCCGAGAAGCGCGCGACGCTGTCTATGAACTGACCTTCTTGCTGCTTTATGACAGCGTCATCCCATTGCCGGCCGCCGGTCTACCCAGGGCGACCCACGCGCGTTTGGCCGTCACCCCATGACCTGAGCCGTCAGGGGAAGGGCAGAGTGGCGCGTATAATTTTTTGCGCAGCCGTTTTCTCGCGCGCGTGGCCGACCTCGAATGGGCTGCATTTCGCAGCGCGGTCCAGCATCGGCCATTTCACATTTCACGCGCAGGTCATGTCGAACAACGCCGTCGAACCTTTCATCGCACGCACAGAACGTCGCACCGCTCATCGCTTCAGGCCGAGCGAGGAGATGCTTCGGGCCGCGCTTCGCCAATTGGTGACGCGCGGCGCGTTGTTGCTGCGCTTCCCCAGTGGTCGCGAGCATTATTTTGGCGAGCCCGACGCGCCTCCGGTTCGCGTTACGCTAAACGACGACAGCGCCGTGCGACGCCTGATGGCCAACGCCGAATTAGCGCTTGGCGAACTCTACACCGAAGGCCTGTTGAGCGTGGCGTCCGACGACATCGACGGGCTGATCGCGCTCATCTTGCAGAATTTACGAGAACACGGATTCAGAACGCGCACCGCGCCCGCCGGCTTACGTCTTCTTGAGTCTCCTCGCCGCGAGATCAATGGTCGCAAACGCGCTCAGCGCAATGTGGCGCACCATTACGATATCTCCAACGATTTCTATCGGCTCTTTTTGGATGAGGATCTGCAATATTCCTGCGCCTATTTCGAAGCAGGCGGCGAGACGCTGGAGCAGGCGCAGGAGGCGAAGAAGGCGTTGATCGCCGCAAAACTCTGTCTGCGCGAAGGGCTATCGGTGTTGGATATCGGCTGCGGCTGGGGTGGACTTGCCCTGCATTTAGCGCGCAGCCACGGCGTCAACGTGCGCGGCGTAACGCTCTCGAAGGCCCAATTGCCCTTGGCGCGGATGCGGAATGAAGCAGCAGGTCTGAGCTCGAACGTCGAGTTCGCTCTTGAAGATTATCGAGAAACCGTGGGCGCGTTCGATCGGATCGTATCGGTCGGCATGTTCGAGCATGTTGGGCGCGGCCACTACGATGAGTTCTTTCGCAAGATTGCCGCGCTGCTCGCCGAAGACGGCGTGGCGCTTCTGCACACGATCGGACGCGCGGACGGGCCCGGGGCGGCGAGCCCGTGGATCGATCGTTATATCTTTCCTGGCGGGTATACGCCGGCACTTTCGGAGATTTTGCCTGCTATTGAGCGCGCTGGGCTCTATGTGACGGACATTGAGGTATGGCGTCTTCATTACGCCTACACCCTTCGCGCCTGGCGTGAGCGCTTCGAAGCGCGCCTGGATGATGTGCGCGCCATGTTTGACGAGCGCTTCTGCCGCATGTGGCGCTTCTACTTGGCGGTGAGCGAAGCGGCGTTCCGCTATGGCGGTCATGAAGTGTTCCAAATCCAGCTATCGCGCCGTCAGAATGCGGTCCCACTCACGCGACGATATTTGGATCGCTCTGGCGGCGCTGCCTAACCGACAGAATTGCTGGATCGTCGAGGACCGCCCAAAGTCTATCGGGCATGCGAGCGGTGCACCCTCGAGACAGGTGAGCTACGCCATTGATCAAGTTCGAGATCACGTGTGCCCGCACACAGGCTGGCACTGATGCCGAACGAGCCCGACGTTCGCCACGCAAATCAACGGTGCCCTCATTTCTCGGTTAATCAGGCTTGTGGTGCCTGGCTGTCGTGTTCCCTTCACGATGGCCATGATCCGTTTTCCCTTCCGGGGATGCTCGGCTGAGTTGCGTATACCTTCAGTAGAGTTGAGGGAAAGAGGGGACTATTACCGTGCTTCGATTTTGTGGTGGCCATGCGGCGGACGCATGATGCCGGGCTTTGATCCTCTTGCCCGGGCGCCGTTGCAGGCATTGCGAGCGTTCGAATATGTCGTGCGGTACCGCGGATTTTCCGAGGCTGCCACAAAGCTCGGAGTGAGCGTCTCCGCGCTTAGCCATCAGATTGGCAAGCTTGAGGATGTACTTGGTGTTGAGCTCATTGTCGCCTCTCGTAGGCGATTTGCTTTAACAGAACGAGGGCGGGCACTCGCGTTCGCCTTAAGCGAAGGGTTCGATAAAGTTCGGGGTGGATTAGCTAATTTTGGAAGGTATGGTCCGTTGCGGGTCGCGATCTGTCCGCTCCTGGCTGGTCTCGTGTTAACTTCGAAATGGCACGCGATTGAAGCGGTGGCGGGCGAGCCTATCGAGTTCTATCTGGCCCCTGTGCCCCAGCGAGCGAATGCCGGCGATATCGCCGTTTCGATCAATACAAATTCGGCAGCAAGGGACAACAGCATCGAAATTTGTACCAGCGAGGCTGCGCCAGTGGCGTCTGCCGCTATTGCTCGCGCTGATTTGTCAGCAGTCCCTTGGCTCGTCTGTCCGTATTGGGGCGACGCCGTAGCAGGTTGGAGGAGAATCGCGCGCGTCGAGGCCGAGCCGCGGACGTTTGTGTGCGCAGAGGGGCTTTCGTCATTGCACTCGGCCTGCATTCAAGGCTTGGGCGTCGCCATGCTTCCACTCGACCTTATTCGTCGCGACATCCAAAGCGGGAGCTTGATCGACTTGTTTCCGGAGTCGCCAAGATTGAGCGTGTCATTTGTGCTGTGCTTTTCACGGGAACGATTGGATCATGATCGCATGCAGCGTCTGGCGCGTTCGCTTCGGCAGACTGTCAAGGCGTCGTTGGTGTCTAGCTGAAAGCGCCAAGAGTGTTCGGCTTTTTTCGACGTGCCGGAGATCATCGAGTATCTGAAGGCCGGCTGCACGCGACCGCAATTGCTGGCCCTGTTCGCTGCGGCGGCCTCACCGCGTGCGCGGCGTTGTGCGAAACCAAGTCTCCCGCCCTCTGAATTGGGCCTTCTAAGTCCGTACGTCTCGGATCATCTGTTGCTCGATGCGATGATCGCCCCTCCCATTCTGGTGGAACCGGCTGATCGTGGCGACGCCCAAGGGCGTGAAGCTCTGCCGACCAAGCGAAAACCGTGCTCGACCTCCTCGACCGCATGCCGCCGGGCCCGTTGTTCAAAGAGGATGGCGCCATGGTCATCGATGCGGACGGCAGGCGTATTGATTGAGCTCTGCGTCTGTCGCCTGTCTTTGGCCGCCGAGTGCGACCTAAGCAAAGCTATGGCATGCGCTTCTTGGTCGCGAGCAGGATTGCGAAAACGGCGATGGCCATCCACACCGCGAGATAGGCGAACGCCGTGCTGGGCGAGACGAGCGTCCAAATGAGGCCAGCGATGGCGCTGGCGCAAACACTGCCGAAGCTTTGGACCGCGGCCAACACGCCGAACGCCGATCCGCGCACGTCGACTGGCGCCAGGGTCGCGACCGCCGCGTGTTGCGCGGTTTCCATACAGCCGATGCCGAGCCCCGCCAGAACAAAACCCGCGGCAAGAGCGGGAAGCCCTGCGATGGCGAAAGCGACGTAGGCGGCCAACGTAAAGGCGGCGCCGCCGACGAGGACACGCACTGCGCCCCAGCGGTCGCCGACATGCCCCGCCGGCACGCTGATCAAAGTCGCGGCGAGATTGTAGGCGACATAGAGCGCGAGACTAATTTGCGTTGCGCTCTGCAGGCCGTGCGCCGGCGTGAGCGCTTCGGTCGTTCTGAGAATGAGCAGTGTCGCGGCGACATTCCCCAATTCGAAAGCCGAGACCCCGACGAACAGCTTGCCAAGATCGCCGCGCAGAAGCGGTCCGATGGCAAGGCTGAGCTTGGTTCGGGGGCGCGCCGAAATGCGCGGCGCCCGTCGAATGACGAAGATGACAGCCCCGGCCGCCATCAGCCCGGGGACGACGGATAGCAGGATTGCATTATGCACGCCGACGCCGCCAACCAGCGCTAGGGCGAGCAGAGGCCCGACGATGGCGCCCAGATTGTCCATTGCGCGCTCGAACCCATAGGCCTTGCCGTAAACCGCCGCGGGTACGATGTCGGCGAGGAGCGCGTTGCGCGCCGGCACGCGCAGACCGCGTGCGGTCCAGGCGCCCATGCGCAGGATGCCGATCTGCCACACGGCAGTCGCTGCGCCGATAAGCGAGGAAAGCACAGCCGTCGCCGCATAGCCGCCAACGGCAATGGACTTCCGGCGTTCGGGATCATCGGCGAGTGGGCCGCCAACGAGTTTGGCGAGACCGGCCACGCCGTTGGCCAATCCCTCGATCAAGCCGAGCACGGCGGCGGGCGCGCCGAAGCTGGTGATGAGGCTAGGCAGCAACGAGGTCGGCACCTCGTGGCCGACGTCAGACAGGAAGCTTGCGCCGCCGATGCCGGCGACGCCAGGCGTGAACCAATGTTTCGGCGGCGCCGGATCGGGAATGGTCATGTCGAGCCTGATGCGATGCGCGATGCGGCGCGGTCTAAGCCAGAACTAACAGGATTGGCATCCCACGCCGGGACCGTTGTTGACGGAAGATGGCGAGATCATCATTGACGCCGCAGGAGATCGGCTGGATCGCGGGGGGAGAGGTGCGGGCTGACCATCGCATCGCCGAAACCTAGCTCGTCACGCCTTATCGAACTCCTACCATTTCAGCGCACGGCTAAGCACAAGCGCTCCGAGCGCCGCGCAGAACAGAATGGCGGCGAGATACCAACTCGCGACGTACAGCGCCGAATCCATCGGGCAGCAACTGGCATAGGCGATCGCGGCAAGACTTCCCGACACGCCGCCGATAGCAGCGCCAGCGAGCGTCGGGCGTGTCACTCCCAACCCCCGTACGGCCAACACGAGCGCGATGGCTATGGGGAGCGCCAGCAGGGGAATTCGGTACAGGCATTCCGGCACGCCGCCGCCAAGCCACGCATACATCCGACCTTCGGGCGACGCCGTGAGGTAGGCCACGGTCGCGATCACCACGCTCACGGCGGCGAAGAGGAGCGCAGGCGCCAGCAGGTGCCGCGCCCGCGTGTTGGGACGCGCAAGTTCAAACAATAACGGCGCAGCGGTCAGGGCCGCAGCCAGCCCGAAGCTGGCCTTTAGCATCATGGGCCGGATCGAATGCCCCATGTCGCTGCGAAAGCCGAACAGCAGCGGCACAAGTAGAATGGAAACCGCAACGCCGATCGAGGCCGCGATCACAATGCGTCGCTCCACAACGCCGCGCGGCTGGGCGCCTGTGTCACGCGCGAGCGCTTCTACGAGTTGATCGGTCTTCATGGAGTCACATCCCTGGCGACGAGCGCCATTAGCTTCTGCAGCCCGCGATGGATGGAAATTTTCACGTCGGCCTCCGATATGCCCATGCGGCCCGCCGCTTCCTTGGCGGTCAATTGTTCGAGTTTGACGAGGCGGATGGCGGTGCTCTGCTTCGTGGGCAGATGTGTCAGAAGCCTCTCGATGTCCTGTCGGGGATCGGCGCTGTCGGCGGCTTCCTCTGAAAAGAGGTCTGCAACCGCATCAACCGGCACAAACTCTCGACCGGCAGGCGTCTTGCGCAAATGATCGATGAGCTTGTAGCGCGCGATTAGCGTACAGCCAAGACGTGATCTGTCGGTTTGGATCATAGCTCTTGCGGTGCAGGTGTACGGCGAGCAGCGTTTCCTGCACGAGATCTTCGGCATGCGCTGTGCCTTGTAGGGCAAGCTTGCGCCTGAAAAAGGCGCGAAAGAGCGCGCTCAATCTCTCCAGAAATTGTCGATAAGCCGCGTCGTCGCCGTCGAGGCTCCGCACGATGAGCGCGTGCAGTTCGGTTTCATAAACGCTCACGGCTCGCCTTGCCCCCCTTTGCGATGCCAAGCGCGAACTCAAGCCCATAGCGCGGCTAGCCGGGGATCGCGCCGGCTGATTGACCGCACCTCGCACCCCACCGGTTCGCGGCGCCCGGTAGGCAGAAGAAAGGGCGAGGCTGGCGTTCACAAGGCTGCTCCTCCTTCGATGGCTTCGGTCCACGAGGGGCAAACGATACAGTTCTGAGGCGGGGGACCTCGATCGTCTCCAGTCGGTCTTTCCGTGCGGCCGCGTCCTTGACCTGTATCGTTCTCGCTTGGCGCCCCGAAGTCATCCTGGAGACCGCGCTATTGGACGAGGCGCTTACCTCGTGACGCGGTTGAATTCAGGGAGAACCTTCATGCGTATGATCCTCACGCTGGTCGCCGGCGCATCGGTAATCATGGCTATGGCCACGCCAGCCTTGGCGCGCCCCGAAAACTACGTCAGGCCGACGGTGGCTCAGATGCAGATGGTTCGTGAGCATCGCGATCCTTGCAACAGCGTCAGTAACAACCCCCATGAGCTTTCCGGTCTGCAAGCGATCCAGGACGCCTGCCGGCACAGGATGGCGCAACGCGCGGCCCATCCCGATGATCTTGCGCTCCGCGAGGCTTGCGCTCAGGCGGCGCGCGCTTTGACCGGCCAGCCCTGCTGATGGAGCGGGCCGTGCGGCGCGTGAGCGCGGTTGCGGCCCGATCCACCCAATCGACTTCGTTAACCAGTCGTTGAGGATGGGGAACCGCGTTGACGGAATGGCGACCCTTCACCAGTATCCTGGCATTATGGCTCGGGTCTGGCTTGCCCTCATTGTGGCGTTCGCGTTGGCGACTGGCGGCATCGCCAGCGCCTTTGCGGCCGAATGCCCTATGGAGCGAGCCCAAGCCGTTTCCGTCCACGATTGTTGCCCAGACAGCGCCGGCGCCAATCACGACCAGCCGCAGCAGGACCAAAAGCAAAAGTCGGACGCGTGCATGTTTGGAATGGCGTGTCGGACAGCGCCGGCCATGGCGCCGACGTTTGCTTCGATCGTGCTGTCTCAGCCGGCCATTCGCATGGCGCAGCCAATCACAAGTGAACCGGCCCAGCCATCTGGTCCGTTGCAGAAGCTCTTCCGGCCACCGCGAACCATCTAGCTCCGAATTGACGCGCGCTGTTTTGCGCGAACGCGCGCTTATGCGCGCATCTCACATATTCCGGAGTTAGTGGCATGTATTACGCATGCTTGCGTAGAGCCTTGCTCGTAGCAAGCGCGGTCGCCTTGGCGCCCGCTGCTCACGCACAAGAGCTGAGTTTTTCCGACGCGGTCGCTCAAGCGGCGACAGGCGGACCCACGATCGATGCGGGAACGTCTGGCGTGCAGGCGGCGACGCGCGCGCGGCGCGCGGCAGGGCGTCTGCCCGATCCTGAACTTACGCTCGGGCTCGACAATGTTCCGGTCGACGGCCCAGACCGCTATCGGCTCAACCGCGATAGCATGACAATGCAACGTGTCGGCATCATGCAAACAGTGCCAAGCGGACCTGCGCGCAGTGCGCGCCGCGCCGTCGCAGACGCCGACATCGCTCGCGCCCAAGCCGGCCTCGACGTTGCCCGTCTCGATGCGCGCGTGGGCGCAGCGGACGCGT
The DNA here is from genome assembly GCA_035549875.1 of Caulobacterales bacterium. Classification (GTDB taxonomy): domain Bacteria; phylum Pseudomonadota; class Alphaproteobacteria; order Caulobacterales; family Aquidulcibacteraceae; genus JAKFWI01. Next base: position 48,875 of record DASZPV010000205.1, read on the forward strand.
GGATCAAACTTTACTACGCAGAACGCCGCGTCGCGGTGATCACCCGCCTCGGCCAGGAAGCGCACGCCTCGGCACGCGCCGCGCGCGCGCGTTTAAGCGGCGGCGGCGGTGTCGATGATGCACTGGCGGCAGAAGTGGACGCGGCGCGCGCCGATGATCGATTGAGCGATGCCAGGGCGGCGGTAGTAGCCGCGCGCGCAGAGCTGCGGCGCTGGATCGGGGTCGGCGCGGATGAGCCGCTGGCGGACGCCGAGCCTAGTTTCGCAATCGATCCTGCGATGCTGCGCCAGCACCTGCAACATCATCCTGCGCTCGCCCAATTTGCAGCGGAGCGTGATGAGGCGCAGGCCCAAATGCGAATGGCGCAGTCGGATCGCTGGCCTGATTGGTCGTGGGAACTCTCTTACGGGCGCCGTGCGCCGGAATTGTCCGACATGGCGTCCGTCGAGGTCCGTATCGGACTGCCGCTCTTCCAACCCTGGCGTCAACAGCCGGTCATCGATGCGCGCCGCGCCGAAGTGGATCGCGCTGACGCCCTGCGCGATGCGGCCGAGCGCGAGCATGTCGCCATGCTCGAAACCAACCTCGCGGCGTATCAGGCCGCAACAGAAAATCTGAATCGCGCGCGCCAAACACGATTGCCGTTGGCGCGTCAGCGCGCAGAAGCTGCGAACGCTGCCTATGGCGCCGGAACGTCCACAATCGCGACGCTGATCTCAGCCCGCGCGCAGGCGCTGGAAAGCGAAATGGATGTGCTCGATCTCTCAGAGCGCGTTGCGACTCTGGGGGCTGAACTTACGCTGCAATATGGGGAGCAGGCGCAGTGAGCGAAGAACCACAGCGCCGCGTTCCTCGCGTCGCCGTCATTGCGTCGGGCGTTGCAATCATCGCGCTTGTTGCGGCGGGCGGCGGGTATTGGGCGGGAACGCAGCGCGCCGACTCGCCCGGTGCGCAAGCGCAGTCCGGGCGCCGCGTGCTCTATTGGTATGATCCGATGGTGCCGCAGCAGCACTTCGACCATGCGGGCAAATCGCCCTTCATGGATATGCAACTCGTGCCACGCTACGCCGACGAGGCGCCGGTAGCCACGGGTGTTCGGATTGATCCCGGCGTCGCACAGAATCTCGGCGTTCGGTTTGCGACCGTGCAGCGGGCTTCGATCTCGCGCGCAGTAACAGCGTCAGGCGTCATTCAATTCAACGGCCGCAACGTCGCCAATGTCCAGGCGCGCGCTGGCGGTTTCGTCGAACGCGCACATGCGCGCGCTATCGGCGATGTGATCGCCGCAGGCGCGCCGATCGTTGATATTCGCGTACCCGAATGGGCTGCGGCGCAGGGGGAGTATCTTGCGGTCCGCGGCGCTGGCGGCGACATCGCCAGCGCGGCGCGTCATCGGCTCATCATGCTCGGCATGCCAGAGACGTTAATTGCTCGCATCGAACGCGATGGCGCGCCTTATCCGGTGTTTACGATCACCTCGCCGATTGCAGGCGCTATTACCGCGCTCGATGTGCGCCAAGGCATGACCGTCATGCCGGGGGCGTCGCTCGCGACGATCAGCGGCATATCGCCTGTCTGGCTCATTGCATCGGTGCCGCAGGGCGATGCGGGCGTTGCGCGCCCAGGCGGCCGAGCGACCGCGACTTTGCCAGCTTATCCAGGTGAAACATTTTCAGGCCGTATCGAAAGCGTGCTGCCTGCTGCGGATCTCGCCACGCGCACGATCGAAGTGCGAGTAGGCCTCGACAATCCACAGGGACGATTGCGTCCAGGTATGAGCGGGGAAGTGCGTATCGAGCAAGCAAACGCCGAGCCGTCCCTTATCGTGCCGATGGAAGCGGTGATCCGCACCGGCACACGCACGATGGTGATCGTCGCTGGCGAGAGCGGCTATGTGCCCACCGAAGTCACGCTCGGCCATCAGACCGACAACAGCATCGAAATTCGCAGCGGTCTGCGTGAAGGCCAGCGCGTTGTCGCTTCGGGGCAATTCCTGATCGATTCCGAGGCGAGCCTGTCGGGCGCGCTTGATCGGCTGCAAGCGTCGAGCAGCGGTCCGGATGCGGCGGCCATGCTTCACACAGGCTCCGGACGGATTACCGCGATCAGCGCCACAAGTGTCACCTTGGCGCACGGACCGGTCGCAAGCCTCAATTGGCCAGCCATGACCATGCAATTCGGCCTCACTCGGCCGCAACTCGCACAAGGTCTGCGCGTCGGTGACAGCATCGCATTTCGGTTTCGACAAAATGGCGGCGCCTATGTTGTGGAAGAAATGAGCAAGACCGGGGCGGCGCCATGATCACCGCGATCATACGCTGGTCGGTCGCCAATCGCTTCCTGGTCGTGCTGGCGACACTGGCGCTCGCTATTGCGGGCGCGATCGCCGTCAGGGCGACGCCGGTTGATGCGCTGCCCGATCTTTCCGACGTGCAGGTGGTCATTCGCACGTCCTATCCGGGGCAGGCGCCGCAAATCGTCGAAAATCAGGTCACGTATCCGCTGACGACGACGATGCTTTCCGTGCCAGGCGCGCGTACCGTGCGCGGTTACTCGTTCTTCGGAGATAGCTTTGTCTATGTGATCTTCGAGGACGGGACCGATATTTATTGGGCGCGCTCGCGCGTACTCGAATATTTGAATCAGGTGCAGGGACGACTGCCGCCTTCGGCGCGTTCCTCGATTGGGCCCGACGCGACCGGCGTCGGCTGGGTCTATCAATACGCGCTCATCGACCGCACTGGTCAGCACGACCTGAGCCAATTGCGCAGTTTGCAGGACTGGCTGCTGCGTTTTGAACTGAAGACGGTTCCGGGCGTCGCCGAAGTCGCCTCGATTGGCGGCATGGTCCGCCAATACCAGATCGTGCTCGATCCTGAGCGCATGGCCGCCTATGGCGTCTCACAGTCGCGTGTCGCCCAAGCTGTACGCGCCGCCAATCAGGAAACCGGCGGCGCCGTCGTCGAGATGGGCGAAGCTGAGCACATGGTGCGCGCCTCTGGCTATCTAAGGACACTCGCGGACTTCAACGCTATCCCGTTGGGCCTCGGCGCGAATGGCGCGCCGGTGACTTTGGGCGATGTCGCCTGGGTGCAGGTCGGTCCAGAAATGCGCCGCGGTATCGCCGAATTGAACGGCCAAGGCGAAGTCGCCGGCGGTGTCGTTATCATTCGCGCGGGCGCAAACGCGCGCGAAGTGATAGGCGCTGTCCAGAACCGGCTCACTGAACTCCGCAGAAGTCTTCCGCCGGGCGTGGAGGTCGTCACCACGTATGACCGCTCGCAACTGATCGACCGCTCGATCAGCAATCTCACCGAAAAGCTCGCCGAAGAGTTCATTGTTGTAGCACTCGTCTGCGCGCTCTTCCTTTTCCATCTGCGTTCTGCGCTCGTCGCCATCATCACGCTGCCGCTGGGCGTTGCGACAGCATTCCTGATCATGCGGGCCCAGGGGATCGAGGCCAACATCATGTCGCTTTCGGGCATCGCCATCGCCGTCGGCGCGATGGTCGACGCCGCCATCGTCATGATCGAGAACGCTCACAAGCACCTTGAGCGCTGGCGCGATGACCATGAAGGTCAAATGCCGCAAGGCAGGGATCATTGGCGGGTGATCGCTGACGCCTCCAGCGAAGTCGGCCCAGCGCTTTTCTTCAGCCTTTTGATCATCACGCTGTCGTTCGTGCCGGTGTTCACCCTACAGGCGCAGGAAGGCCGGTTGTTTGCGCCGCTCGCCTACACCAAGACCTATGCCATGGCGGCCTCAGCAGCGCTTTCGATCACGCTGATACCGGTTTTGATGGGGTTCTGGATCAGGGGAAAGATTCCGCCCGAGGAGGCGAACCCGATCAATCGTTTCCTCGCGGGCCTTTATCAGCCGGCGATCGACTTTACGCTCGCCAAGCCAAAGATCGTGCTGCTGATCGCAGCGCTTGCGTTTGCGACGACCGCTATCCCGCTTTCGCGTCTGGGCGGCGAGTTCATGCCGATGATGGACGAGGGCGATCTGCTCTACATGCCAACGGCGTTGCCGGGCCTTTCGGCGGCCGAAGCATCCGATCTCTTGCAGGTCACGGATCGCCTTATCCGCACCGTGCCCGAAGTGGAGAGTGTGTTCGGCAAAGCAGGGCGCGCCGAAACGGCGACCGATCCCGCGCCGCTTGAAATGTTCGAGACGACGATCCGTCTGAGGCCGCGGTCACAATGGCGTCCTGGCATGACGCCCGAACGCATCATTGCGGAACTTGACCGCACGGTGCGCGTGCCCGGTCTCACCAATGTCTGGGTGCCGCCCATCCGCAATCGCATCGACATGCTGGCGACCGGCGTCAAAAGCCCGATCGGCGTCAAGGTGAGCGGACCCGATCTCGCATCCATCGATACGGCGGCGCACGCCATCGAAGCGGTTGCGCGCAATGTGCCGGGGGTGTCCTCGGCCATTGCCGAACGCATCTCAGGTGGACGCTATATCGATGTCGACATCGATCGCTTCGCCGCCTCCCGCTACGGGCTCAACATTGCCGACGTGCAGGACGTTGTTTCTGGCGCGATAGGCGGGGAGAATATCGGCGAACTCGTCGATGGCCGTGCGCGGTATCCGATCAACCTCCGCTATCCGCGCGAAGTGCGCGATACGTTCGAGCGTCTCAGCGCGTTGCCGATCGTCACCGACCAGGGCATTCGCCTGACGCTCGGAGAAGTGGCGCATATCTCGATTGCAGACGGCCCATCGATGATCCGCAGTGAGAACGGGCGCCTCTCGGCCTATGTCTATGTCGATGTGCGCGGGCGCGATCTCGCCTCGGTCGTACACGACCTGCAGGGCGTGATCTCTCGTGAGGTCCATACGCCGGCTGGCGTCAGCATCGCTTACTCGGGACAGTTCGAATATCTGCAACGGGCAGTGGCGCGGCTGACGATTGTCGGACCCGCCACGCTCGCGATTATCTTCGCGATGCTCTATCTGACGTTCCGCCGTTTCGATGAGGCGGCGATCGTGATGGCGAGCCTGCCGTTTGCGCTCACAGGCGGCATCTGGCTCGTGTTCCTGCTCGGCTACGATTTTTCGGTCGCGGTGGCGGTCGGTTTCATCGCGCTCGCGGGCCTTGCCGCCGAGTTCGGCGTGGTCATGCTCATCTATCTGAAGAATGCGCTTAAGGAGCGCGAGGCGCGCGGCGTCGAGATCACGCCTAGCGTGATCGCCGAGGCTGTCCGCGAGGGCGCGTTGCTACGCCTCCGTCCAAAGGCTATGACTGTTGCTGTCATTCTCGCTGGTCTCTTGCCCATCCTCTGGACAGGCGGCGCCGGCGCGGAAGTTATGCGCCGCATCGCCGCGCCTATGGTCGGCGGCATGTTCACAGCGCCATTCCTGTCTCTCTTTGTCATACCTGCGGCGTACTACCTGGTCCGGCGCCGCGACCTTGAGCGTAAAGCGCTCGCACTCTCCCAATCACGGATCGGTCAGGAAATTGGAGAAGCAACATGAAGGGGAAAGTCTTTGGGGCGTTCGTCGTGGCGGCGCTTGCCCTCGCCACGGCAGCTTGTTCGCGGCCGTCAACGTCCACGACGGCGCCTGCTCCCGCGGCGGATGCAAGCAAGACAGGCGACATGGCCATGTCGGCAACCGCGCAAGCGGCCGGCCCGATCCGCTCGACGGGCGTGGTGACACAAGTCGATGCGACCGCCGGCACGATCACGTTCAACCACGAGGCCATCCCGGCGATCTCTTGGCCAGCAATGACCATGCAGTTTCACGCTGAGAACCCCGCCATGTTGCATGGCATTGCGGTCGGCGATCATGTGACGTTCGAACTCAAGAGTGCGAGCGAGACCGGAATCGTCACGATGGTCCAGAAGCAATAGGGCGGTGGTGGACGCCGGCCAGATTGGGCGGCGTCCACGCGCCTAGCAGGAATCCACCTAACCGGGGCCTTGTCTGAGGACAGTGGCCTCGAAGACAAATTTCTGTCGTATTGATCAAGGCTGCGCCGGCGCTTGCCGGTGTTCGTCTCGCGCCGCTTTCCACACAGCGCGTGCGGCGTCGATGTTCATTGCGGCGATGGCAAGTCCCACGATCACATCGGGCCATATCGTAGGCCAAAGGTAGAAGGTGACGGCGCCGGCGCCGATGATGCCAATATTGGCGATGGCGTCGTTACGCGCGGACAAAAAGGCTGCGCGTGTGAGACTGCCACCCTGGTGGCGCCAACGCGCAAGCCAAAACGCGCAGAACAGATTGACGAAGAGCGCGCCAGTACCCGTGACGCCAAGTAAAACTGGATCGGGCGGGACTGAGGACGAGAGCTTGTTGGCCAGCGTCCAGAGAAACGCTATGGCCGGCGCAAGCAGAATGGCGGCGAGCGCCATGCCGACCTGGGCGCGCTTTCGGGCGCTCCAGCCGAGCGCAACGAGAATAAGAAAATTGACAGCCGCATCCTCGAAGAAATCGGCGCTGTCCGCGATCAGTGAGACCGAGCCAATCTTGAGCGCGATAAGAAACTCGACGCCAAAATAGGCGAGGTTCAGCGTGGCAACGAGCAAGATCGCGTGACGCAGGTCTTTGTCGTTTATCATGGCGCTGCTCTTGTTCAGTTGCCATCACGAAACGTCAATGCGCGTTTGGGTGCAACGCCGATCAACGATATCGAGCGCCCCGGGGAATGCGTGTTAAGCTGGTATCATGACTGATGCGCGCACCATCAAAGGGCCGACCTTCGCATTCGGCGCGGCGCTCTTGTTCGGCGCTTCATCGCCGCTCGCCAAAGCGTTGCTTGGCGTCGTCGATCCGTGGCTGATGGCCGGGCTTCTCTATGAAGGCGCGGGACTCGGGCTGCTCGCGTTCCGCCTGATCGCTGACGGCGGCCGTTTACGTCTCAACATTGCGAAGCCTGACAGGCTCTGGCTCCTTGGAGCGATCATCTCTGGTGGCGGCGTCGGCCCTGTACTGCTGATGCTCGGTCTGGCGATGACTGACGCCGCCACCTCATCACTGTTGCTGACCCTGGAGGGTGTCTTCACAGCGCTCATCGCTTGGCTTGCTTTTCGTGAGCATGTCCATGCGCGGTTGATCTGGGGCATGGGCGTCATCGCGCTCGGTGCGGCGGCGCTCGCTTGGAACGGCGCGCCGACCTTCGCCGCGAGTTTGGGGCCGGTACTGATTGCCGGCGCCTGCCTTGCCTGGGGCGTCGATAACAATCTTACGCGCAAGGTGGCGCTCAACGACGCCACCGTCGTCGCGATGCTCAAGGGCTTGTTCGCCGGCGCTGCTAATTTGGGACTGGCGGTTCTGGCTGGCGCGCGCTGGCCACACCTGTATCACGCAGCCGGCGCAATGATTGTTGGCTTCGCGGGCTACGGTGTGAGCCTCGTTCTGTTCGTGTTTGCGTTGCGCGAACTGGGGGCCGGCCGCACCGGCGCGTATTTCTCGACCGCGCCTTTTCTTGGGGCGCTTCTGGCGGTGGCGGCGTTCCACGCGCCGGTTACGCCGATCCTTATCGCCGCTGGCATCCTCATAGCGATTGGCGTTTGGCTCCACCTGACTGAGACTCACGCACATGAGCATCAGCACGATGCGACGGCGCATCAGCACGCCCATGTTCATGATGACCATCATCAGCATGCGCATGCGCCAGGCGATCCAGCGGGCGAGCCGCATACGCATTGGCATGTGCATACGCCGATGCGGCACGCCCATGCCCACTATCCCGACGCCCACCACCGGCACGGACATGACCTAGAGGCGTAGACTCGATCGCTGGCCGTGCTGCTACCAGCGTTCGGTTGAGGCCCTCACGCCGCCATGGCGGCCTCGCCGCGCAGCACGATGCCGATGGCGTTCATGGTCGCGGCTATTCTCAGCGCCGCCTGGACGCGCTCCGGCGTGAGGCCGCGCTTGTGCAATTCCGATTCATGGGAATTGAGGCATGCAGCGCAATTCGACATCGCCGATACGGCGAAGGCCCAAAGCTCAAAATCGATCTTGTCGACGGTGGGGTCCGTGAGCGCGGTCATCGACAGATTGACGGGGGCGCCGCGATAATCGTGGTTCGCGAGCAAATTGATTGTGCCGTAATAGACCGTGTTCATGCCCATGATGGCGGCGGCGGCTTTGGCCGCAGATTTCGCCTCAGGGGTCAGCCGGTTTTCCGCCTCGGCCCTGACCGCCTTCGCCACTAAGGGCACTCCGGAGGCAAAGGCGCAGGCGAGAAAGCAGCCCCACTTCTGCTGATCGGAGAGCAGGCTTTCACCGGCAAGGCGTTCGAGGTTCTTGCGAAGATCTTCCGCATAGGCGGGCAGGGCGTTCTGAAGCGCGGTCAGCGACATTGGTTTGTCTCCTCCATTGTTATTCCGCTTGGACCGGGGCGCCGTCGGTGTAGGCGGTCGGCATCTCGCCTTCCTTGCTGCGATGGCCGGTGCGCAACATCACGCGGCAAATTGCGGGCAGCACAAAGAGCGTGAGCAACGTCGCGGTGATGAGGCCGCCGATGACGACCGTTGCGAGGGGCTTTTGCACTTCCGCGCCGGTGCCATGGGCGATCGCCATCGGCACGAAGCCGATTGCAGGCACGATGCCGGTCATGAGCACGGCGCGGAATTTCTCGACCATGCCTTCGCGAATGGCGTCCTCTATGGGCATGCCGAGATCGAGTCGCTTGTTGATGCCGGTCATGACGACGAGACCATTCAGAACAGCCACGCCTGCGAGACAGATAAAGCCGACGGCGGCGGAAATCGAAAACGACATACCGGTGAGGAAGAGCGTGTAGACGCCGCCCGCCAGCGCCAACGGCACGGCTGTGAATACGGCGCCGGCCGAACGGAATGTGCCGAGCGCCATGTAGAGAACGCCGAAAATGACGATGAAGCAGGCCGGCACGATCAGTGACATACGTTGCGACGCCGATTGCAAATTCTCAAATTGGCCGCCCCAGTCGAGATAGGCGCCGGTCGGCAATTGTACGTCGGCGCTGACGCGCCGTTGCGCCTCGGCGACAAACGAGCCCAGATCCCTGCCGCGCACATTGGCCTGCACCACGACCCGGCGGCTGCCGTTTTCACGACTGACCTGGTTCAAGCCCTCCGAGAAACGAAAGGTTGCGAGTTCGCGAAGCGGCACGGACGTGCGCGGTTCGTCGCCACTTTCTGGCAGCATCACCGGCAATGCCCCGACCGCCTCCAGATCGTCGCGGACGGGGTCGGGCAAGCGAACGACTACATTGAAGCGGCGATCGCCTTCAAAGACGAGCCCTGCCTCGCGCCCGCCCATGGCGGTGGCGACGGTGTCGGAAACTTCCGAAAGCGAGAGGCCGTAGCGCGCGATCGCATCGCGGTCGAAGGCGACATCGAGCGTGGGAAAGCCACCCGTCTGTTCGACTTTGACATCCGCTGCGTCGTCGATGGATTGCAGCACGGCGGCGATACGTCCCGCCGCGGCGCTCATTTGCGTCAGATCATCGCCATAGAGCTTGATCGCCACATCGCCGCGTACGCCGGCGATCAATTCGTTGAAGCGCATCTGGATCGGCTGACTGAATTCATAATTGTTGCCGATCAGGTCTTGCAGGCGCGCTTCGATGCGCTCGATCAATTGCTCCTTGCTCTGATTGCGGTTCGGCCACTCGCTGCGCGGGCGCAGAATGACAAAGCAATCCGAGGCGTTGGGCGGCATCGGATCAGAGGCCACTTCCGCGGTGCCGGTCTTGGAGAATACGAACGCGACTTCAGGAAATTCCGAAATCACCTGCTCCACACGCGCCTGCATCGATGCGGACTGCTGCAATGACGTCGAAGGAATGCGCACCGCCTGAATGGCGATGTCCTGTTCATCGAGTTGGGGGATGAATTCCTGGCCCAACGTGAAGAAGAGCGCGCCGGCGAGGGCAAACACGGCGATGGCGCCGCCAATGACGGGCAGCGGGCGACGAATCGAGAAATCGAGGCCAGGCTCATAGCGCTTGCGCGCGATCTCGATGATCTTGACTTCCTTTTCGGCAACTTTGCCGTTGATCAGGATCGCCACCATCGCGGGCACAAACGTGAGCGACAGGATGAAGGCCGCGCCGAGCGCCAGCAGCAGTGTGATCGCCATCGGCGAGAACATCTTGCCTTCGACGCCGGAGAACGTGAGCAACGGCGCGAACACCAGGAAGATGATGATCTGACCGAATATGGTCGGCTTGATCATCTCGCGCGCCGCTTCCATCACTTCATAAAGGCGCTCTGGTAGCGCGAGGAGCCTCCCCTCGTGATGTTGTCGCTCCGCTAATCGCCTCAAACAATTCTCGATGATGATAACCGAGCCATCAACGATCAGGCCGAAATCGAGGGCGCCAAGGCTCATCAGATTGCCGGACACGCCGAAGATATTCATGCCGATGGAGGTCATCAGCATGGAGACCGGAATGATCAGCGTCGCGATGATGGCGGCGCGCGCATTGCCGAGCAGCAGGAAGAGGGTCGCGGCCACCAACAGCGCGCCTTCGGCGAGATTGCGCTCAACCGTGGCGATGGTCGCGTTGACCAGACGCGATCGGTCATAGACCACTTCGGCCTCGATGCCGGGCGGCAGCGTGCGCGAAATCTCGGTGAGGCGCGCGGCGGCGTCAGCCGCGACGGTGCGGCTATTGCCGCCCATCAGCATCAGCACCGTTCCGACGACGACTTCGCGGCCGTCTTCGGTCGCGGCGCCTGTGCGAAGATCGCCGCCGACCGTCACATTGGCGACATCGCGCACGGTGATCGGCACACGGTCGCGCGTGGCGACGACGGCCTCGGAAATTTCCTGAAGATTGCGGATGCGCGCGTCGGCGCGAACCAGAAAGGCTTCGCCGCCGCGTTGGATGAAATTGGCGCCGACCGACAGGTTGGCGCGTTCGAGCGCTTCTGCGAGTTCCGAGAACGAGATGCCATAAGCCGAGAGCGCGCCTGAATCCGGCGTGACGACATATTGCTTCTCATAGCCGCCAATGGAATCGACGCCAGCGACGCCCGCCACCGAACGCATCTGCGGCCGCACGATCCAGTCCTGAACCGTGCGGAGATAGGCAGCTTGCGCGACAGGATCGGCGAGGCGTTCGCCCTCAACCGTCAGATAAGCGCCATCGGGTTGCCAGCCTGGCTGTCCGGGTGTTGCGCGCGCGCCTTGCGCGTTGGGATCGGCAAAGTGGATGGTCCACATCAGCACTTCACCGAGGCCGGTGGAGATCGGACCCATTTGCGGCTCGACGCCAGCGGGCAAGCTCTCCCGTGCTTGTGTCAGCCGCTCGGCGACCTGTTGGCGCGCGAAATAGATGTCCACGTCATCACGAAAGACGACCGTGACCTGGCTGAAGCCGTTGCGGGAAATCGAGCGTGTGCCTTCCAGGCCGACGATGCCGGACATGGCGGTTTCCACCGGATAGGTGACGAGGCGTTCGACATCGAGCGGGCCGAACGACGGCGCCACCGTGTTGATCTGAACCTGTCGGTTGGTGATGTCGGGAACGGCGTCGATCGGCAGGCGGACGATATTGAAGACGCCGATCGCGGCGACGATGAGCGTGATCGCGATGACGGCCCATCGAGCTTTCACGGCGAGTTCAAGAAGGCGGCTGATCATGGGAATATCCGGAAGCTGTGTGCGGGCGCGGGGCTCAGTCGTCGTGCGAGGCGGCGTTCTTGCCGATCTCGGCCTTCACCAGGAAAGCGTTCTCAGCGACGTAAACCTCGCCGGCGCGCAGACCTGCCGTGATTTCTGCGGTGTCAGCGCTCGTGCGTCCGATGGTGACTGGGCGTGCTTCGAACGTGTCGGGCGCGATGCGCACGAACAACACATTGCGGCCCTCGAACGATTGGATGGCGGACACGGGCACGGCGACTGCCACCTCCTGCTGCGCGAGCACGACAGCGCCGCGCACGGCCATGCCGGGCCGCATCGGCGAAGTGGCGCTGACCGTGATCGGCGCGCGCGCAATCAATGTCTGGCTATGCGCATCGGCCATCGGCAACACGCTGGCGATACGCACCTCGGTGCGCGTCGCGCCATCCAGACCCGTGATGATGACGGTTTGACCCGACGCGATACGCCCGATGTCGCGCGTCACGACATTGAGTTCGGCTTGCAGACGGGAGAGATCGCCGACCACGAACAGCGGATCGTCGCCGGTCACGTCCCCGATATTGGTCTGGCGTTCCAGCACGATGCCCGCCAGCGGCGTCGCGATGGCGTAGGTTTGCAGGCTTTCCGCGCTCTCAACCCGCGCCAGCGTTTCGCCGTGCCGCACGACATCGCCGACATTGCGCAGGACGGCGCGCACGGGACCCGGATAGGGCGCGTGAATTTCCGCGCGCGCGGCCGGCTGCAGCATCAGTCTTCCCGTGAGGGTCAGCGTTTCACGGATCGCGCCGGGACCAGCGGTCGCAACGCCAATGCCCGATGCTTGTGCGGCTTCCGCCGTGATCGTAACGCGCTCGGCGCCATGCTCGGCCGCGGCGCCGGCGGGCGTGGCGGCGCCTTTCTCGGCGCCAGCATTGTCCCCGCCACAGGACGAAAGAGACAATAGCGCCGCGAACGCAAGCGGCGCGGCGAGAACGGACTTCATTCTGAAAGTCATCATTGATGTTGCTCCTCAAGCGGCAGCACGTCGGCGAAGCGCGCCGTCAAACGGTCAAGCGCGGCTTCATTGGTGTAATAGGAACGAAGTGAATCGACGCGCGCCTGACGCGCATCGGAGAGCGAACGCTGGGCTTCCAGCACGTCGAGATAGGAGAAGGCGCCGCGA